>JBJEYH010000207.1:0-4152 GCA_051886675.1 Aristaeellaceae bacterium
TGTCCGCCGCCATGGATACCGTGACGGACGCCCGCATGGCCATCGCCATGGCCCGCGAAGGCGGCCTGGGCATCATCCACAAGAACATGAGCATCCAGGAGCAGGCCGCGCAGGTGGACAAGGTCAAGCGCTCCGAGCATGGCGTCATCACCGATCCCTTCTTCCTTTCGCCCGACCATCTCATTCAGGATGCGGAGGACCTCATGGGCCGCTACCGCATCAGCGGCGTGCCCATCACCCGGGATGGCAAGCTGGTGGGCATCCTCACCAACCGCGATCTGCGCTTTGAAACCGACTATACCCGGCCCATCCGCGAGGTCATGACCAGCGAGAACCTGATCACCGCCCCCGAGGGCACCACCCTGGAGGAGGCCAAGCAGATCCTGGCCCGCCACCGCATCGAGAAGCTGCCCATCGTGGACGCGGAGGGCAACCTGCGCGGCCTGATCACCATCAAGGATATCGAGAAGAGCCACAAGTATCCCAACTCCGCCAAGGACGCCAAGGGCCGTCTGCTGTGCGGCGCGGCGGTGGGCGTGACCCGCGACGTGTTCGACCGCATTGCCGCCCTGGTGGAAGCCAAGGTGGACGTGATCTCCATCGACACGGCCCATGGGCATTCCGTGGGCGTGCTGCGCCAGGTGGAGGAGATTCGCAAGCGCTTCCCGGACATCCAGCTCTTCGCCGGCAACGTGGCCACCGCCGCCGCCACCCACGACCTGATCGCCGCGGGCGTCGACTGCGTGAAGGTGGGCATCGGCCCGGGCTCCATCTGCACCACCCGCGTGGTGGCCGGCATCGGCGTGCCCCAGGTGACCGCCGTGTCCGACTGCGCGGAGGAGGCCGACAAGTACGGCATCCGCGTCATTGCCGACGGCGGCATCAAGTATTCCGGCGACATCGTCAAGGCCCTGGCGGCCGGCGGCTCCTGCGTGATGCTGGGCTCCATGCTGGCCGGCACCGAGGAGGCCCCCGGCGCCACGGAAATCTACCAGGGCCGTTCCTTCAAGGTGTACCGCGGCATGGGCTCCCTGGGCGCCATGGAGCACGGCTCCAAGGACCGCTACTTCCAGGAGGACGCCAAGAAGCTGGTGCCCGAAGGCGTGGAGGGCCGCGTGCCCTACAAGGGCCTGCTGGCGGATACCATCTTCCAGATGGTGGGCGGCCTGCGCTCCGGCATGGGCTACTGCGGCGCGCGCACCATCGACGATCTGCGCAACAATGCGGAGTTCATCAGGATCACCAGCGCGGGCCTGGCCGAGAGCCATCCCCACGACATCTCCATCACCAAGGAAGCCCCCAACTACTCCAGCCGGTAACGCGCATGAAAAAAAGTGGCCTTCGGGCCACTTTTTTTGCGTGCCGCCGGATACGCCGGCCATTCGCGGAAAAGCCCTGCTCCCCCGTGGCGGGAAAGCAGGGCATGCCGTTTTACCGGTGCAGGCGCAGGATGGTCACGGAATGGCCGGGGAAGGCGTATGTCAGCCCGCCGTCGGCGTCGCACCGGGTGACCGTCGGGGCGACGGCGTCCGGGGTGTCGAGGCTGTTGACGGCCTCCGGCGGCGCGCAGAGCGTCTCCACCGTCGCGCTCCGGCAGGGGAGGGCGATATCCGCCGTCACCGCGCCGGCCTGCACGTTCACCGCCTTGAGGATCACGTCGCCGGTGGCGTCCTCCACGCTGGCCGCCAGGTACAGCGGACGCAGCCGCAGGGGCCGTTCGGTTACCCGGTTCAGCTCCTGGCCGTTGACGTGGGTGACGATCTCCCGGCCCCGCACCTCCAGCACCAGGCGGTAGGCGCGGCCGTCCTGCATGTAGAGGTTGCTCTGGGTCAGGCAGGTGTTCCGGTCATGCTCCACGTGCTCCAGGGCCGAGTCGGAATTCTGCCAGCCGCCTACCGTCCACTGGTAGTAGTTTTCCTCGTCCACCTGGCCGAAGCGGACGTAGATGCCCTTGCGGCCGTCAAGCCGCTCCAGGGTCATTTCCAGCCGGAAGTCCTCCGCGCAGGCGGCGATGGGCCATTCGTCCTCGTCGCTGACCTCCGCATCCGGCAGGGTGATCTCGCCCTCCGCGGTGGTCAGGCGGATGTCCGTGAGCCGCACCAGGGTTTCGTCCCCCAGAATGAACAGCCTGCCCGCGATCCGCCGGGACAGCTCCGGCCCCAGGTCGTTGTCCGTGGCCTCCACGGGGACGTCGCAGTCCCCCTGATGGCGCATGAACATGCTCTGCACGTGATAGTTGGGGGTTTTCATCATCCGGCTGTTGTCGAACCAGATCATGTCCGGCTTCCAGTTGACGTAGCTGACGTGGCACAGCATCGGCGCGTAGCAGGCCAGCCCCACCCCGGGCGCGCGCTGCAGCCCGGTCATGTAGGCGGCCTCCGCCAGGGCGTTCTCCATGGTGTTGCCCCAGGAGGCGTACTCGCCCAGGAAGGCCTTGGGCCCGTCGGCGGGAAGCGCGTCATAGCGGTCGCAGTTGGACAGGAACCATTCCGGCGCCTGATAATAGTGCTCGTCCACCAGATCCAGCCCCTGCTCCCGGGCGTAGCGCCAGCCCATGTCGTAGGGCTCGCCGTGGGAGAAGGGCCCTGAGCTGCCGATCAGGCGGATGTCCGGGGCCTTCTCCCGGATGGCCCGGGTGAACAGCGCCATGTTCTGATGGAACTGCTCGTGGATCTCCTCGTTGCCCACCGCCAGATAGTTCAGCCGGAAGGGCGCGGGATGGCCCATCTGCGCGCGGACGCTGCCCCAGGGGGTATCCGCCCCGCCCCGGGCGAAGTCGATCAGATCCAGCGCGTCCTGGATGTACTGCTGCAGCAGCTCCCCCTCCGCAAAGCGCAGATGATGGGGATCCAGTCCGCCGTTGACCACCGGCAGCGGCTCGCAGTCAAGATCCTCGCACAGCAGGAAGTACTCGTAGAACCCCAGCCCCATGGTCTGATGGTAGCCCCAGTTGTTGCGGCGGCCGGGACGGTTCTCCACCGGGCCCAGGGTGCGCTTCCAGTTGTAGATGCCGTTGCGGGCATCGGGATCCAGCGCGCCGTCGTGGGTCAGGCAGCCGCCGGGGAAGCGCAGGAAGCGGGGCTTCATGTCGGCCAGGGCCTGGGCGATGTCCCGGCGAAGCATGCAGGCCTGCCCGGGCCAGGTGTCCTCGGGCATCAGGGACACAAAGGCCACCGCCATTTTGCCGGGCTTCTGCTTGATGATGGACAGCCGCGCGCCGGGATCGGTCTGCGAAGGCGTCAGCGTGGCCTCGTGGCAGGCCCATTCCTTGCCGAGCTGGATGGAGGCCTCCGCGCCGCACAGCGTCACTCGCAGGGTCATGGGCTTGTCGGCCCGGGCCCACAGCCGCAGATGATACGCCTTGCCGGCCTCGGCGGGAATGCCCTCGCCAAAGCCCAGGTTGCACAGCCCCGAGCCGGGCTTGCCCTTCACCACGGCGTAGTGGGGATTGTTGGGGAAGGGCGGGTTCTCCGTGCTGATGGACACGGTGGCGTTGCCGATGGCCGCCCAGGCAGTCAGATGCGTGTAATCCTCCCGATCCAGCGGGTCGAACTCGAAGTCGCGGTTGCAGATCAGCTCGGCGTACAGTCCGCCGTCGGCGGCGTGGTTGAGATCCTCGAAGAATACGCCGAACAGGTCGCCCAGCGGCTTGCGTCTTTGCTCAGGATGAAGGGTGATGCGCATGGTGTGGTTCCTCCTTGCAGGAAATTTTCCATTCGCTTATTCCCGGATGCAAAGTCATTGTAGCAGAGGTTTGCCCGAAGCGCAAGACGGGCGGAGAAAGAAAACGCCGGAATCTGCGGCGGACAGGGAAAAACGTCCGGCGTTGGCGGCGTCATCCGGAGAGAAAATCGGCGACTTTATTTGACAGAATGTGCCTGTATGGATTACAATAATTGATACAGCAGACTTGACGGCATGAGCGCTCTCCGGTTCTTCTTCCGGCGCCCCTTCACCATCGGCAGGAAGGAGGACGGCATCGCTGCGCATGCCGGCGGAATCCGCTGCTTCATCGGCATCCGATGCAGACTTTCATGGATGGAAGGAGAAACAACATGGCTCTGAAGGATTACGAATTCTGGTTTGTGGTGGGCTCGCAGTTCCTCTACGGCCCCGAGGTGCTGGAAACCGTGGCGCAGCGCGCCGCCGAGA
>JBJEYH010000208.1:0-4088 GCA_051886675.1 Aristaeellaceae bacterium
CGCTTCTTCTTCGACGGGCAGACGGTGGAGACCCTGGCCGGCACGCTGTACTGGGGCGGCGAGTTCCTGCGCAGCCCCGGGCTGATTCACTGAGAAAGGAGCACGCCATGACCAGGATATTCCGCCGACTCGCCCTCCTGGGAAGAAAGCCGCCCGCGCTGCCCGGCGGCTGGCGGCTTCAGGGCCGTCCGGAGGACTTTCCCCGCCGGATCGTGGTGGAGGACAGCCTGCTGGCCGGCTGCCGCGAGGTGACGCAGATCTGTCTGCCGCTGTCGCCCGTTCCCCGGCTGACGCTGCGCGCCGGCTCCGGCACGCTGCTGCTGGCCGCCGCCATGACCGTCATGGCCGACACCTCGCCCGACGAGGCCGCGCTGCTGGAGCTTGCCGCCTCCCTGGGCTTTAGGCCGGAAACCTTCCTGCGGGGCTGCCCCGTGCTGGCGGAGACCTCCCTGGGCGGCGTGCCCGGGCGGGTTGTCCGGGACGGCAAGGGACAGCGGGCCTACTTCCTGGGCGAAGCGGCCGCGCTGGCGCCCCTGTGCAGCCGCATCTGGGACGGCGGCGAGCGCCCCATGACCGCGGAGGATCTGCAGCAGCTCCCCGGCGGCGCGTATTACGCCCTGGCCACCGCCCCCATGGTCGACGGCGTCCCCGGCGAGACCACCTACCTGGGCAGCCTCCTGGTGGAGGACATGCCCACCCCTGCCACACGGGAGGCGGTGGACGCGCTGCGCAGACAGGGGCTGGAGATCGTTGCCCGCCGGGACGCGGAAGCCCTGCGGGATGGCGATCTGCCCGTTGTCCTGGAGCCTGAGGGGCGCGTCTGCCTGATTGCCCCCTCCCTGGACGCTGCCGGGCTGGACGCGGCGGTGGATGGGCTTGTCCGGCACGTCCGGCATGCGGAGGATCGCCTCCGGGCCACGGGACTGCTGCTGGCCCTGATCCTTGTGTGCTGGCTGACGATGCGGCTGCGCCCGTATGTGCTGCTGCTTTACCTGCCGGTCTGCGGGCTGTTTGCCTTCCTGGGCGCCGATACGCTCCCTGCCGGCGTCCCCTGGATCCGCAGGGCGCTGGCGCTGCTCGTTCCCGGGCTGATCGGCGCGATGACCCGGGGCTTCCTGGGGCTGGTGCTGCCCGACGGGACAGGCCCGGCCATGGCCTGCTGCCTGGGCAGCCTGTGCCTGACCCTGATCCCCCCGATGGCCTTCGGCAGCCGCCGGGCGCGGTGGATTTTCACGGTGCTGATCATCGTGCTGCTGCCGGCGGTCAACGCGCTGCTCCTGCACGCGGAGCTGGCCGTGATCTTCGCCAGCGTCAGCGGCTCGCTGTGCGCGGTGGCGTACCGCTGCCTGCTCGGACAGGATTGACATTCATGAGCTGCCCGACGGGACAGGCTCGGCCATGGCCTGCTGCCTGGGCAGCCTGTGCCTGACCCTGATCCCCCCGATGGCCTTCGGCAGCCGCCGGGCGCGGTGGATTTTCACGGTGCTGATCATCGTGCTGCTGCCGGCGGTCAACGCGCTGCTCCTGCACGCGGAGCTGGCCGTGATCTTCGCCAGCGTCAGCGGCTCGCTGTGCGCGGTGGCGTACCGCTGCCTGCTCGGACAGGATTGACATTCATGATTTTCTTCCATTTGTTCATATATCGTTCATGCCAATGACAAACTTAACGGTTATACTATGCTCATCAACCAAGAAGGAGGCGCATGGGATGGAGACGCAATGGCGTCAGCCGCGCAAAGCCATTCGCGGCCCGGATGTGCTTTTCTGCTGATAGATGCATGTGAACCCTGACGATCTGAAGGAGGACGACTGATTATGAAATCCCGTTGGAAGAAGAACCTGCTGGGCTACGTCGCCGTAGCCGTCGTGTGCATGATGATCGGTTCCGCCGTGACGCTGTGCGTGAACCCCGTGGCCAGCGCTGAGGACAATACCCAGACCGTGGTGGTCACCAGCCCCTTCACCCAGGCCATCGCCCAGGTGCGCGACAGCGTGGTGGGCATCAGCAACTATCAGCTGGTGCGCTACAGCACCAACAGCAATACCTGGGGCGGCTACTTCGGCTATGGCTACGGCGGCCGGGGCGGCAACAGCACCACCACGGAGCCTCAGGTGCAGGAGGTTCTGGCAGCCACCGGCTCCGGCGTGGTGGTGGGCGAGGGCATCGTGCTGACCAACTACCACGTGGTGGAGGACGCCAGCAGCCTGAAGGTCACCGTCATGGAGGAGGGCAACACCGAGGCCACCGAGTATGAAGCCGTGCTGGTCACCTACGACGAGAACCTGGACGTGGCCATCGTGCAGGCGCCCGAGCTGAAGCTCGCTCCCGTCGCCCTGGGCGACAGCGATACCCTGCAGGTGGGCGACTGGGCCATCTGCATCGGCAACCCCCTGGGCCAGGAATTCTCCGGCACCGTCACCACGGGCATCGTGTCCGCGCTTGACCGCTCCATTTCCTCCGAAACCTACGACAAGTACGGCCGCCGCGAAACCATCACCAACACCATGATCCAGACCGACGCGGCCATCAACAGCGGCAACAGCGGCGGCGGCATGTTCTCGGTCACCGGCGAGCTGATGGGCATCCCCACCCTGAAGTACACCGGCTCCGCCTACTCGGGCACCACGGTGGAAGGCATCGGCATGTGCATCCCGATCAACGCCGCCAAGCCCCTGATCGAAGACGTGCTGTCCGGCAAGGTCACCGCCGCCGAGCTGCCTGAGTCCACCGAGAACGCCGAAACCGTCACCAGCACCCTGGTGGGCAAGCCCCGCCTGGGCGTGACCATCACCAACATGAACACCAGCAGCAGCGCCCTGCGCAACGGCGATCTGCCCAACGGCGTGTACATCCGTGAAGTGGAAAAGGACGGCCCCGCTGACAAGGCCGGCCTGCAGGCGGGCGACATCATCGTGGACGTGAACGACACGGTGATCACCTCCTCCAGCCAGCTGCAGGAGATCATCGCCGCCAGCAAGGAGGGCGATGTACTGCACCTGAAGGTCTACCGCGTACCGGGTCTTGCCACCCTTGACGTGAATGAGCAGATCCCCGACGGCGAGTACATCGACGTTGACGTAACCCTGGCCATCGTGGACGACGTCAAGCAGTAAGCCCTCCCAGGGATCGCGGCAGCGGAAAAGGGTCAAGGGGCGATGCCCCTTGCCTTGGTAGCAGGGGCGGCGTTAGCCCCTGCGCAGGGATGTCGCGGCAGCCCAGGCGCAACACAAAGAAAAAGATAAAAGGAATCGAGGAAGCCAGAATTTCCAAGCAGCCGATGAAGTCCGGCCGCGTCGGAAACGGCAGGTTCCGCGCCCCGCCAGGGAACGCCCACCCCGCCGCCAACCCGCACAGCACCCCCACAGCAAAGCGCCGAAGCCGCATCATGGCTCCGGCGCTTCTTCATGCCGGGGGATCGCTGACTCCATCACGCCCGGGAGAAGCGTACGCGGCCCCCGGCAAAGAGAGGGACAGACACGGCGGGTATGTGGGTTGTCAGACCCGGGACGCTAACTTGTACTCTGCCACATCGCCCGCTTCAGCAGCAGCTCCCGCTTCTCGAGCGTGCCCCTGAGGGCCTGCCGCCACGCCCGCCCGATCCTACACCCACCGTAAAACGCCGAGCCCCATCAAGGCTTCTGCGTTTCTTCATGCCCGTGGGGAATCGCTGACCCCATCAGGCCCGTAGGAAGCATCCGCGCCCCCTCTGGCACAGAGGGGCAGACGCGGCAGGTATGTGGGTTGTCCGGGGCAGACGTGGTTGACTCGTACACCGCCACGCCGCCCGCCTTAGCAGCAGCTCCCGCTCCTCTGGCTGGCCCCTGAGTGCCTGCCGCCACGCCCGCCCGATCCCACACCCACCGCAAAACGCCGAAGCCCCATCAAGGCTTCGGCGTTTCTTCATGCCCCGGGAGAATCCCCTCTCCCATCAGGTTCGGAAAAAAGCATCCGCGCCCCCTTGTGCCGGGAAGCGCGGATGCTGCAGTCCTGGGGTTGTCGGCCCGTGGCGCTTACTCGTACTCCACCACGTCGGCCCACTTCAGCAGCAGCTCCCGCTCCTCGGGCTTGCCCTTGAGGGACTGGCTGG
>JBJEYH010000209.1:0-4083 GCA_051886675.1 Aristaeellaceae bacterium
CGTAGTTGGTGCCGTGCAGGTACTGCTGGCCCCGGATGCGGATCACGTCCGTGCCGGCGCCCTTGACCTTGGCGCCCATGCTGTTGAGGAAGTTGGCCAGGTCGACGATATGGGGCTCCTTGGCGGCGTTGTAGATGATGGTGGTCCCCTGGGCCTTGACGGCGGCGAGCATCACGTTGATGGTGCCGCCCACGGTCACCACGTCGAAGAACACGTCCCCGCCCTTGAGCTCATCGGCCCGGGCGATGATGCGCCCGCCTACGGATTCCGTCTCCACCCCCAGGGCGGCGAAGCCCTTCAGGTGCTGGTCGATGGGCCGGGAGCCGATCTCGCATCCGCCGGGGTAGTACACCTCGGACTGGCCGCACCGCCCCAGCAGCGCCCCCAGCAGATAGTAGCTGGCCCGCAGCCGCTGGCTCAGCCGGTAGCCCACGGCCTTGCCCTCCGCCGGGCGGGGATCCACCGTCATGAATTCCCCCGGCAGATAGGTCACCTTCGCGCCCAGGGAGCGCAGGATATCCACCAGGGCGCGCACATCCTCGATATCCGGCAGATTCTCCACGGTACAGGGCTCGTCGCACAGCAGCGTCGCGGGAATCACCGCCACCGCCGTGTTCTTGCCGCCGCTGACCCGCACCTCGCCTTCGAGGGCGTTGCCGCCGGTGATCAGCATTCGTTCTTTACTGGGCATGGTTTCCGGCCGGGGCCGGCTCACCTCCTGCGCCTGATATTTGCTCTATCCGATGTTCTTTTCTCCATACCGGTCATGTCGGGCATCAGCCTGACGACACTTGATTATACCATACTTATCCCCATTGCGCAACTGTCGTGGAAAATGCGCGCGCATCCCGCCCGGCTCGCCGCGGACGCCTGCCGCGACGCTTCCCGCACAACAAAAACGGGCGCCCGGGAGCCATGCCCTGAGCGCCGCTGCCTGTCAACAAAACAGTGTCAACAGAGGCTGTAACCTTTTTTCCGCAGCATACCCTTTCTGTTCTCTCTTTTCTCAAAAGAGGGTGTATGCATTGCTGACAGAAGCCCGCAAACCCTTGATTGACAAGGCCTTGCGGCGTCAGCGGACCGTCAGCGCGCTGCCTCGGAAGGGGCAATTCCCGTCCTGTTTGCGGGTTGCGCCCTTCCTCTGCCCGGGGCAGCAGGCAAGCCGACAGGTTTGTTGACAGTCCCCGGGCGTCATGCGCCCCTTCACCTGAGGAACATGCGGATGAGCTTATCCTTCCACCCTGCGTAGGGGGCGTAGCGGAAGGGCAGATCCAGCCAGGTGGCCTTGTGGACGATGCTCTTCTCGTGGCTGAAGCAGTCGAAGCTGCGCCGGCCATGGTACTGGCCCATGCCGCTGCCGCCCACGCCGCCAAAGCCCATGCGGCTGGTGGCCAGGTGGATGATGGTATCGTTGATGCACCCGCCGCCGAAGGGCACCTCATTCAGGAAGCGCCGCTGCACGGCCCTGTCGCGGCTGAACAGGTAGCAGGCCAGGGGATGGGGCCGGGCATTGATGAAGGCCACAGCCTCGTCCACCGTGTCGAAGGCGATGATGGGCAGCACCGGGCCGAAGATTTCCTCCTGCATCACGGGATCATCGGCGGTGACGCCATCCATGAGGGTGGGCTGGATCCGCAGCGTCTCCGGATCGGACTTGCCGCCGTAGATCACCTTGTCCATATCGATCAGCCCGCAGACCCGGTCGAAGTGCTTCCGGGTGATCATGTGGACGTACTGGTCGTTGTCCAGGCCGTCGCCGTTCATCTGATCCAGGCAGTGGATCAGCGCGCGGATCAGGTCGTCCTTGACCCTCCTGTCCACGAGGACGTAGTCCGGGGCCACGCAGGTCTGCCCGCAGTTGAGGAGCTTGCCGAAGGCGATGCGCTTCGCCGCCACGTCCAGGTTGGCGGTGGCGTCCACCACCACGGGGCTCTTGCCGCCCAGCTCGAGGGTCGCGGGGGTCAGATGCTCCGCCGCCTTGCGCAGCACCTCCTGCCCCACCTTCACCCCGCCGGTGAAGAAGATCCTGTCGAAGGTCTGATCCAGCAGGGCCTGATTCTCCGCCCGGCCGCCCTCCACCACCGCCACCTGCTCGGGCGGGAAGCACTCGGCGAGAATCTCCCGCATGATCGCCGAGGTGGCCGGGGAATAGGCCGAGGGCTTCACCACGCAGCAGTTGCCCGCCGCCACCGCGCCGATCACCGGCTCCATGGTCAGCAGGAAGGGGTAGTTCCACGGGGACATGATCAGCGTCACGCCGTAGGGGTTCTTCACGGTGAAGCTGTCCGAGGGGAACTGCGCCAGGGGCGTCCAGGCCCGGTGCCGCGCCATGTACCACCGCAGATGCCGCCGCATGTGGCGCAGCTCCGACAGCGTCATGCCCACCTCGCACATGTAGCTCTCCGAGGGCGACTTGCCCAGATCCTGATCGAGGGCCGCGTTGATCTCGCCCTCCCGCTCCAGGATCGTCCGCTCAAGCCGGATCAGCGCGTCCCGCCGGGCCCTGAAGGGCAGCGTCGCGCCCGTCCCGAAGTACGCCCGCTGCCGGGATACCAGCGTCTCCGCGTCCCTTTCCGGCGCGGGGAACTCGCCCAGCAGAAGCAGCACCTGCTCCAGCTCGAAGCGGTCCATCAGCACCGGCACCGGGTACAGGGGATTGGCCTCCTGATCCGCATGAAGCGCCAGGGTGGGGACGTCCGCCCGCCGGATCTCCGGGAAGGTTCGCGGCATGCCGAAGATGCGGTTGCTCTCCTGGATCCAGTCCAGGAGCATGCCGGCGGCGGCGCTGTCATCCACGCTGCCCTCCGCAAGGCCCGCCACACGGGCCAAACGCGCAAGCGCCGCGTGGCAGCTGTCGCCGTAGCATTCCAGCATCACCGGGAGAATCACCGCGTTGGCCAGCCCGTGGGCGATGCCGTACTGTCCGCCCAGGGCGTGGGCCAGCGCATGCACATACCCCACGTAGGAGCGGGTGAAGGACACCCCCGCGCAGTACGCCGCCCGGAGCATCCCCTGCCGGGCCTCCAGATCGCTGCCGTCCTCCACCGCCCGGCGCAGGTAGCGCACAATCAGCGTCACCGCCTCCTCGGACATGGCGCGGGTCAGCCGGTTGGTGGTGTGGCCGATGTACGCCTCCACCGCGTGGGTCAGGGCATCCATGCCGGTGGCGGCGGTGACCGCGGGCGGCAGGCCCAATGTCAGCTGCGGATCCAGCACCGCATAGGAGGGGATCAGCACAAAGTCGTTGACGGGATACTTGTGATGGGTGTCGCTGTCGGTGATGACGGCGGCCAGGGTGGCCTCGCTGCCGGTGCCGGCGGTGGTGGGCACGGCGATGAGCAGGGGCGTGGCCTTCAGCACCTTGAGCAGGCCGCGCATTTTCTGCAGCGGCTTGCGGGGCCGGGCAATGCGCGCGCCCACTCCCTTGGCGCAGTCCATGGCGGAGCCTCCGCCCACGGCGATGATCGCCTGACATCCCCCGTCGATATACTTCTGCCGGGCCTCCTCCACCTGATGGATGGTGGGATTCGGGGTTGCCTGCTCATACACCGTGCAGGCAATGGACGCCTCCTGCAGCGCACGCTCCAGCCCCGCCGTCAGCCCCAGGCGGCGCACCCCCTGATCCGCCACCAGCAGCGCCGCGGTGATCCGCTTCTCCCGCAGAACGGGAATCACGTCCTCCATGGCGCCCAGGGGCTTTGGCTCCCGATAGGGCAGCAGCGGCAGCGCCAGGCGGAAGCATCCCTGAAACACCCGGCAGTACATCGTCCTGAGCAGCTTCATCCTTGAGCCTCCTTTTCACACATCATGCAGCCGGATCGCCCGGCATGATTCATCTGGTTAACCTTGACAGCATACCACGGTTTTGTTGATCTGTCAACTTTTGCCGCGGCGGGAAATCCCTGCCGGCAGGAGGGTTTTTCCGGGAAAAGGGCGAATGATAATACCATCGGTGCAAATCGCTCCGGCTCCGGCCGGATCCGTATAGTGAAGGAGGAATTCCCATGGCCCTGACCCCTCATGATATCGCCAAGATGCTGGATCATTCCACCCTGCAGCCCTACCTGACCGAGGACGACATCC
>JBJEYH010000210.1:0-18599 GCA_051886675.1 Aristaeellaceae bacterium
CCTTGGGGCCTCCACGACCGCGTCGCGGCGCACCCTTTGTGCGCCGTGACCCCCGTAAGCGCGGCGCGCCTGTCGCGCGCCGTGCACCGCGCAACCGCACGACACTCGCACGCGTGTTCAGCGTGACCGAAGGTGCGCAACTCAATCGCGCGAAAAGGGGTGAAACCCCCTCTGGCGGGGTGCAGGGGCAGCGCCCCTGCCCATCCCCGCTGGACTATTTATTCTACCTATGATATAATGAACAGTACGGCTGCGTTGAGCGCGGCCTTACTGAAGGGGGAACCCCATGCGGCTCAAGAAACTGGAACTGTACGGCTTCAAGTCCTTTGCGCAGAGGACGGAGATCGTTTTTGGCGAGGGCATCACGGGCATTGTCGGGCCGAACGGCTCGGGCAAGAGCAACATAGGCGATGCGGTACGGTGGGTGCTGGGCGAGCAATCCGCGAAGACGCTGCGGGGCTCCAGCATGTCCGACGTGATATTCAACGGCACGCAGAAGCGCAAGCCGCTTTCCTACTGCGAGGTGAGCCTCGTATTTGACAACGAGGATCGCTCTCTGCCGATGGATTTCGCCGAGATCATGGTGACGCGCCGGGTTTACCGCAACGGCGAGAGCGAATACTATCTCAACCGCGCCGCGTGCCGGCTGAAGGACATCATCGACCTGTTCCGCGACACGGGCATCGGCAAGGAAGGCTACTCCATCATCGGCCAGGGCCGCATTGACGAGATTCTCTCCCGCCGCAGCGAGGATCGCCGCCAGGTCTTTGAGGAGGCCGCCGGCATTGTCAAGTTCAAGGCCCGGAAGGAAGAGGCGGACAAGAAGCTGGAGCGGACGCTGGAAAACGCCGCCCGCATTGACGATATTCTGGAGGAACTGACCCGGCAGCTGCGTCCGCTGGAGGAGCAGGCGAAAAACGCGCGGGTGTACATCGAGCTGTCGGCGGAGCTGAAGGTACTGGATCTGAACCTGTTCCTCGTACGCTCCGACAAGGCCAAGGAGCGTCTGGCGGAGCTGGACACGGAGCTGATGAACCTGCGCGCGGTGCTGGACGCCACGCAGGCCGCCCTGCAGGACAAGACCCGGCAGCGGGATGATCAGCAGGCGGACATCGCGCAGCTGGAGGAGAAGATCACCGGCGCGCGCAACGGTCTGATGGCCTGCGCGGAGGCTGTTCACGAGGCGGCCAACACCCTTTCCGCGCTGCAGAGCCGGCGGGACGCCCGGCAGGAGAACCGCGCGCGCATTCAGGAGGAGCAGCAGGAAGCCGCCCGCCGCCTGGAGGAGCTGGACGCGCTGTTCGAGCGTGCGCAGAGCGAGCGCGACTCCCAGGAGGAGCTGCTGGACGCGGCGCAGCAGGCGCTGAACCAGGCTCGCCGGGACGCGGAGGAAGCCTCTGCCCGGGAGACCGAGGCCGACGAGGCGCTCGAGGCCCACAAGGCCGCCATCATGACCGCCATGAACCGCCTGTCCGCCGTGCGCAACGATCAGACCCGGCTGAAGACCATGCGCGGGCAGATGGAGGAGCGGCTGGCGGATCTGTCGGCGTCCGGGGAGAAGATGCAGGAGACGGCGTCCCGGCTGGAGGAAGCCGTCCGGGAAGCCGCCGGAAGGCTCGCGGAGGAAACGCAGCGTCAGGCGGATCTGTCCGACAGGTACCGGGACAGGACCGAGGAGCTGAACCGTCAGGACGCCGCGCTGATGGCCATCCGCACGGAGGCCGAGGCCCTCTCCGCGGAGCTGCAGGCGGCGCAGAGCCGGCAGAAGCTCCTCATCGAGATGACCCGGGACATGGAGGGCTACAACAACGCCGTCCGCAAGGCGGTGCAGTTCGCAAGGGATCGGGGCATGAAGTCCGTGCGTGGGGTGCTGGCGCGGCTGATCTCCGTGCCGCGGGAATACGAAACCGCCATCGACATGGCCCTGGGCGCGGCGCAGCAGAACATCGTCACCGACGACGAGCACACCGCCAAGGAGCTGATCCAGTACCTGCGCCAGAACCGTCTGGGCCGGGCGACGTTCCTGCCCATGACCACCGTGCGCAGCAAGCTGCTGAACGACTGTGAGCGGCAGGCGCTGACGCTGCCGGGGTGCATCGGCGTGGCGTCGGATCTGATCGAGTGCGCACCGGAATACCGGGGCATCGTGGAGAATCTGCTGGGCCGCACGGTCATCGCGGAAAATCTGGACGTGGGCATTCCCATCATGCGGGCGGGGAATCACGCCTTCCGCCTGGTGACGCTGGAGGGCGACGTGATGCACTCCGGCGGCTCGATGACGGGCGGCTCCTCGGCGTCGCGGGCGGTGGGCCTGCTGGGCCGGGAGCGGGAGCTGAAGGAGCTGACCGAATCCCTGCGGACGGGGAAAATCCGCCTGGACGCCTTCCGGCAGCAGCTCGCGGAGGGTCAGGCGAAGAAGAACAGCCTGAAGCAGCAGTGCGGCGACGCGCTGAACGAACTGCACCAGCAGGAGATTGCCGTGGCCCGGGAAACCGCCCGGCATGAAGGCGCCCAGGCGGATCTGGCCGCCCACCGGGAGCGCATGGAGCAGACCGCCCAGGCCCGGGTGCAGCTGGAGGAAGCCATGGCCCAGCTGGACGCGCAGCTGACGGAGATCAGCCAGCTCAGCGGCGACGCGCAGCTGGATCAGTCGGCCATGGAGGAAAAAACCGCCGCCCTGCAGGAGGCGCTGCAAGCCGCCCGGAGCCGGGCCGCCGAGGCCTCCGACCGGGTGATGACCCGCACGCTGCAGCTGTCGGACCTGCGGCATCAGCTGGACGTGATGCATCGTGATCACGACCGGTATCAGCAGGACAGGAACCAGCTGCTGCGGGAGACGGAGCGGCGCGCCGGTCAGCTCAGCGAGATGGACGGGCAGGACGCGCAGGACGCGCAGGAGATCGCCCATGTGACGGCGCTGCGGGAGACGCGGCTTCTGGAGCAGAAGCGGCAGGAGCAGGTGACAGCCTCCCTGGAGAGCCGCCGCACCGACGCCCAAACGCGCCTGAAGGACGTGCTCACCGACATGGAGAACCTGCATCAGTCCCTGAGCCGCGACACCGACCGGGTGCACCGGACGGAAATGGTCAGGGCCAAGGTGGACGGCGATCTGCGGACGCTGCAGAACCGCATCTGGGACACCTACGAGGTGACCTACGCGGGCGCGGAGGAATTCCGGCAGACGGAGGGCTTCGACGCGGTGGACGCCGACCGGCGGGCCGCGCAGCTGATGAGCCAGATCCGCGCGCTGGGCAGCGTGAACGTGAACGCCGTGGAGGAATACGCCGCCACGAAGGAACGCTTCGACGACCTGACCCGTCAGCAGGAGGATCTGCGGCAGGCCGAAAAGGATCTGCGGGAGCTGATCGAGCGGCTGCTGGAGCAGATGCGGGTGACCTTCGTGGAGAACTTCACGAAGATGCAGGGGTACTTCTCGGAGACCTTCACGCGCCTGTTCGGCGGGGGTCACGCGGAGCTGAAGCTGATGGACCCGGAGGATCCGCTGAACTGCGGCATCGAGGTCAACGCCCAGCCCCCGGGAAAGAAGCTGCAGCTGCTGTCGCTGCTATCCGGCGGCGAGCGGGCGCTGACGGCCATCGCCATTCTCTTCGCCATGCTGAAGCTGAAGCCCACGCCCTTCTGCATCCTGGACGAGATCGAGGCCGCCCTGGACGACGCCAACATCGGCTACTACGCCGACTACCTCAAGGAGTACAGTCAAAGCACGCAGTTCATCGTCATCACCCACCGCAAGGGCACCATGGAGCGGTGCAACTCCCTCTTCGGCGTGGCCATGGAGGAGCAGGGCGTCAGCCGGATGGTCTCGGTGAGCCTGCAGGATTATAAGGAATAAGCGCGCCTTTCCGCGGATTATGCAGGCTTATTCATCATCAAAGGATAAGCATCCGAAACCGCCGCCCATGTGGATTGCCGGTGGACAGCCTCTTCCCCTGACAGCCCGCAAGGCCATGGGACACCGGGCTTTCCGGTTATCCACAGGAGGTTGTCCACAGCCTGTTGACCGTGTGGAAAAGCCTGTGCGCCCGCTGTGCACACCCTGTGCGATGGCGGAAGAAGCTGCGCATACGCGCCGGAAATATGCATCCGATTCTCCCTCCGCAGGCAGGAATGTTCCCGCGTCACATGGAATATAATGTGAGAAGCGGGAATTATCCACCGTTTATCCCGCTTATTTCACCCTCCGTCCACTTTTGGCAGAGCCCTCAAAGCCTTGCGGCATCTGGGCCTGCGACACTTTTCCACAATATTCACACCCCCTACTACGACTACGGATTACTATATACTATACCTACCTGACTGACAGAGAGGATGATCCCATGCAATTTACGATGAACGCCCAGGATCTTCTGGACGGGCTGAACACCGTCACGCGGGCGCTGGCAGCAAGACCCGCCAAGCAGATTCTGGAGGGCGTGCTGGTGGAAGCCTCCGACGAGGGGATCAACCTGACCTGCTCCGACGGCAGCCTGACCATCGAGAGCGCCCTTACCGCCGACGTGCGGGAGCCCGGGCGGGTGGTGCTTCCCGGCAAGCTCCTGACCGAGCTGGTGCGCAAGCTCCCCGGGGGCAGCGTGACCATCCGTGTCAATGAGAACCATTCCGCGTCCATCCGGTGCATGTCCTCCAAGAGCAACCTGGCGGGCATGAATCCCATGGAGTATCCGGAGATGGCCGAGGTGGAAAGCGGCGTCACCATCAAAATCCCGCAGAACCGCCTGAAGGAAATGATCGCCCGGGTGGTGTTTGCCATCGCCACGGACGAGAGCCGGCAGATTCTCACCGGGTGCCTGCTGGAGGTGCGGCAGGACGAGGCCCGTCTGGTGGCCCTGGACGGCTTCCGCCTGGCCATGCAGAAGGTCTTCCAGCCCTTCGAGCTGCCCGCCGGGCAGGAGGTGCTCAAGGCCGTCATTCCCGGGCGCGTCCTGGGCGAGCTGAGCAAGATCCTCCTGGAGGAGGAGGACTTCTGCACCCTCTACATCGGCAAGACCCGCATGCAGGCCACCTTCGGCAATACGCGGCTGTCCACGGTGCTGCTGGCCGGGGAATACATCGACTACCGGAAGATTCTGCCCCCCGCCTTCAAGACCCAGGCCAGGGCCGACCGCATTCAGGTGCAGAACGCCATCGACCGCGCCAGCCTCATGGCCCGGGAGGGCAAGAACAACCTGATCCGCATGCGCTTCCAGGAGGGCAGCCTGACCATCACCTCCAACGCCGAGCTGGGCGACGTGCTGGAGGAAATGGACGCCACCCTTTCCGGCGATCCCATCGAGATCGCCTTCAACGCCAAGTACATCACCGACGTGATCCGCAACATCAGCGACGAGGAGCTGTGCATGAAGTTCAACAGCAACGTCAGCCCCTGCGTGGTCAGCCCCATGGACGGCGAGGGCTACCTGTACCTGATCCTGCCGGTGCGCGTGTTCTCCTGACGGACGATTATGCTGATCGAAGAAATCAAGCTGCGGGATTTCCGCAATTACGGAGAGCTGACCCTTCATCCGCATCCAGGGGTGAACCTGCTCTTCGGCCAGAACGGCTCCGGCAAGACCAACCTGCTGGAAGCCGTTCATTATTGCGCCCTGGGCAGAAGCCATCGCACCAGCCAGGATCGGGAGGTGGTGCGCAAGGGCGCGGCCATGGGCGCGGCAGGGGTGACGGTGCGCAAGGCGTCCGGCCGCTGCGACATCGCCGTGAAGCTCACCCCCGGCGAAACCCGCAAGAAGCAGGTCTTTCTCGACCGCAAGCGGGCCGCCCGCCTGTCGGACATGATGGGCAGGCTCCAGTGCGTCATCTTTTCCCCGGAGGATCTGATGCTCATCAAGGAGGGCCCCGCCCTTCGCCGGCGGTATCTGGACATGATGCTCAGCCAGCTGTCCACGGCCTACTTCGTGGCGCTTCAGCAGTACACAAAGGCCCTCGAGCAGCGCAACGCCATCCTCCGCGACATGAAGAAGAACGGCAGGAGCGAATCCGCCATGCTGGACGCCTTCGAGGACGCCATGGCCGCGCCCTGTCAGGTGCTCATCCCGCTGCGGCGGAAGGTGCTCGGCCAGGTGGCGGGGGTGGCGGCGGAAAAGTACGCCTCCATCAGCGACCGGCCCGGGGAGCCCTTCGGCATGCAGTACCAGTGCTGCACCCAGGAGCAGACGGACATTCCGGGCACGGTGCTCCGGGCGCTCAAGCAGAGCCGGCGGGAGGACGCCTTCCGCGGGGGCACGGGGTTCGGCGTCCACCGGGAGGATATCGGGCTGACGCTCTCCGGCCGGGAGATGAAGCTGTTCGCCTCCCAGGGGCAGATCCGCACGGCGGCCCTGTCCATGAAGCTGGCGCAGCTGGAGGTCTTCCGGCAGGCCACAGGGGAAACACCTGTTCTCCTTCTGGACGACGTGATGAGCGAGCTGGACATGACCCGCCGCACGCGGCTGCTTGCAGAGATCAGCGGGGTGCAGACCTTCGTGACCTGCACGGACGAGAGCGATCTGGACGGCTGTCACGACCGGCGCAGCTACCGGGTCAGCGCAGCGGACGGCGGATTGGCCGCCATCGCGGAGACCAGCAGCGGACAGCCGGTGCCGCCGCGTTCCGAGCCCGAGGAGCCGGACTTCACCTGACGGCGCAGTGTTCTGTCGAACGGACGGACATTGCGCCGTTTTTTGCTGCCGGAGAAAACAGGGGCAACTCGCTTCCGCGGACGGGGATCCGGTCGAAAAGCCGGAAAATTTCCGGTTTCGCGGGGCGAGGGAGGCTGCATCCCTTGCAAATCAAGGATATACAGCGTGCATAACATAATCATATCATAAGCATAGCACAGACACACCCGAAGCACCCGGATGTTTCACGTGAAACACTTTTCCCGGGGGCTGATCTGTGATACAATGACCATGGAAGGAGGGGTCGCCGTGGCAACCCGTTGGACGAAGGAACAGCTGCAGGCCATTCAGGCCAGGAATCACACGATCCTGGTCAGCGCCGCCGCGGGCTCCGGCAAGACCGCCGTGCTGGTGGAGCGCATCGTCACCCTGCTCAAGGAGGGCGCAAGGCTCAACCGCATGCTCATCGTCACCTTCACCAGAGCCGCGGCGGCGGAAATGCGCCAGCGGCTCAACCAGCGGCTGCTCAAGGAGCTGCACAACGACCCCGACGTCATGAGCCAGGCGCTGGATGATCTGGAGTGTACGGAAATCTCCACCATCCACGCCTTCTGTCAGAAGGTGCTGCGGAACAACTTCGAGGCCGTGGGCATCGATCCCCTCAGCCGGGTGGCCGAAACCCGCCAGACCGACGTCCTCTTCGAGCAGGCCTTCAGGGACGCCATGAACGAGCTGCTGGAGGATCCCTCGGAGGAGGACTTTCAGGCCTTTGCCGCAGCCTTCAGCCAGCGGGACATCCGCGACATGACCGGGCAGCTGTACACGTTCCTCATGTCGCTGCCGCAGCCCTTCGACTGGCTGGATCAGCAGATCAGCAGCATTCGCGCGGAGGACTGGGAGCATCACCCCTGGTATCAGGTGCTGGTGCAGCAGACCGGACGGCAGCTGCAGGGACTGCAGGTGCTGCGGGACAGCCAGGAGCGCATGTTCGATCTGCCCAACGCCGTGGAGCAGCTGCGCGCGACCTGGGAGCAGGACGTGCAGGACTGCCAGGAGTTGATGGCGGTCGATCAGGACAACGCCTTTGAGCTGCGCAGCGCCATGGCTTCCTTCAGGCTGAAGAGAGCCGCGGCCTGCCGGGGGCTTTCCGACGAGCAGAAGCAGTGGCAGAAGCAGTTCACCGATCTGCGGAACAGGATCAAGAGCATCGTCAATGATGGATTCAAAAACCTGTCTATTGATGAGGAACGCTGGGATCAGGAGTTTGCCATGATCCAGCGGCACCTGCGGGGGCTGTCGGTGCTGATGAAGCGGGTGCATCTGCGCTTCAGCGAGAGCAAGCAGGCTATGAGCTATCTGGACTTCTCGGACCTGGAGCAGATGACCATGGACGTGCTCAGTCAGCCGGAATACCGGCGGGCGCTGCAGGAGGAATACGACCACATCTTTGTGGACGAGTGTCAGGACGTGTCGGCGGTGCAGGACGCGATCCTGCAGGCCATCCACGGGGAGAACAGCTGCATGTTCATGGTGGGGGACGTGAAGCAGAGCATCTACCGCTTCCGCCGGGCCGAGCCCACGCTGTTCCTCAACCGGATGCTCACCTACTCCGATGACCCCGATGCTCCCGAGCGGCGGATCTTCCTGCAGAAGAACTTCCGCAGCCGCACCGCCGTGCTGGAGGGCACGAACCTGGTGTTCCGGCAGCTGATGCGACGCAGCGTCACCGAGCTGGACTACACCGACGAGGAAGCGCTGATCCCCGGCCGATGCACGGAGGACGATCCGCCGGTGGAGATCCATCTGGTGAAGGAGCCGGAGGGGGGCGTGTCCGGGGAGATCGCCGCGGAGGTGCAGGTGATCGTCAGCCGGATCAACGAGCTGCTGACCACCCGCTTCGACGACGGGGGCGCCATGCGGCCCTATCAGTACCGGGACATGGTGATCCTCCTGCCGAAGGTAGCGGGGGTGGGATCGGCCATGGCGCAGCTGCTGGAGGAGCAGGGGGTGCCGGTGTTCTTCGACGGGACGGAGAGCTACTTCAATCTCGCGGAAATCACCGCGATGACGGCGCTGCTGCAGGTGCTGGACAATCCCCGGCAGGACGTGCCGCTGATGGCGACGCTGAAGCAGACGCCCTTCCACATGACGGACAGTGACCTTGCGGACATCCGTCTTTGCCGGACGGGACGGGACGTGCCCTTTTACGAGGCCTTCGAGGCCTGCTGCGAGGGAACCGCGCCGCTGTCGGAGAAATGCCGTGTTTCACGTGAAACATTGTCGAAATGGCGGTTCATGGCGGAGGTCATGCGGCTGCCGGACTTCCTGTGGTACCTGGTGCGGGAGACGGGCCTGTACGCGGCATGCGGCGCGCTGCCGGAGGGCGAGCTTCGGCAGGCCAACCTGCGGATGCTCTGCCAGCGGGCCACGGAGTTCGAGCAGAACGGCGGATATACCCTGTCAGGCTTCCTGCGGCAGCTGGAGGAGCAGAAGGCCAGCGGCGACGAACGCTCCGCGAAAATGCTGGGCGAAAATGAGAACCTCGTCCGTATCATGACCATCCACAAGAGCAAGGGCCTGGAGTTCCCGGTGGTGTTCTGCGCACGATTGAGCACGAAGATGCATCTGCCCCGCCGCGGCGGTCTGCTGATGCACAGCCGCCTGGGGGTCTGCCTGCCCTATGTGAACCGCAGCCTGAACATCCGCCGGGACACCATGGCGGATCAGGCCTTCGAGATTCAGCGGCTGCTGGACGAAAAGGCCGAGAAGGCCCGGCTGCTCTACGTGGCCATGACAAGGGCGCGGGAGCAGCTGATCCTCATCGGCTGCGCGCCGGAGGAGGGCAAGGTTCTGTGGGACATGCCCGACAGCGACTACCGGATCCTCGCCGCAGAGAGCATGATGGACTGGGTGATGCAGACGATTTCAACAAAGGACAATCCACCGTTGTCCACAGGCTTTCCACAGGCCGCAAACCCTTGTAAAATAAGGGTTTGGGGGGATCTTCATCCACAGGCTGTGGACAAAAACAAAGTTATCCACAGCCTGGAGGAATGGCTGAATACAACGCTTTCCGGCGAAGCTGGGGATAAGTTGGGGATTCTTTGGCGGGACATGTACAGGGAGCGCGCCGCTGTGCCGCTGAAAACCTCCGTCACGAGCCTGGCTCGCAAGGACGTGCTGAAGGATCCCATGCCCCTCACCGACGATGACGAGGACAGCGAAAGCAAGCGTCAGCCGGAAACCATCGTCATGCCCCTGCGGCTCAGCGAGCTGCCGCAGAAGCCGGCGTTCATGCAGGAGAAGCGGATCACCGGCGCGGAGCGCGGCACGCTGATTCACCGCGCGCTGTCGCTGATCGACCTGGACGATCTGCGCCAGGCTTCCGATCCGGAGGCCGCCATCCGGGCGCAGCTGGAGGACATGATCCGCCGGGGGTGCTTCACCATCGAGGAGAGCTGTCTGCTGGACGCGGGGAGCATCGCGGGCTTCTTCCGGAGCGACCTGGGTCAGCGGGTGCTGCGCAGCCGGGAGGTTCGTGGCGAGTGGAGCTTCAACTATCTGATGGACGATGAGGGCACCCTGCTGCAGGGCGTGATCGACTGCGCCTTCGAGGAGGACGGCTGCTGGGTGCTGGCGGATTACAAGACGGACAGGATCCTTGACGAGGAGGCCTTCGTGGAGCGGTACACCATGCAGCTGAACTGGTACGCCCGGGCGCTGGAGGCCATCACGGGGCGGAAGGTCAGCGAAATGTGGCTCTACGCGCTGAACAAGGGGAAGGCCTATCCTGTCGAACGACGACTGTAGGAGATGTTTCACGTGGAACAAAGGCGAATGGACTACCATCTGCACACGCTGCATTCCTTCGACGGGGAGCAGTCCATGGAGGAGCTGTGTGCCGATATGGTCAGTAGAGGCGTGCAGGAAATCTGCCTGACGGAGCATATCGAGCCCGGTCACCCCGATGACGGCGTGGATGTGCCGCCCATCTGGGACGTGTGGTTTCAGGAGATCGAGGCCATGCGGCGTCAGTATCCCATGCTGACCATCCGCGCGGGGGTGGAAATCGGCGACAACGCCCCCCTGCGGGATCGGATCATGGCCGACCTGGATCAGCTGCCACTGGACTTCCGCCTGCTGAGCCTGCATCTGGTGAACGGCGTGGACTGCTATGCCGTGGATAAATACTTCGCCGGAAAATCCCGCGCCCAGGCCTACCGGGAGTATGCCGAGGCCAAGGCCGAATCGATCCTCGCCTGGGAGGACTTCGACAGCGTGGCCCATATCGGCTATGTGGCGAAGTATTCCGCCTACACCGGGGAGGAAAGGCCCCTGCGCTACGAGGACGCCCCCGACGCCTTTGACGCAATCCTCCGGCATATCATCCGCCTGGACAAGTGCCTGGAGATCAATACCTCAGGCTATGGGAAGCTGGGGAATTTCATTCCGCACCCCAGCATCGTAAAGCGGTATATCGATCTGGGCGGCGAATGCTTCACCTTCGGCTCGGACAGCCACAGCGTGGAGAGAAACTACGCCGACGTGAATCGCGCCAGGGAGCAGGTTCGCGCCCTGGGCGGCAAATATCAGGCAGGATACGAGAAACGAAAAAAATACATCCATAAGATTTGACAAATTATGCAGAATGGTATAAAATAGCGGAGTCATGGATGAGACCCATCCATGTTTACGATAGAGAAGCATTGTCAAACCCGCCGTTGCAGGCCGGCACAGCCCCTGCGACGGTGCAGGAGACGGGGCTTCTCTATTCTTTTTCCGGAGGAAACGCTATGCGCAGGATGGTTGTGCTGTCGCTGGACGCGATGTTCGACAGGGATCTGGGGTGCTATGCCGGGGATGCTTTTCTGACCCGGTGGCTGAAGGAGGCCGCCGTATGCACCCGCGTCAGAACCGTTTTTCCGGCCCTGACCTACCCGGCCCATACCACGCTGATCACCGGCTGTGATCCGGCGGGTCACGGCATCGGGCAGAATCAGCCCTTTCAGCCGGATACGGAGGCGGTCATGCGGGCCTGGTACTGGGACGCGAAGGACGTGCGCCGGGAAAGTCTGCTGGGCGCGGTGAAGCGCGAGGGTGGCCGATGCGCGTCGATCCTGTGGCCGGTGACGGGGAAGCATCCGGCGGTCCGGTGGGGATTCCCGGAGGTGCTGGCCCTGCCGGGGGAAAATCAGGTGCTGAAGATGCTGTCCTACGGCACGCCGGGCTGGGTTCTGCGGATGGAGCTGAAGCACGGCCGCAAGCGGAAAAGCATCCACGAGCCGGATCTGTCGGACTACGCGGTGACGCTGGCGGAGGATCTGATCCGGCATCAGAAGCCGGAGCTGACGCTGGTGCATCTGGTGGATCTGGACGAGATGCGGCATCATCACGGGGTGAACAGCCCGGAGGCCCGGCAGGCCATGGCCCGCAACGAAAGGCGGGTGCAGCGGGTCTGGCAGGCCATGCAGGAGACTCCCGGCATGGAGGACGCGCTGCTGGTACTGGTCAGCGACCACGGCCAGGCGGACGTATCGCGGACGGTATGTCTGGGAGACGCACTGGCGGAAGCGGGACTGGCGGGCAGCGTGCGGGTGCAGTCCAACGGAATGAGCGCGTACCTGTTCGGCGAGCAGCCGGAGGCCGGAAAGGCGGAAGAATTCCTGCGGGCCCGGGGCGAAGGGCTGGGGGTGTCCCACGTGTACAGCCGCTCGGAGCTGAACGGGCTGGGCTGCGTGGAGGGCCCAGCCTTCGCGGTGGAAGCGGCAGGGGACGTGGTGTTCTCCGACGGGCTTCCACAGGCGAAGCGGGAGAAGGCCACCCATGGCTTCGGCCCGGGGCACGAGGCGGAAAACTGTCTGCTGGCCGTGCGGGGCAAGGGCATCCGTCCCTGCACGCTGGAGCCGATGCCCATGCGGGACGTGGCCCCCACCCTGGCGGGGCTGATGGGCGTGAGCCTACCCCAGGCGGAGGGCAGGGATCGCGGCGGGGTGATGGTTTTGTGATAATCATGGAGGAAAAGTGGGTACAAAAGCATAAAATTTCGGGAATTTTGGACGAAAAATGGTTTCGTGGTGTGAAATTGGCCCAAAAAATTTGACAAAAAGGGTTTTCCGTGGCATAATGACGGAGATGAGCTGCCTTGTAATCCATCGCCTGCCACTCGGGCGATTTTGATATAGATGAGCCGGTATGTGCCGGTTCCCATGCCGCAGAAGGGCCGTATTCTGCCGGTATATCATGAACAGGCCTGTGCAGCCTTGTATGGAGGTGCTCATTTCCTTGACAACGTTCATGAATCTGACGTATTACCACCACAGCGGGTTCTCCGCAGCCGTGGGCGACGTCCTGCTGGTGTTCGACTACTGGCTGGGGGAGCGCCGGGAGCTGCCGGCGGATAAGCGCATCAATGAGGATACGCTCCGCCGCTACCGGGAGGTGTACGTGTTCATCAGCCATGAGCATCCGGATCACATGGATCCTGAGGTGTTCGAGTGGCGCAAGCTTGTGCCGGTGACCTACGTGGTGAGCATGGACATGCCCATCGGCACCAGGGGCAAGCGGATGGCTCCCGGGGACGAACTGACCCTGTCCCCCAGGGTGAAGGTGAAGGCCTTCGAATCGACGGATCTGGGGGTATCCTTCCTGGTGGACGTGTGCGGGATCCGCCTGTTCCACGCGGGGGATCTGAACTTCTGGCACTGGCGGGAGGAATCCACCGTGAAGGAGATCGAGGAGGCGGAGGAAGCCTTCCGGCGGGCGGTGGATCCGATCATGAAGGAGGACATCGACGTGGCCTTCTTCCCGGTGGATCCGCGGCAGGGGCGGCTGTTCGACGCGGGGGCGAACTACTTCATCATGTCGGTGAAGCCGCGGCTGCTGATTCCGATGCACTTCTGGGGCCGGGCGGAGATCGCGGTGGAATTTGCCCGGCGCAGCCGCTGCCGGCAGACCGAGGTGCTGGCCATGACCCGTCCGGGCGAGCAGATCCGCGTGGAAATGGACGACGAGGGCTACATGACGGTGCATCTGCTGAGCATTCCGGAGCCCGCGCCCGCCATGCGTTCCGCGGAGGAGGCCCCCCGGCAGACAGCCTCGGCCCTGGAGCCCTACGATACCTCCGATCCCTTCGCGGAGACCGATCTGCCCGTGAAAATGGATGAATAACCCTTCAGGCCGCCTGCGGAAATGCGCTCCGCGGGCGGCTTTTTTGCCGGGGGAACGGGGCGGGCAGGTTTTTTTTCGGCGGCAGGGGATCATCCCTTGACAACCCGGCAAGGATATCGTATGATCAAAGTTGGAACAATTCCTGATGCAGAGAAAGGATCGTGCAACATGACGATTGACAAGTCGATGTCCATTGGCGAGGTGCTCCGCCTGGATATGGGTACCGCCCGGATCATGATGGAGTTCGGCATGCATTGCCTGGGCTGCCCCCACGCCACCGCCGAGTCCCTGGAGGACGCCTGCGCCGCCCACGGCTCCGACGTGACGGAGCTGGTCAGCCGGCTGAACGCCTACTTCGCCGAGAAGGCCTGAGTTATCCACAGGATGGGACTCCTTCCAAGCCGGGAGGAGTCCTTTTTGCACCGGGGGCCCCTTCCCTGGAGAAATCCCGCAAACCCTTGCGCCGTAAGGCTTTGCGGCCTGCATACCCCCCTGCGGAACAATCACCAGCCCCTGTGGAAAACCTGTGAATTATGTGGATAAACTGCATGTGCAGTATCCATGCAATCCACATGAACTGCCTGTGCTGTGGATAAGTCGGCATTTTCTGTGGATGAAATGGGGATAAGTTGTGAACAGGCTGTGCAATCACAGCCGAAGGAGGCATCCGATGGTCGTGCGCAATGAACAGCAGGCGCTGTCCATGGCTGTGGAAATGGAAAAGCGGGCCATCCGCATCTACGAGCGGGCGCTGACGCTGACTGAGGATCCGGAGGTGATCCGGGGCATCCGGGAGATCCTGAAGGAGGAGCAGCAGCATCTGTGCCGCTTCAACGCCATGAAGAAGGCCTGTCCCGCCCTGCCCGTGCAGGAGGACCGGCTGCTGATCCAGGCCATCAGCGCGGAGCTGCTCTTCCCCGGCGGGGTGATGGAGATGGAGCGCGCCAAAGGGCTGGACACGCTGGAGGGCCTGTACCGCTTCGCCGCGGAAAGCGAGTACGACGCGATGACCAGATTTGTCGATTACGCCGACAAGTGTCAGAGCGGGAGCGTCCGGGAAGCCTTCCTGTCCATCGCCCGGGAGGAGGCCGTCCACTACGCGCTCCTGAAGGAGAAGGTCGGGGAAGCCTCCGCGCCCATGGGCTGAGCGGGGCATCCGGCCCGGGAAAATGCGGCGACGCCCTTGCGGCGGCCCTCTGAAACATGCCGGAATGCCCGGCGATCCGACAATATCATCAGCACAGAGTCTTGAAGAAAATGGAATTTCAGTGTATAATTTCCGGGCATGGGTCGCGCGGGCGACTGACGATCTGTGCAGGGAAATAAAGTAGAAGGAAGGGTGCATCATGGCTCTTGTTCTCGCGCTGATTCCCCTGGTGCTGATCATTGTCTGCTTCGTCAAGGAAAGCTCGGTTACCGGCCTGTACAAGACCTTCGGCGTATACGGCCGGCTCTACGGCTACCTGACCACCACCTTCCTGCTGGGCAGCGTGTGCTTGCTGGGCGGCGGGATCGCGTCCATGTTCGTGGATACCGGCGAGTCTGCCGGCGTCGGCGGACTGCTGCTTGCGCTGCTGGGCGCGGCGGTGTGTCTGGCCATCGGCGTGTTCATGTTCCTGGGCGCCAGGATGAAATGCCCCGAGTTCCTCCGCGGGAAGCTCCTGATCAGCATGCTGATCACGGGCTTCGGCGTCGCGGCGAAGATCTGCCTGTTCTTCCTGGGCTTCGTGTGGAAGCTGGTGGAGCCCACCAGCGTCACCCTGGCCAACGGACAGAGCGCCTACATCTACTGCGGCGAGGTGTACTCCAGCAACGGCTTGCATCTGGGCACCGTCAACGGGAACAGCACCTTCACCCCCAACAGCAACTACGTCAACAACAACTACTGATCGCCCTTGAAAAGCCCCCGGATCAGCGGATGATCCGGGGGCATTGTGCTTCCCGGGGGATGCCGGCGGAGCAATCCCGCTCCCCTGCCCCGCGAAAAAGCCTCCCCGATGCGCGCGATGCACCGGGGAGGCTTCTTTCATGAATGAAATCAGGGGTTCTGCAACAGGCTGTCAGCCATGGCGGTCAGGTCAGGGCCGGCATAGCAGCTGTGCCGGGACGCCTGCTCAGCCAGGCCCTCCAGGGTCATGTCGAAGGGCGGGGGCGCTGTCTGCATCAGGCGGCTTAACTGCTTCATGCGCAGGAGGTACGGCGATACCCTTGCGATCAGCGCGGCTGCAGCGATGAGGGCGGCAAAAATCAGCGGCAGGGCGGCGGTCATGCCGGAGAAGCAGAAGATGAATGCCCCGGCGATGCCTGTGATCATGAGCACATGGGTCAGCAGGCTGACGTTCATCCTGCCCGGGCTCCCTGCCGGAGCAGCGGGGACAGGCACAGCGGAGCTTCGCCCGGGCGATGGCGCGGCTGCTTCCTCCGCGGATCAGCCCGTCCGTCAGATCGTCCATGGCTGCCCGATTCATTTCGCCGGCACGGTCCTGACGGGCCTTGACGCCCTGCCTGGTGAAGGTTCCCCCATCATTGCAGCCGGAGGCGACCTGAAGGGGAATGATCTGCAGAACATCCCTGCCGCGGCCTGAGCAGCGGTACAGCGACAGCATATTCCCTGACCGGGTGAGGGTATACTGCCTGTACGATGGAAGCCACGGGCCTTTCCCATGGCATCCGGGCGGAACATTGGAAAGCGAAGGTCACCCGTTGCGCTTCTTTCCCGGCCTGGCCAGGGAGGCGAGCCACATGGCTTCCCGCCGGGCGTCGGCCAGGAGACGGGCGGCTTCCATCCGGGCGCGGCGCAGGCGCTCTGCAGGGGTCATGAGCGGCACGTACACGCTGCAGCGGCCCTCCTTCACCCGGAAGGTGGCGCAGCCCTCCTGATCGATGCGCACGTCCGGCTCATCCCCCAGCACGCAGCGGAAGGTTCGCCCGGCAAAGCCCTTGCCCACATACATGCGCTTGAAGCCCTCCGCGCTGTCCGTGCAGAGGAAGGCCAGACCGCTGCCGGGCTCCCCGCTCGTGCCCTCCCGGGTGAAGCCGATGACGCTGTGATGGTCGAAGTAATCGTGCTCGGGGCCGTGGGCGTTCAGGCGGCGCAGGCGCAGAAGCTGCGGCAGCTCCGTCACCGCGCCGATCCCCCGGGAGGGAATGCCGTACAGATCCCCCCAGAACACGCAGGGATACCCGAAGGAGCGCAGCAGGATCAGCCCGTAGGCCGTGGCCTTGAACCAGCCGTTGACCCAGCTCTCCAGGGACTGGCCGGGCTGGGTATCGTGGTTGTCCACGAAGGTGACGGCCTGATGGGGTCTGGTGCCCACAAGGGTGCCGTCGAACAGATGCGCCATATCGTAGGTTCCGCCGGACGCGCTGGCGTCCCGCAGATGGGCGTGGAGGGGCACGTCGAACAGGTTCATCGCGCCGCCAACCTGATCCAGATAATGATGGAGCGTGCCCACGTCATGGTTCCAGTATTCGCCCACGGCGTACAGCTCCCGGCCGGTGTAGGCCCGCATGGCGGGCAGCCAGTCCCGGTAAAAGGCGGCGGAGATGTGCTTCACCGCGTCCAGGCGGAAGCCGTCCACCCGGGTGATGTCGGCATACCAGCGGCCCCAGGCGTCCATCTCCCGGAGCACCTGCGGGGCCTGGAAGTCCACGTCCGCGCCCATCAGATAGTCGTAGTTGTTCTTTTCCCGGTCCACGTCGGCGGCCCAGCGCTTGCCATCAATAAGGTAGATGCCGTGCTGCTTGCTGAGGTCGTCCCAGTCGGCGCCGGTGAAGCAGCTGGCGTCCCACCGGAAGCCGCTGTACTTTCCCCGCCGCCCCGGGAAGCTGAAGCGCGTGAACAGCTTCACCCGGTGCCGCTGGCCCAGGGGCTTCAGGCGATCGTTCCAGTCCACGCGGACAGCCTCGGTTTCGTCCGCGCCGTCAGCGCCCATGCGATGGTTCAGCACCAGATCCGCCAGGGTCTGCACCCGCGCCGCCTTCAGCGCCCGGATGGCCGTCAGGTATTCGTCCTTCGTGCCGTACTTGGTGCGGACGCTGCCCTTCTGGTCGAACTCGCCCAGGTCGTACAGGTCGTATACGCCGTAGCCCACGTCGCTTCCGCCGCCGCTGCCCTTGAAGGCCGGGGGCAGCCACGCGGCCGTGAAGCCCTGCCGGTGCAGCGCAAAGGCATGGCGGGTCAGGTACCGCCACAGCCGGCCGTCGGCAGGCATCTCCCACTGGAAGCACTGGAGCATCACGCCGTTGTTCATGAAGGCCTCCTTGACTTGAAATCGTTTTCATACGCATGATAGCACATTTTTGTCCATCTGCCAAGGCGCAGGGGCCGGGATAGTATATGGCGGGGGAAGGCATTCTATCCGGGAAGGGAGGATGCGCCCTCCCGCGCGACATTTTTACAAGCGCAAAGCGCGGTCGGCTTGACAGGGCAGGCGGTTCGCGAGTACAATAGGATAGACGGCCTGTATCCATCCACGGGAGGGACGCGGGTCAACCGATGCCATGCCTGTGCAGGCGCGGAAGGAGGATGGGCGGCGCGTGGCTGCCTGAACACGATCATGATGAAAAAACGGCTGATCCTATGCCTGGCGGCGGTGCTGGCGCTGACCCTGGGGGTGATTGTATCCGCCCAGGCCACGGAGGATAACCTGAAGGTCTCCATGGAGCTGAGCGAAACCACCTTCACCGGGCCCAAGGAAGTGACCGTCACCATTCAGGTGACCAACAGCGGCGAAACCGATATGCCCGGTCCGGTGACGCTCTATTACCCCAACGGCAAGCAGGTGGAGGAGTTCGGCTCCCCTACCCTGGCCGTGG
>JBJEYH010000211.1:0-4073 GCA_051886675.1 Aristaeellaceae bacterium
TAGCCCACGAACCAGTTCTCCGCCGTTTCCTGCACGGAGTAGTACACCACCGCCTCCAGGGGATAGTCGGGCATGTTCTCCCAGTTGTTCAGGCCCTTCATGTCCCCGTCGAAGTCCACGGCGGCCAGGAAATCACCCCGCCCGGAATCCGACAGCAGCACGTTCACCGCCGCGAGAATGTCCGGCGCGTAATGGATGGCGATTTCCTCATCGGAGATCGTGCCGTCCGCCATGGCCTCGGCCCAGCTGAGCTCCACCCGCGCCGGATCCGCCGTCCGCGTGCCGGAGGGACGGCCCCACAGCTTCACCTTGGCAAAGGCTCCTGCCGCCAGCAGGAGCACCGCGGCTCCCAGCAGGCACAGGATGCGTTTCAGCCACTTTTTCATGGGTATCACAGTCCTTTGTCATCAGAATCGGTATGCTGAGGGATTCGACGCAGAGGGGCGTCCCTCCTTCCGTGGGCGGGGAAGATCCGGCGGACGGCAGCGCCGGGCGAGCGGTACGACGTCCGCGCGGCGAAGCCCAGGCCACCGGGCATCCCGGCTGTGGGCCGCAGCGTTGCGGTTCAGTCTGGAGGGCTGCGGTGAACGATGGCAGGAACTGTCCCGGAGGCAGGTCTTCCGGCGCGCGGATGATCGATCGCCGGCTGCGCCGCTTCGGCAGCCTGCAGGCCGCGGGATTCAGGAAGGGAAGGCACATCCGCCCATGAAAAAGCGCCCCCGTCCGTCCATGTGGCGGAGGGGGCGCTGTGCTTGTCCGGGGTCAGTGAGCGTTCTTCTGATCGACCATGGCCTTGACCTTCATGGGCAGGCCCAGCAGGTTGATGAAGCCCGCGGCATCCTTGTGGCTGTACAGGTCGTGGCTGTCGCCGAAGGTGGCGATCTCCTCCATGTACAGGCTGTTGGGGCTCTTCACGCCGGCGTTCATGCAGTTGCCCTTATACAGTTTCAGCTTCACCGTGCCGTTCACGGCCTGCTGGGTGCTGTCCACGAAGGCCGACAGCGCTTCCCGCAGGGGCGTGTACCACATGCCGTCGTAAACCAGCTCGGCAAACTTGCTGGCCACCAGCTCCTTGTAGTGGCTGGTCTGCCGGTCCAGGGTGATGGACTCCAGAATGCCGTGGGCCGCGTAGAGCATGGTGCCGCCGGGGGTCTCGTACACGCCGCGGCTCTTCATGCCCACCAGACGGTTCTCCACCAGGTCGGCGCAACCAACGCCGTTGCGGGCGGCGATCTCGTTGGCCTTGGTCAGCAGATCGACGGCGGGCAGCTTCTCCCCGTTGATGGCCACGGGCACGCCCTTCTCAAAGTCGATGGTGACGTACTCGGCCTGATCGGGGGCCTTCTCGGGGGAGACCATGGTCAGCAGCAGATCCGCCGGCGGCTCGTTCCCGGGGTTCTCCAGATCCGCGCCCTCATGGCTGATGTGCCAGATGTTCCGGTCCATGGAGTAGGGCCGATCCTTCTTCACGGGCACGGGGATGTTCCGCGCCTCGGCGTACTCGATCTCCTCCTCGCGGGTTTTGATGTCCCAGATCCGCCAGGGGGCGATGATCTGCATGCTGGGGTCGAAGGCCTTGATGGTCAGCTCGAAACGCACCTGATCGTTGCCCTTGCCGGTGCAGCCGTGGCAGATGGCGGTGCAGTTTTCCTTGTGGGCGATCTCCACCAGACGCTTGGCGATCAGCGGCCGGGCGAAGGACGTGCCCAGCAGGTACTTGCCCTCGTACACCGCGCCGGCCTTCAGCGTGGGCCAGATGAAATCCTCCACGAACTCCTGCCGCAGATCCTCGATGTACAGCTTTTCCGCGCCGCACTTTTTGGCTTTCTCGTGCAGGGGCTCCAGCTCCTCACCCTGTCCCACGTCGCCCGCCACGCAGACCACGTCGCAGTCGTAGTTCTCCTTCAGCCACGGAACGATAATGGACGTATCCAGACCGCCGGAATAGGCCAGCAGCACGCGCATCTTCGCCATAACAGTCAATCTCCTCTTGCTCATCAGTCTTGTATTTGGTCAGCCTCTGCTGAACGGGTATCAGTATACATCAGCGTGAATAAAAATGCAATACCCTTTTGAAAAAATCTTGTATTTCTCCTGTACGGCTGCGCGGGCGCATCGACTTGCCGAGGGGGACGGGGTGTGGTACAATCAGGGGCGGACGGGAAACTTGCGCTGTTCGCGTTGACAAGGCCCGTCCGGAACAGTATCATAAGGAAGGAACAACGGAGCCGGAACAGGAGACAAGGGAACGCATGATTGTGCTGGGAATTGATCCGGGGTACGCGCTGATGGGCTGGGGCGTGGTGGAGAGCCAGGGCGGGCGGATGCGCCTGCTGGGCTACGGCTGCGTGGAGACGAAGGCGGGCGTGCCCATGCAGCACCGGCTGCGGACGCTGCAGCTGGGTGTGCGCAACCTGGTGGAAACCTATCAGCCCGACGAGGTGGCCTTTGAGGAGCTGTTCTTCGCGCAGAACGTGACCACCGCGCTGATGGTGGGCGCGGCCAGGGGCGCGGCGATTATCGAGGCCGCGGCATACACGGAAAATTTGTATGAATATACGCCGATGCAGATCAAGCAGGCGGTGACGGGCTACGGCAAGGCGGACAAGAAACAGGTGCAGCAGATGGTGAAGCTGCTGCTGAGCATGCAGGAGCTCCCCAGGCCCGACGACGCCGCCGACGCCATCGCCTGCGCCATCACCCACTGCCAGGCGGGCAGGAACCGCGAGCAATTCAGAATGAAGTAACGGGTGGCTTCGGAAGGGGTATTGTCATGTACGCGTTTATCGAAGGCAAGGTGTGCGAGAAGAGCGGGAACACGCTGGTGCTGCTGGCCGGCGGGGTGGGGTATCAGCTGAGCTGTACCCTGACCACGCTCAACGCGGCGCCGCCCACCGGCGAAACCATGCGCTGCCACACCTGGCTGTCGGTGCGGGAGGACGCGATGGAGCTGTTCGGGTTCGCCACGAAGGAAGAAAAGCAGATGTTCCTGATGCTCATCGGTGTCAGCGGCGTGGGCCCGAAGATGGCCCTGGCGATTCTCAGCACGCTGTCCACGGCGGATCTGCGCACGGCGATCGTCATGGAGGATGAGCGGGCCATCGCCCGCGCGCCCGGGGTGGGCAAGAAGATCGCCCAGCGCATCGCCATGGAGCTGAAGGACAAAATGGGTCAGGGCGATTATGGCGCAGGCAGCGGCGGTACGGTTGCGGCAGCGGCGGCAGCGCCCGCGGCGGCGGACAGCTTCGCCCAGACCATCGCGGCGCTGACCAGCCTGGGCTATTCGGCCGCCGAGGCCCGGGACGCGCTGGCGAAGGTCGAGAACAGGAACGCGCCCGCGGACGAGCTGCTTCGTCTGGCGCTGCGGAACATGGCGGGGATGTGAGGATAGAGCATGATGGATCGGTTTATGACCCCGGATTACATGATGGAAGACAGCGCGGTGGAGCAGAGCCTCCGGCCGCACACGCTGCGGGACTATATCGGGCAGACGGCCATCAAGGAGAGCCTGAGCATCTACATCCAGGCGGCGCTGTCGCGGCATGACGCGCTGGATCACATGCTGCTCTACGGCCCGCCGGGGCTGGGCAAGACCACCCTGGCCAACATCGTGGCGGCCGAGATGGGCCAGAACATCCGCATCATATCGGCCCCGGCCATCGAGCGGCCCGGGGATCTTCTGTCCATCATCACCAACCTGAACCAGGGCGACGTGCTGTTCCTGGATGAGATTCACCGGCTGTCCCGCACGGCGGAGGAAATCCTGTACTCCGCCATGGAGGACTTCGCGGTGGATATCGTGACCGGCAAGGGCCCCATGGCCAATTCCATCCACATGGCCGTGAACAGGTTCACCCTGGTGGGCGCCACCACCCGGGCAGGCATGCTGTCCGCGCCCCTGCGGGACCGCTTCGGCATCCTGTTCCGGCTGGAGCTGTACAAGCCGGAGGAGCTGGCGGATATCGTGCGGCGCAGCGCGTCCATCCTGGGGGTGGAGGCGGAGCCGGAGGGCATCCTGGAAATCGCCCGCCGCAGCCGGGGCACGCCCCGCATCGCCAACCGCATGCTCAAGC
>JBJEYH010000212.1:0-4063 GCA_051886675.1 Aristaeellaceae bacterium
TTCCTTTGCGCACGTTGGGCGCACGTGGCCCGCTGTCGGGCCTGCGCCCCCGAGGGCGGGCAAACGGCCCAGCGGATTCCAAAGCCCGCGACACGGGCCAACGTGGCGGCTTTCTGCGCAAGACAAAAAAAGCGGCCGCCTTCGCATTGGAAAGCGGCTGCGCTGTACGCGGCGATTCAGAAGCTCCACACGCCCCGGTGGTAGAGGTTGCTGTAGAGCAGGCCGCGCTCGTTGAAAAACTGTCCGACCGTGGCGATGTAGCCCGAGCCGTCCAGGATGGCCATTTTGGAGCCGATGAGGCACCGGATGGTTTCCAGCACCTCCGGGTCGTGCAGGTCGGAAGGGCTCCCGATGATTTGGGAGAGGTAGTCGGCGATGAAGATCGCGGTGTCGCTGTACTCCTTCTCGTTCGGATCGCTGGTCAGCCGGATGATGCCGTTGTGCGCGATGCCCACACCGCAGTGAACATCCAGCGCCTTCATCACCTCGCGCTGATTTGAAAGCGGGAACGGATGGGTCATGCTCGGGTTGATGCCCGCCTGCGTGCTGATGCGGAAGTGGTACACCACGCTGTCCTTCGCGGTGAAGTGTTCAGCCTTGAGGGCATTCAGGAATTCATCGAGGTTCATGAAGCCCTTGTGGATGGTCACTTTACCGTCGCGGGCCACCATGTATCCGGCCCCGTCGGGGTTCCGCAGGAACATGGCCTTGATTTCGGAGCGGTTGGGCTGTCTCACGCCCTTGGGTGATGCGCAGATTACACACATGTCGGTAATCCTCCTTTGGTGTATTGGGGAAGCTGTGGCTCCCGCGACACCCTTGCGGGTGTTTCGGCCCGTGCCGGGGGCCATCGTCAGGCGGGTTTGATTTGCAAGCTCAGGCGGCGGTGTATTCCGGGTAGGCGTTTTCGCAGCCGCGGTGTATCCTGACCAGCCACTGTGCGCGCTTTCGGATTTCCGGCAATGCCCGGCGTACACGCTCGTCCCCGTCCAGCTTGCTGAGCATGATGTGGTTGAGGTAGTCGAACTCGGCGGCGTCAAACCAGTCGAAGATGTCCATGCAGGTGTCCAGGTCGTACTTGATGTGCTTCATTTGAAAGCCTCCTCGATTCTGTAGCTCCGGGCCTTTGCCCGGGCGGCAGCGTATTCATCACTCTTTTGCCGGGTAATAGCAAGCGGTTAGCGGGCGGTTATGTGCATCGGCGGAACTTTATTTCAGAGCGCACACCATCGTGTGCTCAGTCGCCGATCACCCGGTAACCGGCAAGCTGGATTTCCGCGCTCATGGCCTTGGCCAGCTGGGCGGCGGTCATCAGGCCCTGCGCGACCTGCAGGATGTCCTCGGGCGGCAGGGCTCCGTAGCTGGTGGTCTGGACCGCGATGCGGAAGCTCCCGGTGAAGCACACCTCGTCCTCCACGCACATGTAGGGCGTGTATTCGGGAGCGTCCGCGCGGGTGTAGAAGCTCAGGCCGATGCTGTTCTCCCGCTCCCGGATGCGCAGATCGTAGGGTGTGCCCTCGCACAGGGCCTGCAGTCGATTCAGAAGCTGACGATTGGCGGTGGTGTTCTCCATGGTGTGTACCTCCTTGCGCTGTGCGCGTGTATTCGGAAGCTCGGCTCCCGCGACCGTCCCCGGTGTTCACCGGGTAGGTTTCGGCCTGTGCCGCAGGCCATCGTCAGGCGGGTGTGCCCGATTTGGCAGCTCAGTCCTCCTCGAAATCTTCCTCGGGCGTGTAGATTCTCTGCTCGGTGATGCCGCCGTAGGTGTACCCGCGGTCGTGCGAAAGGAAGATCTGTGCGTCCTCGGGGAACTCGCTGAGGCAGTCGATCAGCTCGCCGACGGTCATGGTGCGGTGGATCTGGTCGATGGCGTAGCCCTCGCGCATGGCGGTGATGTAGACGACGTTCTTCATGGTGTGTACCTCCTTGATTTGAAAGATTGTGTGTCTCGGCCCGGAGCCGCCGGGCCATCCGGGGGCCGACCTTCGGCTCAGGCGGGGCGATTCAGTTGCCCGTGGCCGAATCGAAGGTCATGCCCGCGATCCGGCGCTCCGTGTGCGTGGTCCAGTTCAGTTCGACCAGCTCGATTTCGGAGTACAGCTCGGCGCTGCCGGGCTCGGCGAACATCCGGAAGGCCTCCCAAGCCTCGGGCAGGTTGGTGAATTCCTCCTCCGAGCCGGGCACACCGACGCCCTGTTCGCGGTGGGTGAAGCGGATGATGAAGGTCAGATCTGGAAGCATGGTGTTCTCCTTCTCCCGGGTGTGCGCCCGGGGCGCTTGATTTGGCAGCGGCTGGGCCGTTCCCAAGGGCATCCGATTCAGAAGCCGGGTGTCCTTGGGAGCGGGCGGGCCGTGTGCGTGGCCCGCGCCCATTCCCGTGTGCTCAGGCGGCCCTGCGCCAAGCGGCATTGCCGGGCAGGCGGCAGATCAGCTGTTCGCGGGCGGTCTTGAAGGCGTCCCCGCTCATGCCGATTCGCAGGAGCAGGCACCGGAAGGTGTACTTCGGGTTGTCGGTTTCCGGGCGGGCCGGGCTGGCGGTCTTGATCGCCTTGGCGCGGGCCGAAAGGGCCATGCAGAGCTGGATGTCGGCGAGCACCTCGGCGGTGTTCAGGGTGGCGTTGAAGGCGCGGAACTCGATGCCCTTTCCTTGGAAAAGGCTGTGCAGGTTGAGCAGGCGGTAGCGGCTGGAGTGGTAGTGCTCGTGTGCGCAGGCCTCCCAGTCGTTTCTGCCGTACCAAAGGCGGGCAATCGCCGCGCGGCTGGTGGGCTTCTGGGTGTTCAGCTGGCGCAGGAAGTGCGGGTCGACCGGGCGGCACCAGCGGTTCCGGCGCTCCGGGGTGATCCCGAGGGCGAGGGTCAGCAGGTCCTCGTTCGCGTTGACCAGATTGACCAAGTTCCGAAGGGAAGCCGGGGTGTGCTCCGCGTCCCCGATGTGCACGTGGATGCCGCAGAAGGCCCCGTTCGTCTTGGCCCCGGCGGCCCGCAGGGCCTCGATGAGCTTGCACACCGTGCCGAGGTCGTCCCAGCCGAGGACCGGGCTGTTCAGCTCGCACTCCTCGCCGAAGAAGTCCGGCGCGTCGTTGATGCTCGAGTCGTACACCACCGTCCAGCGGCGGCCCGCGGGGTCCTCGACCTCGTACTTGTCGTAGACGCCGCCGCGGTGGCGGGCTGTGCTTCCGAAGAAGGTTGCGACCACCTCGGCGGCGGCGCGGCGGGTCATGCCGAAGAACTCGAGCTCCAGCCCGAAGGTCTCCCGGGAAAGGTCGGCGGCGGTTGCCGGGTTGGTGTGGTTGACTGCCATGGTGTGCTCCTTTCGGCCCGGCGGCGTTTCCCGCCCGCGGCCCGCCCGGGGTTGCCCCCGCGGCGTGACACATTCATCACTCCGCGCCGCCGAAAAAGCAACCCCGATGAAAAGCACAAGGTTATTGGGCCAGAATAGCTCTGATTTGACAAAAAAGCGCCCGCCGTCCGGCGCGCTTCCTTATATTGCGCGGGAAGGCTTTTCCGGGGCGGCAGGCCGCCCAAGGCCACTGAGTCGCGGCAAACCCTACACACGCCGCCGGGAAAAGCAGTGATCCGCCGCCGCGCCGCCCCCCCGCCCGCCGCCCGGGCACACGCCGCCGCGCCGCCGCCCGCGCCCCCGGCAGGCCCGCCGCCCCGGAAAGGCCCCGCCGTGCGGCCCGGAAACGCCCCACGTGCGGCCCCGGCGGCCCCGCCCGGGGAAACGCCCGGCCCCGGGAAACGGCCCGCGTTGGCCCGGAAACGCCGCCGTTGCCGCCGCCCGGGAGCACAGCGCCGTTTGCGCCGCCCGCGCTCCGGGAAGGCCCCCGCCGCCGGAAGCACAGCTGGCCCCCGGCCCGCGCCGCCCGCCGCGCCCCGGAAAGTGTGCGCCGCCGCCCCCGCGCCGCCCAGAAGGCCCCGCCCGCGCCCGCCCGTCCGGCTGGCCCCGCGAAGGCCGTCTCGCTGGCCCGACCCGCGGGGGTGTACCCCCAGGGGGGCTCCAATCCTTGGGCGCGACCGGCTGGAGACCGCGGCCCCCTCTCACGCAGAAAAAGCCACAATC
>JBJEYH010000213.1:0-4057 GCA_051886675.1 Aristaeellaceae bacterium
TTCCTGCAGGGCTGCGCGCTGCGCTGCAAGTTCTGCCATAATCCCGAGACCTGGCACAGCGGCGGCACCGAGTGGACCGCTGAGGATCTGGTGGCCAAGCTCCTGCGCTACCGCCCCTACTGGCGGGATAACGGCGGCGTGACCTTCAGCGGCGGCGAACCGCTTCTGCAGATGGACTTCGTGACGGAGGTCTTCACCCAGCTGAAGAAGGAGGGCGTCCATACCTGCATCGATACCGCAGGCCAGCCCTTCCGCCCGGATGATCCCGAGTGGCTGGCCCGCTTCGACAGGCTGATGGCCGTCACCGACCTGACCATGCTGGACCTGAAGGAGTTCGACGAGCAGAAGCACATCGAGCTGACCGGCAAGACCAATACCAACATCCTGGCCCTGGCCCGCTACCTGTCGGACAACGGCCATGACATGTGGATCCGCCACGTGCTGGTGCCCGGCGTCACCGACGATGAGGAGGGCCTGCGGCAGATGAGCGACTTCATCGCCTCCCTGCAGCACGTGAAGCGGGTGGAAATTCTGCCCTACCACACCCTGGGCCTGTTCAAGTGGAAGAACCTGGGCATCGAGTATCCCCTGGACGGCGTGCCCACCCCCACCGACGAGGAGGTCAGGAAGGCGGAAGCCCTGCTCCGCGTCACGGAGTATCATGACTGAGCAAGCATAGGAAAAGGCCCGCTGCTACAGATGGCAGCGGGCCTTTTGCGGTGGCCGCGTCAGTCGGTAATGCCGCACAGATCGGCAAAGGACTTCAGGTGATAGGTGGCCAGCTTGTTGTCCCTGGCGTCGCCCAGGGCGGCCACATGGAACCGTCCGCCGATGGCTGCCTGCACGCCGGCGTTGGCGTTCTCCACCACCAGGCACTCGGAGGGGGTCAGCCCCAGGAAGCCCGCGCAGCGCTGGAATACCTCCGGATCGGGCTTGGCGTGGCGGACGGTATTGCCGTCGCACACCGCGTCGAAGAAGGTGGACAGATCCAGCCGCTTGAGGATGGCGGGCACGTTGGTGCTGGAGGAGCCCACGCCCAGCTTCACGCCCTTGCGGCGGATGGTGCGCATGGTGGTGCGCACCTCGTCGGACAGATCAGCGGGCTCAATCTGCTCCAGCAGCTCGGCGAAGTAGCCGTGCTTCTCGGCGCACAGGGCGCGCTTCTCGTCCTCGCTGCAGGCGAGGCCCACGCTGTCCAGGAAAATATCCAGGCTGTCCATGCGGCTCAGACCGCGCATGCGCTCGTTGTACACAGCCTCGTCAAAGGTGACGCCCAGGCGATTGGCCAGCTTGGTCCAGGCCTGGCAGTGGTAGCGATCGGTGAAGCAGATAATACCATCCATGGCGAAAATGACGCCGCGATACCTCATGGGAGATTCCTCCTTATGGTGATTCAGCAGCCTGCTGTGAAATGATATGCTCTTCTGACGTCTATGATAGCATTTTCACGGCGGAAATGCAATCGGATTGTGCGCTTTCACAGGGGAAAGCGGGAAGTTTTTTTGCCAGGAACGCCCACCAGCGACTCCGGCAGGCAGGGAAAAGGCTGTTCCATCGCGAAATATTGATGAAGGCTACCGGCTAATTCTGATAAAGCAGGTGAATGACAAATGAACAAGCTGATCATGGAAGGCAAGGGCATTCTGGGTATCGAGCTGGGCAGCACGCGCATCAAGGCCGTGCTGATCGGCGAAAACCATGAACCCATTGCCTCCGGCGACCATACCTGGGAAAACCGCCTGGAGAATGGCGTATGGACCTATCATCTGGACGACGTGTGGGCGGGCCTGCAGGACGCCTACGCCAACCTGAAGAAGGACGTGCAGGACAGGTACGGCGTAACGCTGACGAAGCTGGCCGGCTTCGGCGTATCGGCGATGATGCACGGCTATCTGCCCTTTGACAGGGAAGGGCGTCAGCTGGCGGAATTCCGCACCTGGCGCAACACCATGACCGGCCCCGCCGCGGCGGAGCTGACGGAGCTGCTGGGCTTCAACATTCCGCAGCGGTGGAGCATCGCGCATCTGTACCAGGCGATGCTGAACGGCGAAGCTCATGTGAAGGACATCGCCCATCTGACCACCCTGGCGGGCTATATCCACTGGCAGCTGACGGGCCGTCAGGTGATGGGCGTGGGCGAAGCCAGCGGCATGTTCCCCATCGACAGCGAGAAGTGCGACTTTGACCAGCGGATGATCGACCTGGTGGACGGCAAGGTGGCGGAGAAGGGTTACCCCTGGCGGCTGCGGGACATCCTGCCCCAGGTGCTGTGCGCCGGCGAGGACGCAGGTGTGATCACCGAGGCTGGCGCGAAGCTGCTGGATCCTGCGGGGGATCTGCAGCCCGGCACCCCTGCTGCCGCGCCTGAGGGCGATGCGGGCACCGGCATGGCCGCCACCAACAGCGTGGCGGTGCGCACGGGCAATGTGTCCGCCGGTACCAGCGTGTTCGCCATGGTGGTGCTGGAGAAGCCCCTGTCGAAGGTTTATCCCGAGATCGACATGGTGACCACCCCCACCGGCAAGCCCGTGGCCATGGTACACTGCAACAACTGCACCAGCGACATCAATGCCTGGGCCGGGATGCTCAAGGGCTTTGCGGACGCGGCGGGCCTGACGGTGTCCATGAACGACATCTACACGGCCATCTTCCGCACGGCGCTGGAGGGTGACAAGGACTGCGGCGGCGTGGTGAATCTGCCGCTGTTCTCCGGCGAACCCGTGGTGGGTCTGGACGAAGGCCGGCCCATGCTGGTGCGCATGCCCGACGCGAAGATGAGCTTCGCGAACTTTGCCCGGTCCATCGTGTCCGGCGCCATGGCGGCGCTGAAGCTCGGCATGGACATCCTGGTGAAGGAGCAGGTGCAGATCGACAGCCTGCTGGGGCATGGCGGCTACTTCAAGACCCCCGTGGCGGGCCAGAAGATCCTGGCTGCCGCGCTGAAGACCCCCATTTCCGTTATGGAGACGGCAGGGGAAGGCGGCCCGTGGGGCATGGCGCTGCTGGCGGCCTACCGGGTGAACCGGGCCGAGGGTCAGACCCTGGAAGCCTACCTGAACGAGCGGGTATTCGCCGGGGCGAAGGGCTCCAGCGAGGCGCCGGACGCTGCGGACGCGGCGGGCTTCGACGCGTACACCCAGCGGTTTACCCAGGCGCTGGCGGCGGAAGCTGCGGCTGTCGAGACGATGAAGTGAGGTGCGTGCAATCATGCTGGAAGCATTGAAGCAGGCCGTTTACGCGGCGAACATGGAGCTGCCCCGCCGGGGGCTGGTGACCTACACCTGGGGCAACGTGTCCGGCATTGACCGGGAGAAGGGCCTTGTGGTCATCAAGCCCAGCGGCGTGGAATACGACGAGCTGACCCCTGAGCAGCTGGTGGTGCTGGATCTGGACGGGAACATTGTGGAGGGCAGTCTGAACCCCTCCAGCGACACCAAGACCCATCTGGAGCTGTACAAGGCCTTCCCGAGCCTGGGGGGCATTGTGCACACCCACAGCCCCTACGCGGTGGGCTGGGCGCAGGCGGGGCTGGACATTCCGGCCTACGGCACCACCCATGCGGATTATTTCTACGGCCCGATTCCCTGCGCGCGGCATCTGACCCCCGCGGAGCTGGACGAGGACTATGAGAAGAACACCGGCAAGGTGATCATCGAGACCTTCACCCAGCGGGACATTGACCCCAAGCATGTGCCCGGCGTGATCTGCTTCAGCCACGGGCCCTTCACCTGGGGCAAGGATCCGGCGCAGGCGGTGTATCACGCCGTGGTGCTGGAGGAAGTGGCGAAGATGGCGCTGTTCACCCGGCAGCTGAAGCCCGATGCGCTGCCCGCGCCCCAGCACGTGCTGGACAAGCACTTCATGCGCAAGCACGGCCCCAACGCCTACTACGGCCAGAAGAAGTAAATCCATGACATAACAGGAGCCGCCTGTTTCCCGGGAGAGGGAGACAGGCGGCTTTGCTGTTGAGGGGGGATGGGGCGAGCTTTCTTGGGGTTGATCAACCTGCCGTTACCTTGCGGACTGAGGCGCGGCAGAAAGAAGCCTTCCCCTCTGG
>JBJEYH010000214.1:0-4015 GCA_051886675.1 Aristaeellaceae bacterium
AAATTCTACTTCAAGCTCCAAAACTTTTGTTGAGTTCCGTTATCGTTTTTGTTACCTCAATGTTAAATTTACCCATCGAAGAAATGTCTTGTGTGAAACATTTAAGCGCCTGGCGGCCTCCCGGGCGGAGATTTCCCCCCGCTGCCAGGCCTCCAGACAGGCCTCGAAGGCTTCCGGCCGGGCCTTGCAGGGCGCGCCGAACCGCACGCCCCGCGCCTGCGCCGCCGCGATGCCCTCCGCCTGCCGCTGATGGATGAATTCCCGCTCCGTCTGCGCGACGTAGGACAAAAGCTGCAGCACGATGTCCGCAATCAGCGTGCCGGTCAGGCTGCGGCTCTGGCGGGTGTCCAGCAGCGGCATATCCAGCACGACAATGGCTGCCTTCTTCTCCCGGGTGATGTAGCGCCACTGCTCCAGAATTTCGTCATAGTTCCGCCCCAGCCGGTCGATGCTCTTGATCACCATCGTGTCGCCCTCGCGCATCCGCCTGAGCATGCTGTGGTATCCGGGACGGTTGAAGTCCTTTCCGGACTGCTTGTCCACGAAAATGTTGCGGTCCTCCACGCCGAACTGCCTCATGGCGAGCAGCTGCCGCTCCTCGTTCTGATCCCTGGACGACACGCGCACATAGCCATACACCTTTTCTGCCATCGGAAAGCCTCCTCAATCAAAGTAGTCGCCATGCCCATTGTAATGGAAGTATTCACGCGTGATATGCAGGAGCTTCGCGCTACGCAAAAAAACCCGGACACCGCTTGTCCGGGATGGCGCAGCGGCCTGCCTCCGCTGCGGACATGTGTTTCTTCCTATTTTACTGACAGACGTCCTTCCGGCGATTCTCCCGCGTATCGGCCGAAGAGCCGCGCCGACGGAACGGTCGTCTCCGGCACGGCGCGCGCAGCCGGCGATCACAGCTCCCCGGCGCGTGAAGCATTTTCTCACAAAACTATGACAAATACGAAATTATGCTTGACACTTCGCATGGGATGTGCTAATTTATCAGCGTTTAGGAGGTAAAAACATGAAAAAAACATTCCTTGCGATGCTTCTGGTGCTCTGTATGTGCTGCAATGCCGCCCTGGCCATTGACGACAGCACGGTTCTGCCTGATTTCGAGACCTTTGCCGGCGATGCGCTGACCCTGTGCGACAGGATCGAAACCGACGACTGCATCGAGCTGCGCTATCAGGGCGCGGCCGCAGATATCGCCGCCATCGGCGCGGCCTACGCCCAGCTGCTGCACGACTGCGGCATGCTGGAGGAAACCTGCCACACCCCCGACAACTGCGTGAAGTACAGCTATCAGTACACCGGCCTGGCCGTTATGGGCGACTTCACCGTGTGCGACGACGACAACCTCTGGGAAATCTCCGGCGCCCAGGTGTGCCTGGTCTACTCCTGCGATGACGCGGAGGAAGGCTGGCTGCGCCTGTGCTACCGGCCCGAGTTTACCTGCCAGGATTCCGGCCATCACTACGGCGATGACTCCACGGGGCATCATCTCTGCTCCACCTGCAACGGCTCCGGCAGCGTAACGTCCAGGTGCTCCTCCTGCGGCGGCTCCGGTCACCACAGCTGCTCCGTCTGCGGCGGCGACGGCAGCCGTTCCTGCTCCTCCTGCGGCGGCGACGGCACCCATACCTGCTCTTCCTGCGGCGGCTCCGGCCATCACAGCAGCAGCCATCACGACAGCCATCACAGCAGCAGCTCCTCCAGCTGCTCCTCCTGCGGCGGCTCCGGCTCCATCAAGTGCAGCTCCTGCAGCGGCTCCGGCTCGCTGAAGTGCGGCACCTGCCACGGCTCCGGCAGCGCCAGCTGCTCTTCCTGCAGCGGCCAGGGTTCCACCAGCCACACCTGCACTGCCTGCAACGGCACGGGCTACGTGGCGGACTGACGCTTTCCAAAAACAACAGCACCCCTGCGATGACTCGCAGGGGTGTTTCTTTTGCATGATGCCCGGGCCTGATGCCACCTTTCGCACGGACTGCCGCCATCGTCAGAGCATCGTCCGCAGCTGCGCCCGGACCCAGTCCGTGTATGCCCGGTCCTCCGCGCCCACGCCCAGGAACCAGGCGTAGTCGCTGATCAGGAAGTATTTCAGCCTTTCCCCATCGAAGTCCCCCCGCCGGGCGTAGCCCTCCAGATACCGCCGGAGCTCCTCCGTGGCCATGAACCGCTGCCCGGGGCGGCGGAAGATCGCCCAGGCCAGGTCGAATTCCCGGTCGCCCAGCCCCGCCAGCTCCAGATCCAGCACCGCCGACAGCCGCCCCTCCTGCCACAGCACGTTGGCGTAGTGGAAATCCCCGTGGCACAGGCACTGCGTCCCCTCCCCCGGCGGATGGGCCAGCAGCCAATCCCGGGCTTCCTCGCAGCCGAAGCGCCGGGTATGCTCCTCCCCCGGCGCCTCCATGAAGCGCCTGCGGGGCATGGCGGGGAATTCCCCCGGCAGCGTATGCCACCGGGCCTGCATCTCCCCGTATTCCGCCATGCAAGGGAGGAACGCCGCTGCCCCCTTCTCCCCCACGATCACCGACAGCCGCTCCCCGGGCAGAGCCTCCGTCACCATCCAGCGGAAGCCCTCCTCGTCCCAGTCCAGCAGCCGGGGCAGATGCGGCAGCAGCAGCGTCTGCAGCAGCGCGACCTCCCGGCGGAAGTCCACCTCCGCCCGCCGCGACGCCTTCACATAGGCCTCCACCGCCCGGCCCTCCGCCGCGCCCACACGTGAAACACGTCGTTCCCCGCGTGGGGATAGCCCAGCACCTCCGTCACGCGGAAGCGCCGGTAAGGCAGCTGAAAGGGATCGGCGGTCTCACGCCACTTCTCCGGATGCGTCGCGGTCATTCCTCCCACCGGCAGGCCGTCACGTGCAGATCCACCGTCACCGTTTCCGCCGGACGCGCGGCCAAGGCATCCTTGTCCGCCGGGGACAGATCCTGGTTCAGCGGGGTCATCCACACGAAGTCCCGCCAGAGTTCCGGCGTGACCGGATGGCTGATGGTCACGCGCGTCTCCCCCGCCACCGCCGTTTTCTCCCGCAGGTACGCGTCCACCTGGCCCTCGGCGTAGGGCGCCATGCCCCGGGCAGCGCGGATTTCCTTCAGATACCCGCTGCCGGGGTAGACCTTCACCAGCAGGCCGCCCGGGCAAAGCACGCGGCGGAATTCCCCGTAGCTGGCGGGGGTCAGCACGTCCAGCAGGGCCGTGAACGCCCCGTCCCGGAAGGGCAGGCGGCGCAGATCCCCCACGCACCACAGGGCGGTGCAGGGCTGATCCGTGGCGGCGAGGATCGCGTCCCGGCTGATGTCCACCCCCGCGCCCCGCCAGGCAGGATGGCTTTCCAGCAGGCGGTTCAGGTACCAGCCGTCGCCGCAGCCTGCGTCCAGCAGACGGTGCTCCCCCGGGGGCAGCAGGGCGGCAATCGCCTCCGCCACCCCGTCGTAGCAGCCGGAGGCGAACACCCGCCGCCGGGCCGCGAACAGCTGCGCGTCATAGCAGCTGTCCGCCGGGGCGGAGAGGAAGTTCAGGCACCCCCGGCGGTTCACGTTCACCCGATGGCCCTTCCCGCAGGCAAAGTCGTCCCCCGCCCGGTTCATTTCCCCGCCGCACACGGGACAGCGCAGGACGGGCAGCCCTTCCGCGGCCTGATAAAGCTTTTCGCGCTTGCTTGGCATGGTATCCCTCCGAATCAAGTATGGACAAATCCCCAAGAAAAAGGTAAACTATTGCCGTACGCCCGAACAACGAACGATACAATTGGAGGCTGAAGCATGACCATCCGTGAAGAATCGCTGCAGAAGCACTATGAATGGCAGGGCAAGATCGAGGTTGTATCCCGCGCGCCGGTGAACGACCGGCGGGATCTGTCCCTGTGCTATACCCCCGGCGTGGCCGAGCCCTGCATGGTCATCCATGAGGATGTGGACAAGTCCTACGAGCTGACCCGCCGGGCCAACCTGGTGGCCGTGGTCACCGACGGCACCGCCGTGCTGGGCCTGGGCGACATCGGCCCGGAGGC
>JBJEYH010000215.1:0-3984 GCA_051886675.1 Aristaeellaceae bacterium
ACGCGCAGCAACTTTATCTGGGACGCCATTGAGCAGGACTTGAAGGAAGGCAGGTACCAGCAGGTACACACGCGTTTTCCTCCCGAGCCCAACGGCTACATGCACATCGGCCACTGCAAGGCCCTGATCATGGACTTCCTGACGGCGGAGAGGTACGGCGGCAAGTGCAACCTGCGCTTTGACGACACCAACCCCGCCAAGGAGGACACCGAATATGTGGAGGCCATCAAGCGGGATATCGAATGGCTGGGCTTCCACTGGACCGGCGGGCTGTACTACGCCTCCGACTACTACGACCAGTGCTACGAGATCGCCGAGGACTGGATCAGGCGGGGCCTGGCCTACGTGGATCAGCTGAACAAGGAGGAGATGCGCGCCTACCGCGGCACCCTCACCGAGCCGGGCAAAAATTCCCCCTGGCGCGACCGCCCCTGGGAGGAATCCCTCGACCTGTTCCGCCGCATGAAGGCCGGCGAATTCCCCGAGGGCAGCTACACCCTCCGCGCGAAAATCGACATGGCTTCCCCCAACATCGTCATGCGGGATCCGGCCATGTACCGCATCCTGTACAAGGAGCACTGGCGCACCGGCAACAAGTGGTGCATCTACCCCATGTACGACTTCGCCCATCCCATCGGCGACGCGCTGGAGGGCGTGAGCCACTCCATGTGCTCCCTGGAATATGAGATTCACCGTCCCCTGTACGACTGGGTGGTGGAGCACAGCCAGAACATGCTCCCCGCCCGTCCCCGGCAGATCGAGTTCGCCCGGCTGAACATGACGCAGACCGTCATGTCCAAGCGCTACCTGCGCCAGCTGGTGGAGGGCGGCTACGTCCGCGGCTGGGACGATCCCCGCATGCCCACCCTGTCGGCGCTTCGCCGCCGGGGCTTCACCGGCGCGGCCATCCGCGACTTTGTGGACCGCATCGGCATGAGCAAGGCGGATTCCGTGGTGGACTACGCGCTGCTGGAATCCTGCGTGCGCGACGACCTGGGCGTGAAGTCCCCCCGGGCCATGGCGGTGCTGCGGCCCCTGAAGGTGGTCTTCACCAACTGGCCCGAGGGCGAAACCCGGACCCTCACGGTGGAAAATCACCCCGACCATCCCGAGATGGGCACCCACACCGTGACCTTCGGCCGGGAGGCGTACATCGAGCAGGAGGACTTCATGGAGGTCCCCGCGAAAAAGTTCCAGCGCATGTACCCCGGCTTCGAGGTGCGGCTGAAGGGCGCGTACATCGTCCGCTGCGACGGCTGCGACAAGGATGAAAACGGCAACGTCACCTGCGTCTACTGCACCGTGGACATGGACTCCGCCTCCGGCACCGAGGGCGCCAACCGCAAGATCAAGGGCAAGGTGCTGCACTGGGTGTCCGCCGAGGACGCCGTGCCCTTCGAGGCCCGGCTGTACGAGCCCCTGCTCTCCGCCGACGACGAGGTGGACGAGGCTGAGCCGGAAATCACCGAGGATGGCGCGGAAGCTCCCGCCGCCCCCGCGAAGAAGGACTTCATCAGCCGCCTGAACCCCAACAGCCTGACCATCCTGAAGGGCCTGGCCGAGCCCATCATCCGCGACTGCGAGGTGGGCGCCACCTTCCAGTTCCTGCGCAACGGCTATTTCTGCAAGGATCCCGATTCCACCCCCGAGCTGCCCGTGTACAACCGCACCGTGGGCCTCAGGGACTCCTTCGCCAGGGGCAAGTAATCCGCATCCACAGCACATTCCATAGATAGAGAGGATTTTTCCATGCAAAAGGTACGCACACGCTTTGCGCCCTCCCCCACGGGCTTTCTGCACCTGGGGGGGCTTCGCGCGGCGCTCTACGGGTATCTCTTCGCCAAGAAGATGGGCGGCGACTTCATCCTCCGCATTGAGGACACCGATCAGGAGCGCTTCGTGGAGGGCGCCACGGAGGTCATCTACGACACCCTGCGGGACTGCGGCATGAACTGGGACGAGGGCCCCGACGTGGGCGGTCCCTGCGGCCCCTACATCCAGTCCGAGCGCAAGAACCTCTACCTGCCCTACGCCCAGCAGCTGGTCAGGTCCGGCCACGCCTACTACTGCTTCTGCACCAAGGAGGAGCTGGAGGAGCGCCGCGCCGCCGCCGAGGAGCGGGGCGAGGTCTTCAAGTACGACAAGCACTGCCTGCACCTGTCCCAGGAGGAAATCCAGGCCAGGCTGGACGCGGGCGTGCCCTACGTCATCCGGCAGAACGCCCCCACCGAGGGCGAGACCAGCTACCACGACGAGGTGTTCGGGGACATGACCTTCCCCAACGACACCCTCGACGACATGATCCTCATCAAGCAGGACGGCATGCCCACCTACAACTTCGCCAACGTCATCGACGATCACCTGATGGGCATCACCCACGTCATGCGCGGCATGGAGTACCTGTCCTCCACGCCCAAGTACAACCTGCTCTACCAGGCCTTCGGCTGGGAGATTCCCACCTACATCCACATGCCCCCCGTCATGCGCGACGCCACCCACAAGCTCTCCAAGCGCGACGGCGACGCCTACTATTCCGACTTCGTCAGCAAGGGCTACCTGCCCGAGGCCATCATCAACTACCTGGCGCTGGTGGGCTGGAACCCCGGCACCGACCGGGAGTTCTTCACCCTCAAGGAGCTGGTGGAGGCCTTCGACGTCAGCCGCATCAACAAGGCCCCCGGCATCTTCGACATCGACAAGCTGACCTGGTTCAACGCCGAGTACATCCGCCGGATGGATCCGGAGAGGTACCTGGCCATGGTCACCCCCTGGTTCGACAAGGTACTGGCGGGCAAGGGGATCGACTACCGGCGTCTGGCGGAGCTGATGCAGACCCGCACCGAGGTGTTCTGCCGGGTGCCGGAGATGGTGCGCTTCCTGGCGGAGCTGCCCGACTACGACGTGGCGCTGTACACCAACAAGAAGAGCAAGACCAACCCCGAGGTATCCCGCAGCGCGCTGAATCTTTTGCGCCCGGTGCTGGCGAATCTCGCGGACTGGACGGAGGCCGCCATCCACGACGCGCTGATGGAGGCCATCGCCCAGGCGGGCATGAAGAACGCCGCCGCGCTGTGGCCGCTGCGCATCGCCATTTCCGGCCAGCAGTCCACCCCCGGCGGGGCCATCGAGATCGCCTGGCTGCTGGGGCGGGAGGAAACCCTCCGCCGCCTGGACGAGGGCCTGAAGCGTCTGGAAAACGCGTAAGCCCCCTTCAGAATATCATTCATCCATTCAAAGAAAGGTGAAGCACTTCCATGACCGAACGGAATATCCACACCAATCAGACGCTGCGCATCTGCTTTTGCGGCATCATGACGGCCATTGTTTTCGTGGTCAATTATCTGCGGATCCCCTTCATGGGGACCTCCGTGCACATGACCAACGCCCTGTGCGCCATGGCAGGGATGCTCTTTGGCCCGTGGCTGGGCTTTGCGGCGGCGGGGCTGGGCTCCGCGCTGTACGACCTGACGGCGGGCTATGGCGCGGAATGCCTGATCACCCTCGTGAGCAAGGGCGCGATTGCCGTGGTGGCCGGGCTGATCGCCCTGGGCGTGGCCCACAAGCCTGACACCTCCCGCACCGACGCGATCCGCGTGGTGATCGCCTGCGTGGCGGGCGCGCTGACCTACGTGGCGCTGTACATGCTCAAGACCTTCATCTTCGGCATGTGGGTCAACGGCCTGGGGATGGACGGCACCCTGGCGAAGATGGCCACGAAGCTTCCCGGCAGCCTGATCAACGCGCTGTTCGCGTCGGTGGCGGGGCCGGTGGTGTTCCTGGCGCTGAAGCCCGCGCTGCGTCACGCGGGGCTGCTGGAGAAAATGTAAGCAACACACAAGAAAGGACTGATTCCCATGGAGAAGAAAGTCAATGTAAAGCAGCTGACCCTTTGCGGCGTGCTGGCTGCGCTGGTGTTTGTGCTGACCTATTTCCCCAAGGTGCCGGTGCCGGTGACCGGCGGCTATGTGCACCTGGGCGACGGCG
>JBJEYH010000216.1:0-4430 GCA_051886675.1 Aristaeellaceae bacterium
GGCCCGCCGCCCACCGTGACCGACCAGACCCGCGCCCTGGGCGTGAACAGGCGTACCGGCAAGCCCTACGTCTACCAGACCGACCAGCTGCGCCAGGCCCGTGCCGCCCTCCGGGATGCCCTGACCCCCCACGCGCCGTCAAGCCCCATGCGCGGCCCGGTGCGGCTGATGGTCAAGTGGTGCTTCCCGGTACCGCGCACCGGCGGGCACCATTCCGGCGAATATAAACCGACCCGCCCCGACACCGACAACCTGCAGAAGGCCCTCAAGGACGAGATGACCCGCCTGCGCTTCTGGCGGGACGACGCCCAGGTCGCCAGCGAGATCATCGAGAAGTTCTGGTCTGACGTGCCGGGGATCTTCATCCGCGTGGAGGAGATGCATGACCGTGGTGCATGAGCCGCCGGAGATCGCCTGCGTGGATCTGTGGCCCCCGGGGACGCTGACCAAGGGCAAGCTGTCGGCCTACAGGTCGCTGATGGACGCCGGGGACATCCGCATCCGGAAGGTCACCTACCACCGGCCGGGGGGCTACACCACGGTGGAGTACCTGTCAAACCTGCCCCATGCCTGGACGCTCCAGCGGCTGAAGGAGGCGATGCCACCATGACCGGCGATGCGGCGTTCCTCACCCGGTACCGGGAGACACGGCAGCAGCTGAACCTGCTGCGCAGCCGTGCGGAGCATCTGGCCAGCGACGGCGCTCCGGGCGGGGTGACGGGCTTCCGGGCGGATCGGCAGCGTGGCACCAACGATCCCCTTGCCGCGCGCCTGCAGCTGCTGGACGGCCTGGAGGAAGCAGCGGCGCGGCTGTCGGCGGAGCTTAACGCCATGGAAGCGCGGTATGCGGGCATCGCGGAGGGCTACCCGGAGGGCTCGCGGGAGCGGGTCATTCTGCATCTGTACTACCGCCTGGGGCAGCCGGACGCTGTGGCAGCGGGGTGCATGGGGGTGTCGGTGCGCCACGCCTGCAGGTTGCGGCATCGGATGCTGGAGGAAATCGGATAAAAAAGCACATCCAGTACATACTGATTGCATTGCATGTCCAACGGGGATGTGCTATCATGGCATCATCCATCAGTGGGGCCGGAGGGGTACGCCGGCTCCTTTCATTTGCGCCTTCAGGAAGGAGGCTATACCCATCGCCAAGGGCAAATACGAATACTGGCTGACACCGGACGGCCTTCTCCTGCTGGGGGCCTGGGCGCGGGACGGACTGACGCTGGAGCAGATCGCCGAGAAATGCGGCTGCACCCGGGAGACCCTCCGCCAGTGGCGCAACACCTATCCTGCCATATCTGCCGCCCTAAAGAGGAACGCGGACATCGTGGACGCGGAGGTGGAGAACGCGCTGCTTCGGCGTGCGCTGGGCTACCAGGTCACGGAGACCACCCGGGAGCTGAAGCCCGATCCCGAGTCCGGCGAGGCGCGGCTGACCGTCACCAGGGAGGTCACGAAGCACGTGGCTCCCGACACCACCGCGCAGATCTTCTGGCTGAAGAACCGCCGCCCCGACCGCTGGCGCAACCGGCCCGAGGCCGACACCGAGCAGGAGGACATCGACGCCACCCGGGCGGAGGTGTACGACCATGCCCCGTAAGCTGACAAGGCAGTACCGCCCCATCTTCAGCGAGAAGCACCTGCGCTACATCCGGGCCTGCCGGGAGAACATGTACAACATCGCCGAGGGCGCGATCCGCGCGGGCAAGACGGTGGACAACGTGTTCGCCTTCTGCACGGAGCTGGAGGACACCCCCGACCGGCTGCACCTGGCCAGCGCATCCACCGTGGCCACGGCCAAGCTGAACATGATCGACTGCAACGGCATGGGCATGGAAGCTATCTTCCGGGGGCGGTGCCGCTGGGGCAAATACAAGGGCAACGACTGCCTGCGCGTGCAGACGCGCACCGGCATGAAGATTGTGATCTTCGCCGGGGCGGGCAAGGCGGACAGCTACAAGCGCATTCGCGGCAACAGCTACGGCATGTGGATCGCCACGGAGATCAACCTCCACCACGATTCCTTCATCAAGGAGGCCTTCAACCGCACCGCCGCCGCCCGTCTGCGCAAGTTCTTCTGGGATCTGAACCCGTCCTCGCCCAGGGCGGCCATCTACACCGACTACATCGACGCCTACCGGGACAAGCACCGGCGCGGCCTGCTGCCCGGCGGCTGCAACTACGAACGCTTCACCCTTTCGGACAACGCGGCCATCACGCCCCAGCGGGTGGAGGAAATCCGCGCACAGTACACACCCGGCACGGTCTGGTACCGCCGGGACATCGAGGGCGAGCGCTGCGCCGTGGAGGGTGTCATCTACCAGGAATACGCGGGCCGGGAGGAGCCGTTCCTGTGGCAAGGCGGCGTGCCTCCCCTGCAGATGGCGCTCATCGGCGTGGACTTCGGCTCCAACGGCTCGGCGCACGCGTTCGTGTGCGTGGGGTTCACGCAGGGCTTCCGGCAGCTGATCGTCCTGGACGAATACTACCGCCGGGAGATCATTTCCCCCGCCGTGCTCAGCGCGGACTTCGTGGCCTTCGTACGGCGGTGCCAGGAACGTTTCCCGGCGTACACCTGCTATGCGGATTCCGCCGAGCAGGTGCTCATGGAGGGCCTGCGGACGGCCTGCCGGGAATCCGGCGTGCTTCTTGACATCCGCAACGCCCGCAAGGGGCCCATTGTGAACCGCATCCGCTTTGTGTGCCAGATGATGGCCGCAGGGCGTTTCTTTTTGTCACCGCACTGCACGAACCTGCGGGGCGCGCTGAGGGACGCGGTGTGGGATCCACGCCACCCCACCCAGGACGTGCGCCTGGACGACGGCTCCCGCAACATTGACTCCCTGGACGCTCTTGAGTACGCCTGCGAGCCTGTCATGGACGCCATGGTGGCCCTGGGCGCAGCATCCGCCGTCCAACCGCCCGCCGACCGCGCACTGAAAGGACTGAACGCATGATCCGCAAGTATCTGACGGCCCACGGCTACGCCATCCCGTCCCCGGAATGGCAGGGGCATGTGGCCCTGTTCAAAGCCTGGTACCAGGGCTATGTGCGGGACTTCCACCGCTACTGGGTGTACAACGGCATTGAGCGCAGGGCCTGCGACCGCTGCCAGCTTGGCATGGCGAAGCTGGTGTGCGAGGACATGGCCACCCTGCTGATGAACGACAAGGTGCGCATCAGCTGCGAGGGCTTTCCCCGGCTGGAAGAAATTCTTTCGGCCAATGATTTCTACGCCATGAGCAACCGGCTCATCGAGCTGACCATGGCCCTGGGCACCGGCGCGCTGGTGGAATACCTGGGGCCGGAGGGGCAGCCGGTGATCGACTACATCACCGCGGACATGATCTACCCCATCGCCTGGCACGGGCAGAGGATCACCGAGTGCGCCTTCGGCAGCCGGACGGTGGTGGACGGCAAGCTGGGCTACTACATCCAGATCCACGCGAAGGAAGGCGGCAGCTACCGCATCCGCAACGTGTGGCTTGACGGCAGGGGCCGGGAGGTCGAGCCGCCCCAGGGCGTGGAGGCCACGGTGGACACCGGGTCGCAGCTTCCGCTGTTCCAGTTCCTGAGGCCCGCGCAGGTCAACGCCATCGACCTGCAGTCGCCCATGGGCGCGCCCATCTTCGCCACCGCCATCGAGCAGCTGAAGGCCTGCGACATCGTTTACGATTCCTACGTCAACGAGTTCAGCCTGGGCCGGAAGCGTGTGTACGTCCCCATGAGCCTGGCCACCATGGAGCTGCAGAAAAGCGGCGTCATGGCCCCCCGCTTCGACCCAAGGGAGACCGTGTTCCACGTGCTGGAGCAGTCCGCCGACGGCAAGCAGCTGCTCACCGAGAGCAACATGACATTGCGCATCGAGGAGCACGACAAGGGCCTGCAGCGGATGATCGACATGGTGTCGAAAAAGTGCGGGCTGGGCGCGGGCCGCTACCGCTTCGAGAGCGGCGTGGTCAAGACCGCCAGGGAGGTCGTGGCGGAGAACAGCGACCTGTACCAGTCCATCAAACGGAATGAAAAGATCATCGAGTCCGCGCTGTTCGACATGATCCGCGCGCTGGCGTACCTGTCCGGCGTCACGAAATCCGTGAACCCGGTGATCGCCTTTGACGACAGCATCTTCGACGACACCTCCGCCATTGTGGAGCGCAACGTGACCCTGGTGGGCGCGGGGCTGCGCAGCCGGGTGGATGCGATCATGGAGATCGACCAGTGCGACCAGGAAACAGCCGAGAAGCGGCTTGCCGTCATCCAGAAGGAGCAGCGGGTGGGCCAGGCGGCGGTGGAGAACATCCTCCTGGGCGGTGAGTGACCATGACTGACCCGTTTCAGCTGTCCCAGCCCATTGTGGAGGTCTACGAGGCCTGCGTGGACGAGCTGCTGGTCAATCTCGCCCGGCATTTCAACACGAAGGCCACCGGGCC
>JBJEYH010000216.1:4530-17994 GCA_051886675.1 Aristaeellaceae bacterium
CCTACTCCCGGCAGGCGGTGGATCAGCTGAACCTGGTCAACACCGTCATGCTGGACGGCACCTGGCAGGCGTATCAGGCGGGGGTGTACCAGGCATCGGACATTTTGCGCCAGCTGGACGCCGCGCAGACCGCCCTCAATCAGGAGACCGGCAAGGTGATCACCGGCGTCAGCAGCCGTCAGCAGGCTGTGCGCAGCGCGGTGAAGAAGATGGCCGATGCTGGCATCACGGGGTTCATCGACCACGGCGGACACCGCTGGAGCCCGGAAGCCTACGTCCGCATGGACATCAAGACCACCTGCTCCAACGCGGCCCGGCAGGCGGTGTTCGACCGCAATAAGGACTACGGCAACGATCTGGTGTGGGTGCGCATCAACGCCACGGCCCGGCCCGGGTGCTACCCGTGGCAGGGCAAGGTGATCTCCACCGAGGGCCGCAGCGGCGTGACCTATGACCTGGATGACAAGCCCATCCCGTTCTACTCCATCCACGACACCACCTACGGCCAGCCGGACGGTCTGTGGGGCATCAACTGCCACCACGGCCCGCCGAACGTGTTTCTGCCGGGGTTGTCCAGCATCCGGGGAGAGGTGCCCTCCGCCGATGACAACGCCGCTGCCTACGAGCTGACCCAGCGTCAGCGGCAGCTGGAGCGTCAGGTGCGCTACGCCAAGCGGGAGGCCGCCATGCTGGACGCCGCCGGGGACAAGGAGGGCTTCGACCAGGCCGCGCTGCGGGTGAAGCAGCGCCAGCAGGCCCTGCGGGACTTCGCGGAGGCGAACAATCTGCCTCTGTCAGGTGACAGAACGCAGGTGATGGTGTATAATAGGAGTGTGGCGGGGAAGGTGAATGCCGCTGCAGCCCAGCGCACGGAGCCGGGCCGCGGCAAGGATGCGTTCACTGAAGCAGCCCAGGCCGCACCCGTCCAGCGGTTCGACGCGAAGGACTACAGCTACCGCAGCGCACTGGAAAGCCGGTTTGCCCAGGGCTCCGATACGGCACGGAGGTTCTACGACAAGTATGTTCCCAGCACCGGCACGCTGGAAATGACCTCGCTGCCGCCTGGAGAATCAGCGCGCTACTTTCCAGGTATACGGAAGATCTGCATGGACCTTCAGCGTGACAGCGCCAACAAGCGCGGCATCGGCACCACCTGGTTCCATGAGCATGGGCATCTGGCCGACCACGCCGCCGGTTACATCAGCCACAGCCAGGCGTTTGCCGATGCGCTGAGGAAGGATTTCACCCAGTACACGGCGAAAGTTCAGCAGGAGAAGGGCCTTGCCTTCCGCGAATGGGCCTACGGCTCCATCCGGAAGCGGCTGCATTCCTCGGATGCCTATCACAGCATCTCCGACCTGTACGACGCAATGTCGGACGGTCAGTGCGCAGGAAACTATGCGCACAAGCGTGAATACTGGAAACAGTCGCCATATATGCTGACAGAGGAAGCCTTTGCCCACATGTTCGAGGCATCCTTCGACGAGCAGCAGACGGCATTAATGAAGGAGTTCCTGCCGGAATCCTTCGCGATGTTTGAGGATCTGATGGGAGGTGCACTATGATCGAATTCAGCTTTGAAACCTCGGAGCGCATACGCGAGAAGCTGGACGCGCGCATGTTCTATGCGGAACCAAGCGACATTCTCGTGGCGGAGCTGCCGGACGGACGGTACTTCTACGCACCGGAAACCGAGACGGAGGCCGCCATCCTCGACCGGATCGACCGCTCCCTCGCCGCAGGCAGGAACCTGTTCGCGGAGGAATGGGCGCCGTACATCACCGACCCCAACGCCGTCTATTGACATTCAACCCGGCATCAACCGTCTGACCCATGCGGTCAGGCGGTTTTTGTATACCCCAACGCGCAGGACGCGCGGCAAATACTGTGCATCACAGGAGGCCTCCCATGAACAAGCATATGCTTCCCCTCAACCTGCAGCTGTTCGCTGACGGCGGCGAACCCGCTACTGATCCGCAGGGCAACCCCACGCCGGAACCCACCAACAACCCCACCGCACCCACCGCGCCCCAGACCACCGACCAGCTGGTGCAGACGCTGCTCCACGCCATCGACAGCCGCCAGCAGCGGGCGGAGAAGTCCGTGCTGCGTTCCATGGCCCAGCAGTACGGTCTGGAGGAATCCGAACTGTCCGCCATGCTGGATGAGGCCCGACAGCGCAAGCAGGCCCAGCTGCCGCCCCAGGTGCAGCAGCAGCTTGACCAGGCCAACGAGCGTGCCAACCGGCTGCTGATCGCCGCGGAAATCAAGAGCCTGGGGGCTGCCATGGGCCTGATCGACCCGGAGGCCGCCCTGCAGCTGATGAACCGCGAGGGCATCACGGTGGATGACAAGGGGGCCGTTTCCGGCGCGCAGCAGGCCCTCGACGCATTGAAAGAGAGCAAGCCGTATCTGTTCGGCCAAACCACACAGCGTGGCTCCTGGGGCCAGCCCCAGGGCGCTCCCGCCCAGGATGACAAGTCCGGCCGGGAGGAGCTCCGCGAGGCCCTCTGGGGCAAACGCAACTGACATCATGAAGGAGGAATACCATGCCCATCACCCTTGCCCAGGCCCAGAACCTTTCCCAGTCCAAGCTGGTGCAGACCGTCATTGACGAGTTCCGCAAGTCCGCGCTGCTCGACCAGATGATCTGGGACAACACCGCCAAGGCCACCGGCGGCACCTCCCTGTCCTACACCTACAACCGTGTGACCACCCTGCCCACCGCCGCGCCCCGCGCCATCAACACCGAGTACACCCCCCAGGAGCCCGCCACCACCCCCGTCACCGTGATGCTGAAGATCTTCGGCGGCTCCTACCAGATCGACCGCGCTCTGGAGCAGAACGAGGAGCAGGTCATGGATCTGGTGGAGTTCCTGCAGAGCCAGAAGATTCAGGCCGCCACCGCCCTGTTCCATGACATGTTCATCAATGGCGACTCCGGCAGCAACGCCAACGAGTTCGACGGCCTGGACAAGCTCATCACCGGCTCCGGCACGGACTATACCCCCGCAGAGGTCATCGACCTGTCCACCTCCGCAGCCATGGACGCCAACTGGAAGAAGTACACCGATGCCCTGCGCGCCCTTCGCGCCCGCATGGACGGCGCGCCCACCCTGTACCTGATGAACAGCGAGATGTTCGCCAGGCATCAGGCGGTGATGGACCGCGCCGGCATCAACCTCACCAGCAAGGAGAACTACGGCGACGAGGTGCTCCAGTGGGGCCGCAGCCTGATCATGTCCCTGGGCGACAAGCCCGGCACCTCCAATCCCATCATCGGCGTGGACGAGGGTGCGACGGACATCTTCGCGGTTCGCCTGGGTCTGGACGGCGTGCACGGTGTCAGCCCCGACGGCACGGGCATCATCCACACGTACCTGCCGAATTTCACTTCTTCCGGCGCCGTTAAGACCGGCGAGGTCGAGATGATCGCCGCCATGGCCCTGAAGGCCACCCGGGCTGCCGGTGTGGTGCGGGGCATCAAGATCGCCTGATAAGGAGGGTTCAACCATGAAGTACACGATTACCGCCCCCGTGAAGGACTACACCGGCACCGGCTGGGGGCTGATCTTCGCCGGCGGCAGCGCGGAGACCACCTCCGTCGCCCTGGCCCGCAAGCTGCGCAAGCGCGGCTACACCGTGAAGGAGCAGAAGCCCCCCAAGGCTGATCCGCCCGCAGACACGGACGAAACCACCGGCACGGCTGAACCCGCCGGGAAGGCGTGATCGCCATGCTGACCGAAACCGACTACGCCGACATCACCGGCCAGAGCGTGCCGGAGGGCTTCGCCGCGCTGGCTGCGGATGCCGAGACGCAGCTGCACACCCACACGCTCTGCGCCTTCGTGGGACGTGACCTGGATGCGATGCCGGAGATCGTGCGTCTGACCTGGCAGCGGGCCCTATCGTGGCAGGTGTACTACCTGCACCGGCAGGGGGGCACGGCGGCCCGGGCGGAGGGCCTGCTCAGCGCGGGGTTCACCATTGGCGACCTGTCCGTCAACGGCGCGGGAGCCTCCGGCCAGAGCGCGGAGTCCGACACGCTGTCCCCGGTGACCCGGGAGCTGCTGCCCCTGCTGATGGCCTTCGGAAGGGGGGCGCGCTTCGCATGCGGATGATCCCTATTCCCCTGATCGCCCGTCCCCATGCCGTGGGCATCGTGCCCTGCACGGGGCTGGATGTGCAGCAGCGGCCCGTCTGGGGCGCGGAAACCGCCTTCCCCCGGGTGAAGGTGCAGCTTTCCTCCGGCTATGACGGCAGTGTGGATGCGTCCCTCAGGCAGACCGGCGTGTGCTACATCGACGCATCCGACGCGCCAGCCTCCCCCGACGCGCTGCAGAAGGCGTCCCTGTCGGCGGGTCATGCGGCCCGGCTGATCTGGCAGGGCACGGCCTATCTGATCGACCAGGTGACGCCGGTGCATCAGCCCTCCGGCGCGGTGCATCACTGGAAGGTGACGTTCCAGTGAGCAGCTCTGTGCGCATCGAGATGAACAGGGGGAGCATCCGCCGCAGTGCGGACAGCGCGTGGGACGCGGCCCGGCCACGTCTGGCCGAGACGATCCTGACCGACTGCAACACCTACTGCCGCTTTGACGAGGGCACGCTGGTGGAATCCGGCCATGTGGAGGACGGCGGCGCGGCCATCGTCTATGACACGCCCTACGCCAAAAGGGTCTACTACACCGGCACGCCCCGCACCCACCGCAACCCGAGCGCGAAGCTGATGTGGTGCGATCACGCCCGCAAGCAGCACCTGCGCGAGTGGGAGAAGCGGGCGCAGAAGCTGATGGAGGGAAAGGGATGACCGAGGAGATGCTCACGACCATCATCGCCATGGCGCAGGAAGCCACGTCGCTGGCGGTGATCCGGCGGGGCTCGCTGCCCCCGGAGGACGGGCTGTGCATGGAGGTGGCCTCCGGCGCGCCGGAAGCGCAGTTCCTGGACCGGCGGTGCGTGATGAGCCTGTCTGTGGTATGCAACGGCAGGCACAGCGACCTGGCGGCCCTGACCTGCGCCCTTGACGCCATCCACCGCCGCCTGACCCGTCCGGCGGAATACCCGGTCGCGGATGCCTGGCAGATGCTGGGCATCCGCACCACCGTCTCCCCCCATGTGATCAACCGGGAGAGCGGCCGCTGGCTGATGGCCTCCGCGCTGGAGGTCAGCGCGTACATCGACTGAAAGGAGCATTCCCATGGATAATCTGCTGAAGGAAGTATGGAGCATTGACGTCGCCATCGGCGTGAAGAAGGAAGCCGATGCCTGGACGTATGCGCCGCTGAGCGCGGGCATTGAGAACATCGAGGAGAGCCTGAACGGGCAGAACCAGCAGTATTTCTTCCTGAGCGGGCACGGCTACGCCCACAACGAGGTGACGGGCCTGGCCCCGCAGTACACGGTCAGCGGAAAGCGGGTGTACGGCGACGCGGCCCAGGACTACATCTGCGGACTGAAGTACAAGCTGGGCGCGGAGCGCAAGACCAGCCTGAAGCTGAGCTGGCAGAATGGTGACGGCAAGGCTGTGACCACGGTATGCGACGCGACGATCCTGGACATCAGCGACGTGGGCGGCGCGGCGGTGGACAATATGCCCTTCTCCTGCGTGATTGCGCTGGATGGCTGCCCCGAAGTGACCACCAACTGATAGCGCGTGGAACGACCTCATCCGTCGCCTGCGGGCGACACCTTCCCCAAGGGGGAAGGCAAGGAGGGACCCGCGTGAGCCTTCCCCTCTGGGGAAGGTGGCCGAGCGTCAGCGAGGTCGGATGAGGTCGCCCCTGCTGCCAAAGCAAGGAGCTTCGCCCCTTGCCCCGTTTCCGCTGGCGCGTTCCCATGGAGTTGACCGAAGGAGGTACCCATGCACCGCATCAAGAGCAAGAGCCGCTTTTCCGACACCGTCACCCTGACCAGCGGCGCCAACACCCTCACCCTGCAGGTTGACCTTGACCTGACCCACGCTGCCCAGCAGATGCGCAAGGCCAAAGAGGTGCTTGCCGAGGCGCAATCCGCCGTGCTGGAGCATCAGACCGACGAGACCATCGGCGTGTACGGCATGGCGCTGCGCGGGGTGATTGCCGTGGTGTTCGGCGAGGAGCAGACCGACAGCCTGCTCGCCTTCTACGAGGGCCGCCCGGACAGCATGATCGAGGACATTCTGCCCTACGTGCTTGACCGGGTTGCGCCCATGATGGCCCGGGCCAGCCGGAAGCGCGCCCGGCAGCTGGCGAGGCGGCAGGCATGAAGCTGCAGGACAAGCCCCTCCGGTATGTGCGGGTGGGCCGCCGGGTCTACCGGCTGAACCTGACCTTCGGCCGGGTGCTGCGGGCCATGGAGGCTGCGCAGGATCCCGCCCTGAACGACCATGACCGCCAGCGGGTGATGCTGCGGCTTATGGTGCGGCATCCGCGTCCCATGGGGCCGCGGCGGCAGGCGGCGCTGCTGCAGGCCATTCTTGCCCAGCTGGAGCCGGAGGAAGCATCCCGCCCGGGGCCTCCGCTGCTGAGCCTGACCCAGGACGCGCCGCTGATCCGGGGCGCGTTCCGGCAGGCCTACGGCATCGACCTGACGCAGGATCATCTGCATTGGACAGTGTTCTGCGAGCTGTTTTCCGCGCTGCCCACGGGGACGCGCCTGGCGGACGTGATCGCCATCCGGGCCCGGCCCATGCCCCCGCCCACGAAAACCAATGCCCGGGAGCGGCAGCAGCTGATGGCCGCCAAGGCGGAGGTGGCGCTGCGCCTGTCCGATGAGGAGAAAGCCCGGGCGCTGCGGCAGGGGAAGCTGGCCCTGGCGCAGGGGATGCTGGCCCTGGCAAAGCGAGGTGAACGGAAGAAGTGAGCGACGGCAAAATTGTCTTTTCCATCGAGGGTGATTCCAGCGGCCTGAGCAGCGACCTGGACAAGGCCGGCAGCGTCATTGCGAAAAAGACCGCCGGATGGTCCGCCGTGGCGGACGCAGCGGTGGACGGCATCAAAAACCTGGCGGTGAAGGCCGCATCCGGGGTCAAGTCGCTGATCACCAACGCCATCGACTACAACGCGAAGATGGAGACCTACGTCACCAGCTTCGCCACGATGCTGGGCAGCGCGGAGGCCGCCGAGGCCAAGGTGGAGGAGCTCAAAGCCTTCGCGGCGTCCACCCCCTTCGCCATGGACGACCTGGCCTCCGCCACGCAGACGCTGCTTTCCTTCGGCATCGCCAGCGAGGACGCCAGCGTTTACCTGAAGCAGCTGGGCGACATTTCCCAGGGCGACAGTACGAAACTCAATTCCCTGACCCTGGCCTTTGCGCAGATCTCCTCCGCCGGGAAGCTGTCCGGACAGGATCTGCTGCAGATGATCAACGCGGGCTTCAACCCCCTGCAGCAGATTGCCGAGGTGACCGGCGCGTCTATCGGCGACCTGAAGGAGGCCATGGCGGGCGGCAAGGGCAGCGCGGCGTTCCAGGCCCAGGTGAAGGCCGCTCAGCAGGAGGTCAAGAAGCTGGGCAGCAACGCCTCCGCCGGGGCGAAGATGCTGGCCCAAATCGGCGATGAAGGGCAGATCAGCGCTGATCTGGTGGCGGAATCCATGCGCCTGGCCACCGAGGAGGGCGGCCTTTTCTACGGCGCGATGGAGAAGCAGAGCCAGACCTACCTGGGCCAGATGTCCACGCTGAAGGACAACCTGGCCGCGCTGAACGCCAGTGTGTTCCGGGGCGTGTTCGACAAGCTGGCCACGGACGTGCTGCCCCTGGCGAACCAGTACGTCAGCCGCCTGCAGAGCGCGTTTGATGCCGGGGGCCTCAGCGGCATGCTGGGCGAGGCGAAGAACATCCTCAGCGAGCTGGCGGTATCCATCAAGCCGCCGCCCTGGGAGGACATCAAGAGCGAGATTGCCTCCTGGTGGGACGGCATTGTCGCGCCGATGCTGGTGAACGTCCTGGTGGCCACCTTCGGCGTGGAGCCGGACAAGGCGGAAACAATCATCAGCACGCTGACCGGCTTTGCTGGCAGCATCGTCACCGCCGTGGAGGACTTCTTCCGGGTGACCTTCGCCGTCCTCACCGGCGACGAAGAGAAAATCAGGGAAAGCATCGCCACCCTGTGGAGCCATCTGGAGGGAGCCATCCAGGGCTTCTTCAAGAAAACCTTCGGCATTGAGCTGCCCAGCGCGCAGCAGGTGATTGCCGCTATCCGCAGCTGGTGGAGCGGCGTGAAGAGCCAGGTCAGCCTGACCCTTGGCATCGGCGTGGAGCTTCCCAGCACCGTGCACACCACCTCCACCGGGAACGAGGCTGGCGGCGGCACGGGGCAGACCTTCGCCAGCGGCGGCATCCTCACCGGGACGAAGCGGCTGCTTTCGATGGGCGGCGACCTGGCCACCGTGGGCGAGGCCGGGGCCGAAGCGATCCTCCCCCTGGACATCCTGTGGCAGCGCATGGGCCTGATGCTGGACACGGCCATGAACACCCAGCTGTCCCGGCTGGAATACAGCCTGGCGCCCCAGCTGCCCGACGTGACCCTGACGCTGCCCGCCGCATCCTCCGGCAGGCAGGAGGAAAGCAAGCCCGCCGCCCTCGACCTGGACTACGACCGCCTGACCGACATCCTCACCGAGGCCATGGGGCTGATCAGCATCCGCATGGACGGGCAGGCCGTGGGCAAGCTGGTGGCTCCCGCCGTCAGCAAGGAGATGGGTGCGCAGGCAACCCGAAGGAGGTATACCGGATGATCCGGCATGACGTGTATCTGAACGGCGTGGGGCTCATGAGCATCGACCCTGCCATCCATCTGGCGGACGTCGCCGAAAAGGTGCCAAAGGCCGATCAGGAGACCGTCTCCCTGCCCCTTGCGGACGGGCTGCGGATCCTGCGGGACAGGCGGTCCTCGCTGTCGGTGGTGGTGACCTTCGCCATCCTGGAGCAGGATCCCCTGCGCCGGGAGATGGTGCTGCAGGCCGTGCGCACCTGGGCGGGGAAGGGCGGTATCCTCACCCTGGCCCACAAGCCGGACAGGCAGCTGCGGGTGCGCCCGGAGTCCCTGCCGGTGAACGTGAGCGTCAGCAAGTACACGGGGAATCTGTCCGTCACCTTCATGGCCTGCCAGCCGCCCTACTGGGAATCGGAGACCCTCCGCAGCGTGACGCTCTCCGGCAAAAGCGGCGCGGGGACGCTCTCCGTCGGCGGGGACGCGCCCGGGGTACCGGTGGACGCGGCGGTCACCCCTTCCGGCACGCTGACCGCTCTGACCCTTCGCGTGGGCGACGCTGCCGTCACCCTGCGGGACATGCGCGTTCCGGCGGGGCAGACCATCGCCTTCACCCATGAGACCGTGCGGGGGCTGTGCATCCGCTCGGGCGGCGTGTCGCTGCTCTCAGCACGCACGCCGGAATCCGCCGACGGCCTGACCGCGCCCGGGGGCGGCTTCGCGCAGGTGGCCTTCGAGGCGGACTGCCAGGTCAAGGTGCGGTTTACCGCCCGGGGGCTGTGGCTGTGACGAACCCATGACAGGAGCGGATACCATGAACATGACAGCATTTCTTTCCGCCGTGGACGCCATTGCCTCCGAGGCCCCCGCCTACCGCCTGGGCCACGACGGCTCCGACGGCCTGTGCGACTGCATCGGCCTGGTGATCGGCGCGATCCGCCGGGCTGGCGGCAGCTGGCCCGGCATCCACGGCAGCAACTGGGCGGCGCGGGATGCCATGGGGTGGCTTTTGCCCTTTGTGGACGCGGGCGACCTCACCGTGGGCGAGCTTGTATTCAAGGCCCGCAGCCCCGGCGAATCCGGCTACGCGCTGCCCGACCGCTACGCTTCCGACCCGGACAGGGCCGACTACTACCATGTGGGCGTGGTGCGCAGCGTTCATCCGCTGAAGATCGTCCACTGCACCACGCCGGGCATCGTCATCGACACGGCGGTGGGCAGGTGGCGGTTCCACGGCGGGCTGAACATGCTTGACGAAGGAGAGGATTCCATGAGCCAGACACAGACCGCCATCCTGACGGCGGAGAGCGGCAGCACGGTCAACCTGCGCAAAACTCCCGGCGGCGCGCTGGCGGATCGCCTGCCGGTGGGCAGCACGGTGACGGTCATCGGCCGGCAGGAGGGCTGGGTGCAGGTCAGCCAGGGCGGAAAAACCGGCTGGGTGATGGCGCAGTACGTCCGCACGGACGGCGAGGACACCCCTGCCGATGCTGCGGACACCGTGGGCATCACGCTGCCCCGCAGCCTGGCCGAGGCGCTCCGGGACGCGCTGGACGCCTCCCTGGGCCGGGGGTGACGGGATGGACGCTGTACTGCACTGGCTGGGCGAGAACTGGCTGCAGGCGCTGTCCGCCGTTGGGATGGCGCTGGAGATCATCCCGGGGAGGTTCCACCCGGTGTCGACCATGCTGCGGTGGATCGGCAAGCGGCTGCTGGGCGAGATGAACATCAAGCTGGACAAGCTGCAGGCCGAGATGGACGCCAACGAGAAGGACAGGATCCGGCACGAGGTGCTGTCCTTCGCCAGCTCCTGCCGGCACGGCATCCGGCACACGGAGGACGAGTTCCGCCACATCATCGACCTGCACACCAAGTATGAGAAGCTGCTGCGCCGCACCGGCGACGCCAACGGCGTGTTTGCGCTGGAGTACCGCTACATTGAGGAGCTGTACCACCACTGCCAGGTCGAGAACGACTTCGACTGACGCCCTGGGCATGACAGGGCGCGCAACTGAAAGGAGTATGCCCATGAAAACCCGACTGCTTTCCCCTGTGACCCTGGGCGCCATTGCGGCGCAGGTGCTGAGCATTCTTGTGCTGGCGGGCGTGATCGATACCGGCATGAGCGACGCCATCGAGGCGGTGGTGGTGACTGTGCTGGAGCTGCTGACGACCTTCGGCGTGCTGAACAACCCCACCAGCAAGGAGAGCTTCTGAGCATAGCGAAGGCGGCAGGCTGCGCATGAGACGCAGCTGACGCCTGTTTTTTTGACCACATCTGACCACAATTTTGACCACAATGTAGATTGATTTTCCTTGCACGCAGATATGCCAGGTTTTCTGAAACCCAAGCATTTTCAAGACTTTCACGCTATGTGGATGCATTCTGTTTTCCTGCATTTCACGGGATGAGGATAATTCGAATCCCGCCGGGTGCGCCAAAACCACCGAAAACCCCCGATTCCGAGCCCAAAAGCTGCTAACAGCCCTCCGCTCAGGAATCGGGGGTTTTTCTATTTTGCGGTGTCAGCGGAGCCGGTGCTCCTGCTCATTATTTCAAGAAGCCATTAGCAGATTTCTAATTTTTCGGCCCGATTTCTAACGCGCTTTTTCCTTCATTAGAATTTCTGTGCTAATTATTTTGTGCGACGCTGCAAGCCGTTCTGAGAAGACATGACAGCCAGGCTTGTTTTTCACTGCCTTTGAGGGCTTTTTTAGGCAATTCGGGGATCTTTTTCGGGCGCACTTCACAGCTCACCGAATCTTCCTTTGGAGGGCGTCGTTTAGATGGTATTAGCGGATTCAAAGATTCCCGTTTGCATTTCTACCATCGCTCAGAAATCCTTGCACCCGGTCTTCTCTCTCCCCTATGAGGGAAGGCTTCCGAGGGACATTATAGTGGAAGAGAAACAGAAAACCTGCTATAATGGTGGCTATGGAATCACACTGTATGACGAGGTGCATGTACATGAGTAGGAAACTGGTTGCGTACTTCTCCGCAAGTGGCTGTACTGCCAAAGTGGCTGAGCATCTTGCTGAAGCGATTGGTGCGGATCTGTTTGAAATAGCCCCCAGGGTTCGATACACGAAGAAGGATCTGGACTGGCAGGATCAGGCGTCCCGCAGCTCCGCTGAGATGAGCGATCCTTCCTGCCGGCCTGAAATGGAGATGCTCCGCGACAACATGGCAGACTATGACACGGTATATCTGGGCTTCCCCATATGGTGGTATGTCGCACCCAGAATCATCCATACTTTCCTTGAGGCTCATGATCTGTCCGGCAAGACCATCATTCCCTTTGCAACGTCCGGCGGAAGCGGGCTTGGCGATACGGTCAAGCTGCTTGCGTCCAGCTGCCCGGAAGCCAGATTCCTGAACGGAAGAGTGTTCAGCCCGTCTGCAAGTCAGGCTGAGCTGCTGCAATGGACGAATCAATGCTCCTGACGCGATTCTGTCCTGCGCAAACCCCAGCCCCAGATCGTATCCCATCAGCCGTCCAGAGAGGGGGAATCGCCCGTGTGTGGTCGCTACTACATCGCCGAGGATGACCTGTCCGATGAACTCAGCCGGATTATTGACGAACTGAACCGCAAAAAGACGCCGGAAGGGCTGAAAACCTCCGGCGAGATCTTCCCCTCCGATATTGTTCCGGTGCTGGCGAACAGCCGGAAGCAGGATGTCCAGCCCTTTGCCATGCGATGGGGATACGCATTCCCCAACGGTCGCCCCATCATCAACGCCCGCTCTGAAACCGCTGCGCAAAAGCCCATGTTCAAGGACGGCATGCGCCAACGGCGCTGTGTCATCCCCGCCAGCCACTACTTCGAGTGGGAGAAGCGCGGCGCAGCGAGGACGAAATACGCCATACGCCCTGCACACGCGGATACGCTGTATCTGGCAGGCATCTACCATCTGGAGAACCATGACGGCGTGATCGTCCCGGCGTTTACCATCCTGACCAGAGACGCAACCCCGGGCATCGCGTTTATCCACCCCCGTATGCCGGTGCTGCTGCCGCCGGATGCCACTGCCGATTGGCTGAATCCGAATCATAACGCGGAGGAGGTCATCACAAAGCCTTTCAGCATTCCTTCCGTGATGACACGCAGTTCCGGAAGAATGGATTTGTTGCCGTACTTCGCATTCTTGAGCATGTGCTGAACAGCAATGAAGTCATCGCGGGAGATGATTCCTTCATGCTCGCTGTAGTAGTGACTGATCGGACGTTCGCCACGGTTCTTTACAGATTTATGGGAGAGGACGTCCTTCGTAAACGTTTTTCGGGTATAGACATCCCCGCAATAGCGTTCATTCCGCAACGTCGCAGCTACTCCTGCCGATGACCACTTGACATTACCCAGATAAGTCTTCTTCTCAAGCGCAGTCAACGCATCTGCAATCTGCTGCGTCGAGTAGCCATACAGATACATGTAGAACATCAGCTTGGGAATGTGCATCGTGTCCGGATTCGGAATGAGTTTGCCTTCGCTGTCGTGCGAAAAGCCAAGTAGCTTGGGAGTGAGAGGCAATCCATGATCCAAACGCATTCTCAGCGAGGTCTCCATGCTTCGGCTCTTATTGCGCGATTCTTCCTCTGCCATAGTTGCCTGAAATGACAGGGCCATGTTGGATGTCTCATTCAGAGAGAAAATATTCTCTGCCTCAAAGAAAACACCGATTGGCGGATTGCGTTCAGAAAGCATGCGCACCATACCCAGAAAATCCACAACATTGCGGGCAAAGCGAGAAACGCTCTTCGTGATCACAAGATC
>JBJEYH010000217.1:0-3937 GCA_051886675.1 Aristaeellaceae bacterium
TTACCTCCCGATGGCTACCATCATATCACGAAACAGCCCCGAGCGCAACACGTCAGACGCCTGTTTCCACCCGGGCCTCGCCCATCAGGCCGGTGACCACGTCGTCCAGGATGGCCATGACGTAGGGCATGCCCCGGTCAGACTTGCTCTGCAGGAGAATGCCGTCCTTGTCCAGGCGGGTGGCGGGGCTCTGCGCCTGGGCGACGATGATCGTGCAGGGATCCCGGTCCGCCAGGTACAGCCCCGCGATGCACCGGCCGTTGCTGCCATTCTTGTTGAAGGCGAAGGTGCGCACGCCCTTGCCGTTGCGGTTCTGCCGCTCAAAGTCCATCGCCGGCACGCGCTTGCCGTAGCCCCGGTCGGAGAACAGCACCAGCTCCCCGTCCGCGGGCAGCTGCGCGCACCAGATCACCTCGTCCCCAGCATCCAGCTGCATGGCCTTCACGCCGGCGGAAATGCGGCCCTGGGTGGGCACCGTGTCCAGGGCGAAGCGGATGCTCATGCCCTGCCGGCTGATCATCAGCAGATCGTCCCGGGTGTCGGCGGGGAAGACCGTCAGCAGCTGATCGTCCTTCTTCACGTTCACCGCGGCGAACTTCCGGCTGCGCACCTCGTAATCCCCGGCGGCGGTGCGCTTGATCATGCCCTGCCGCGTGACGAAGAGCAGGTCGGGCATCCTGCCCAGGTCGGTCAGCTTCACGCAGGTCATGTACAGGGGCGTCTCGCCCTCCTCCAGCCCCTGCAGCACGCCCGGCAGCAGCTGGCCCCGGTCGCGGGGCTTGCACTCGTTCAGCGAGCTGACGGGCAGCGGATAGCAGTTGCCGTGATCAGTGAAGATCAGCAGCGTCTCGTCGGTTTTCGTCAGGAACAGGTACTGGGCGGCTTCCCGGCTGTCCTCCTCATAGGCGGGCAGGGGATTCCGGCGCAGCATGGCCGGGAGCATCCGCTTCAGCTGCCCGCCCCAGGTGTAGGCCACAAAGGCCTCCTCGGGGATGGGCGTCTCGTCCAGGGGCTCCACGGGGGCGCTGGCGGGCGCCTCCAGCACCGTGCGGCGCTCGTCGGCGTACTCCTGCTCGATCTCCTGCAGCTCCTTGCGGATCACGGCCAGCAGCTTCTTCTCGCTGCCCAGAATGCCCTCGAGCTTGTCGATCAGCTTCAGCAGGTCGGCGTATTCCTTGCGCAGGGCCTCGATCTCCAGGTTCGTCAGCCGCTGCAGGCGCATGTCCAGGATCGCCTGGGCCTGCACGTCCGTCAGCTCGAAGCGCTCCATCAGCCGGGCCTTGGCTTCCCTGGGGGTCTTGCTGGCCCGGATCAGCGCGATCACCTCGTCCAGGTTGTCCAGGGCGATCATCAGACCCAGCAGGATGTGCGCCCGGGCTTTGGCCTGCTTCAGGTCGTACTCCGTGCGGCGGGTGACCACGTCCTTCTGGTGCCGGATGAAGTAGGCGATCATGCTCTTCAGGCCCATCTGCACGGGCTTGCCGTCGGCAATGGCCACCATGTTCACGCCGAAGGTCACCTGCAGGTCGGAGTACTTGTACAGGTACTGCAGCACCCGGTTCACGTCCGCGTCCTTCTTCAGCTCGATGACCGCCCGCATGCCGTCCCGGCCGGACTCGTCCCGGATGTCGTAGATGCAGCCCAGGGCGGCCTTCTTCTCCTCGGACAGCTTCAGAATCTTCTCCAGCATGGCGGCCTTGTTGACCTGGTAGGGCACCTCGGTGATGCAGATCAGCTTGCGTCCCGCGCTGCCGTCCTCAATGTGCACCTTCGCCCGGACGGACAGCTTGCTGCGGCCGGTCTCGTACCCCCGGCGGATCTCGTCGTTGGCCACCAGCACGCCGCCGGTGGGGAAGTCCGGGCCGGGGATGATCTTCATCAGCTCGTCCAGGGTGATGTCGGGGTTCTCGATCTGGGCGATGACCGCGCGGATGCTTTCCCCCAGGTTGTGGGGCGGAATGTTGGTGGCCAGACCCACGGCGATGCCGCTGGCCCCGTTGACCAGCAGGTTGGGGAAGCGGGCCGGCAGCATGTCCGGCTCCTTGAGGGTATCGTCGAAGTTCAGGCGGAAGGGCACGGTGTCCTTCTCGATGTCCCGGAGCATCAGCAGGGCCAGGGGCGCCATGCGGGCCTCGGTGTATCGCATGGCGGCGGCGCTGTCGCCGTCGATGGAGCCGAAGTTGCCGTGGCCATCCACCATGGGGCCCCGCATGGAGAAGGGCTGCGCCATGCGCACCAGGGCGTCGTACACGCTGCTGTCGCCGTGGGGATGGTATTTGCCAAGGCAGTCGCCCACGATGCGGGCGCACTTGCGGTGGGGCTTGTCGGGGGTGTTGCCCAGCTCCATCATGGTGTAGAGGATGCGCCGCTGCACGGGCTTCAATCCGTCCTCCACCCGGGGCAGGGCGCGCTCCAGAATCACGTGCTCGGCATAGGGCATCATGGACTGGTGCATCACGTCCTCCAGGGACGTTTGCAGGATCCGGGACGGATCGTCCACAGCGATGGGCTTCTCGGGCTCGCGCTTCTTCGCCATGGATTAAGCCCTCCCTTCCAGCTGCTCGGGCGGCAGCTCAAAATGATCTTCCTTGTTGAAGTCCGCATGCTCGGTGATGTAGTCGCGCCGGGGCTCCACCTTGTCTCCCATGAGGATGGTGATCAGCCTGTCGGACTGGGCCGCGTCGTCGATGGTCACTTGCATGAGCTTTCGCTGGGCGGGATCCATGGTGGTCTCCCACAGCTGCTCCGGGTTCATTTCGCCCAGGCCCTTGTAGCGCTGAAGCGTGTAGCCCTTCCCGGCGGCCTTCGTGTACTTGCCCAGCTCCTTGTCGTCGTAGGCGTACCAGACCTTCGAGCCCTTCTGCACCTTGTACAGCGGAGGCATGCCGATGTACACGTGCCCCGCGGCGATCAGCTCCTTCATGTAGCGGTAGAAGAAGGTCAGCAGGATGGCCCGGATGTGCGCGCCGTCCTGATCGGCGTCGGAGAGGATGATGATCTTGTGGTACTTGAGGTTGCTCAGGGTGAAGCCCTCGTCGATGGAGGTGCCCAGGGCGGTGATCAGGCTGCGGAACTCCTCGTTGGCCAGCACCTGATCCAGCCGCTTCTTCTCGGCGTTGAGGGGCTTGCCGCGCAGGGGGAGGATGGCCTGATAGCGGCTGTCCCGGCCCTGCTTGGCGCTGCCGCCGGCGGAGTCGCCCTCCACGATGAACAGCTCGTTCTCCGCGGGCTTGCGGCCGCGGCAGGCGCTGAGCTTGCCCACCAGGGGCGCGGCCTCCAGCTGATTGGCCTTGCGGGCGTTGTCGCGGGTCTTGCGGGCGGCCTCGCGCACCTGCGCGGCCTTGATGGCCTTCTGCACAATCTGGTTGGCGATGTCCTGGTTTTTGAGGTTGTCCAGCCAGTCGGCCAGCTTCTCGGCGATGATGGCCTCCACCGCCGGACGCACCTCGCTGTTGCCCAGACGCCCCTTGGTCTGGCCCTCGAACTGCGGATTCTTCACCATGGCGATGATCACGCAGGTCAGGCCCTCCCGGAAGTCCTCGCCGGAGAGGTTGTTGTCCTTCTCCCGCAGGGCGCCGGTCTTGCGGGCATAGTCGTTCATGGCCTTGGTGAAGGCCGCCTTGAAGCCCGTTTCGTGGCTGCCGCCCTCGCCGGTGGGGATGTTGTTGACGTAGGAGAAGAGGCTCTCGGTGTACCCGTCGGTGTACTGGATGGCCACCCGGCAGATGACGGAATCCTTCTGCCCCTCCATGTAGATGGGCTCGTCGTGGAGGACGGTCTTGTCCGCGTTGAGGTAGCGGACGTAATCGCTGATGCCCCCCTCGTAGTGGAAGGTCTTTTCCCGCTGGGCGGGATCCTTCACCCGCTCGTCCACGAAGGTGATCATCAGCCCCTTGTTCAGGTAGGCCAGCTCCTGCAGGCGGCGGGCCACCAGCTC
>JBJEYH010000218.1:0-17829 GCA_051886675.1 Aristaeellaceae bacterium
CTGCACCTTGGCGTAGGTGGGGTTGGGCATGATGCCGGGGAACTCCACCACGGTCCTGCCCGCCGCGCGCAGGATGCCCGTCACCTCGTCATACACGCCGTTGCGTTTGATCGAGCCGCCGCCATAGGCCAGCATGACCGTGTCGCCGTAGCGACTCAGCAGGCAGCCCAGGTATTCCTTCACGCCGCCCCTGCCGAAATAGACCTTCGTTCTGTTCTCATAGATGAAATTGTTCATGGCTCCGCATCCTCCCTGTCCGTCTGCCTTTCCCAGAAGGCCACCGCGTCGCTGATCCAGCCCTCCGCCACGGTGCCCGTCCCCAGGCCGAAGCCGTGGGCAAGCCCCGGGTACACATGGAACTCCGTGTCGATCCCCAGCGCGCTGATGCCTTCCAGCCGCCGCTGCATCACCCGCCAGGACGCGATGCTGTCGCTGTCGCCCACGCAGGCGTAGGTGGGGGGATCCAGCTCGCTGTATGTGTCAAGGCCCGTGTACTGGATGATCGCCGCCGCGGGCTTCGGCAGCGCCTGCTCCCCGAAGGCTTCCGTGCCGTAGGCCCCCACCCAGGCCGTCATGCGCCCGCCCGCCGAGCCTCCCCAGAGCGAATATCCGGAGGTATCCACCGCCAGCTCCTCGGCGTGGTCGAAGATCACGCGGATGGCCCGGGCCAGATCCTCGCAGGCGGTCTGCGCCCCGGGACGGTAGATCAGCGCGAAGGCGTTGTAGCCCATTTGGGACAGCGTATAGGCGTGGGGGAAGCTGTCGTGCATGGCCCCCACATAGGCGAAGCCCCCGCCCGCGCTGCACACGGCGAACCTGGCTCCGGGCTCTCCCCGGAAGAAGAACAGCCCCGTGTCCCGCTTGTCCGGGTCGGCAGTCTTCTCCGCCCCGGTGTAAAGGTCGAGGAACACCGTGTCCCCGGCCAGGGCGCGGGTTTTCAGGGAATTCACGATGTCGACGGTCATGTCCGGGTCGATGTGGCTGTACCAGGTCAGGCGCAGGCTGCCCAGCGTATCGCCGGAATAGTAGCCCTCATCCACCGGGAACAGCAGCCGCCCGTACGTCCCGAAGGCCGGATCCTCCGTCACCGTCCGGATGGGCGTGTCCCGGTCAAAGCGCTGCTCCGCCCGGGCGCCTCCGCGGTCCAGGGGCAGCAGGCACAGCGCGAACAGCGCGCAGCACAGCGCGCCGGCAATGGCTTTCCGGCTCATGGCGTCACCTCGTTTCATGCATCTGTCTGCAGTATAAAAAAAGCGGGACCTCCTGGGAAGTCTCGCCTGGTTGCAGGGTGTATACTCTGGGGTTATAACGTGTCAGCCGTACAGCTCCCCGGCCACCTCCCGGACGGCCTGCAGGAACCGCTGCACGGTGGGGCTTGGGTTGGGTGCATGGAGAATGCCGTAGGGAATACCGTAGTCCCAGTCCACCGGAATGACCCGCAGCAGCGGATGCACGTTGGCCCAGCCGCGGATGGCCAGCAGCACGTCGCTGGAGCGCTCGCAGCGGTTGAACACGTCCACGCTGTAGAAGTCGAAGTCCACGATGTGGATCTGCGGATGATGCTGCCACAATTCGTCCCGCAGCTGATCCACATAGTGGCTCCAGCCCCGGCGCATCATCATCAGGTTCTGGCCGTAGAGATCCTCGATCCGCAGCAGCTTCTTTGCCGCCAGCGGATGCTGCGCCGATACCGCGCAGTGGAACGGCCCCCGGCAGAGCTCCAGCCCCGCGCAGCCCCGCAGCGCCAGCATGGTGTCGTCGAAAATGCCGCCCACCACGTCGATGTTCCGGCCCAGGTTGGCCAGAATCTCCCGGGCGTTCTCGGGGGTGTTGTCGAAGGGGACGATCTGGAAGCGGATGTCGGGGCAGCGCTCGTTCACCCGGGACCACAGCTCCATCAGCAGCTGCGCCGGGGTCATGGGCGAGGAGCCGATGCGGATCACGCTGCCGTCCTCCTGCATGGCGTTTCTGGCGCGGGTCACCGCGTCCCGGCAGTACTGGATCATGTAGCGGGCGTCCTGGTAGAGGCTCTGCCCGGCCCTGGTCAGGGTGAGCCCCCGATGGCTGCGCTCGAACAGCTTCACCCCCAGGGAGGCCTCCAGCAGGTTGATCTGCTTGATCACCGCGGTGGGGGTGATGTACGCCTCCCCCGCAGCCTTGCTGAAGCTGCCCGCGTCGGCCACGCGGATGAAGGTTTCCAGCTGCGGATTGATCATGCGGCGTCACGCTCCTTGTGAAGGATATTGTAGCCGAAAGCCCCGCGATTTTCAAGAAAGCCCCGCAATTGTTACAACCTTGGGGTTCACACTGATGAACAAACGCAGACTTCCGCCGCCGGCTCCGCGGCCCTATCATGAAGGCGTCGGGCTGAAAACGCCCGCATTCCACGACTGCGGAAAGGAGTGTCCCCCATGAAGAAACGAATGGCTCTCATCCTGTCCCTGACGCTCGCCCTGACCGCCTGCGCGGCGGTGGCCGGAGGCTGCGATACCATCGCCCTTCCCCGGACGGGCGGAACGCTGGTGGTGTATTATTCGGCCACCGGCAATACGGAGCGGATCGGCGGCATCATCGCCGCGGAAACCGGCGCGGACGTGTTCGCGCTGGAGCCGGTGAACCCCTATTCCTACGACGACCTGAACTGGATGGATCCCGACAGCCGGGTCTCCCTGGAGCATGCGGATCCCGAGGCGCAGCACGCCGTTGAACTGCTGCAGATCACCCCGGAGGGCTGGGATGCCTACGACACGGTGTACATCGGCTACCCCATCTGGTGGGGGATCGCCGCCTGGCCGGTGAACCGGTTCATCACGGGCAACGACTTCACCGGCAAGACCGTGATCCCCTTCTGCACCTCCGCCGATTCCGGCCTGGGCGAGAGCGATACGCTGCTGGCGGAGATGGCGGGCGCCGGCGAATGGCTGGCAGGGCATCGCTTCACCTCCCGGGAGGAGGAAGCCGAGGTGTTGGACTGGGTGCGGGAAATGCAGCAGGCCGCCGCCGGCGGGCAGTGATGCGCGCCCCGGATATTGCGCAAAGGAGACTTCGCCATGAACAGACTTGCCATCGCGCTGCTGGCCATCGCCGCGGCTGTGTCCCTGTCCGCCGCGGCCTGCGCTGAGGACGCTGTCTTTCAGCCCAACGCCCGCGACATTCCGGAGACCATCCCCACGATTCCCGAGGCCTATGCGCAGCCTGCCGGGCAGCAGGGCCAGCTGGTGCGGCTGGACTACGACACCTGGGAATCCTTCACCTACGAGGCGCAGGAGCAGCGGCTGACCAAGACGGCCTGGGTCTACCTGCCCTATGGCTACACGCCGGAGGAGCGGTACAACGTCTTCTACTACATGCACGGCGGCTGGAGCAACGAAACCACCACCCTGGGCACCGACGCGCAGCCCACCGCCTTCAAGCATGCCATCGACCACGCCATCCAGGACGGCCTCATGCAGCCGATGATCATCGTCTGTCCCACCTACAACAACACCTCCGGCGAGGACAGCGGCAACTACAGCCTTGCGCTGCAGCTGACCGACCGCTACCACAACGAGCTGGTCAACGACCTGATGCCCGCCGTGGAGGGCCGCTACAGCACCTGGGCCGAGGACACCACTCCCGAGGGCCTGCGGGCCTCCCGGGATCACCGGGGGTTCGGCGGGTTTTCCATGGGCTCCGTCACCACGTGGCATACCTTCCAGTACTGCCTGGATTACTTCCGCTACTTCATGCCCATGAGCGGCAATATGGGCGACGGCGGCTGGGCGGCGGAGGTGGTGCGGGCGTCCGGCTGGACGCCGGAAGACTTCTTCCTCTTCACCGCCACCGGCACGGAGGATTTCGCGGGCACAGCCTTCACCATGCAGATCGACAGCATGACCACCCGCTATGGCGACGTTTTCCGCCGGGCCGACAACGAGGCGGAGGGCAATGTGTCCTTCCGGCTCCGGGAGGGCGGCACCCACGGCGGGCAGGACGCCATGGACTACAGCTTTGCGGGGCTGTGCTGGTTCTGGAACGATCATGAGTGACGCGGGCCGGCGGGAGCGGGCGGCGTTCGTCCGGCAGGGCAGCGGCCTGATCCCGCGGGACGTCCCGGCCCCGCGGCCGGGGCGGGCTGCTTCGCGGGCCGCAGGGATGTGAGGCGGCAGGACGGCGAATCCCCTGGCGGGCTTCCGGAGGGCTGCTTCGGAAGCGGCAGCCGGGCGCGTGATCACGCAGGCGGGCCCTGCCGCGGAACCCGGGAGGCAGGGTGCAGACACGATCGGAATGCCGCAGCCCCTGCCGCTCCCGGATGCGCCCGGGCATCCGCGCCGTGACGCACAAGCCCCCCTGCGTGAACAACAAAAAAACGAAAGTCCTTGCAGCGTCGCGACACTGTAAGGACTTTCGCCTTGGTGCGGGAAACAGGACTTGAACCTGCAAGTGCGTACTGCACACATGAACCTGAATCATGCGCGTCTGCCAATTCCGCCATTCCCGCACGGAACGGATATAATTATAGCACGCTTCGGCGGGAATTGCAACCCCCTTTCGCGGAAAAATTTTCATCCGCGCCAGGATCGCCCGCCGCAGCCCCTCCGCGCCCGTGAAAAAACGCCGCCGGGCTTGTTTCGTCCGGCGGCGGGAAAAGGGGGGTCTCAGCGCAGGAAGGGCATGCCGCGGCCGTGGATCAGCTCCCCGTGGAACTGCAGCTCTACCCCGTCGGCGCGCAAAACCTCCACCGGCGCGTTGATGCTCGGGATCACCTGATGCTCGGCGGTGTAGCGTCCGGACAGCAGCTGCGCCATGCCGCTCATCACCGCCGACAGCACCCAGGGCGCCAGCGGCTTGCCTGGGGCGCGGAAATCCCCGTGGCCGTTGTAGATGCACCGATGGTCAAAATCCATGGCGTTCAGGCGCGTCAGGGCGGCGTAGGCCTCCTCCACGGTGGCGTGGCGCATGCCGTCGATGGGCCGCACCCCCAGCCCGACAATCTGATTGCAGCTGTCGCCGCAGAACAGCGCGCCCGTCCGGCTGTCGATGAAGGACATGGAGCCGGGCGTATGCCCCGGGGTCCAGACGCAGCGCAGCGTCCGCCCGCCCAGGTCGATCACGTCCCCGTCGGACAGGGTGCGCATCAGCGGCTCCTGCGCCGGGGGGTACTCCGTCATGTCCGCCTCCGTCCAGGGGTAGCGCTTCTCCGGATGGCGGCGGCAGGTGTTGCGGGCGTACTGCATCCGGCTTTCCCGGGCGGTCAGGGGACGGATCATCGGGCCCATGCGCTGATCCAGCTCGCTCAGCCATACCTCCGGGAACAGCGGCGCGTTGCCCGCGTGGTCGCGATGGTTGTGGGTGAGCAGCACCGTCAGCGGCCGGTCCGTCAGGGTGGCGGCGAAGGCCCGCAGATCCCCCAGGCCGATGCCCGTGTCGATCAGCGCGGCGCGCTCCTCGCCCTCCACCAGGTAGATGCTGGCGTTGTCGAACTCGTCGATTTCATACACGCCCGGGCTGATGCGGGCGAAGGGATATTCCCTGAGCATGGCGCATCCTCCCCCTTCAGTGCTTGGAATAGGGCAGCTGCTCGATGCCGAAGAAGTCCAGCGCCTTGCGGATGGCCAGATCCCACAGGGGATATTCGTGGCGGTAGCCCGGATATTCCTCGAAGGCGGCGCTGATCCCCAGCGACTCCAGATACCGCCGGAAGCGCAGATACCGGGGATACACGTTCTGATCCGCCGTGCCGCAGCAGACGTACATCGGCGGCAGATCGCCCCGGGCGGCGGCCTCGGGCAGACGATCCCATACGTTCTCCGGGGAGTCCAGGAAGTCCTGCACCGTGGGATACTTGGCCACCTGATTGATTTCCTTCAGGCGCATGCCGGTGCCGTTGGGGCCGGGGCACAGGACCGGATCCTTCGCCGCCTGGCGGAACTGCTCGCTGGTCAGATGGGCCAGGGGCCGCAGGTATTCCACCTCCCTGGCCGTGCTGGACAGCACCGCCATGCCGCCGAACAGCTCCGGATGACTCACGCCGAAGATCAGCGTGCCGTTGCCGCCCATGGACATGCCCGCGATGAAATTGTCCTCCCGCCGGGCGGATGCCGGGAACCAGTGATGGATCATGGGCATCAGCTCCTGGAAGAAGTAGTCGTAGACGTTGAAGCCGTCGGCAAAGGTGGAATAGTTGCTGTAATCGCTGTTGAGCACGCTGGGCAGCACGACGATCAGATCCCTGTTCTCGGCATACTGCGTGATGTTGGTATAGCGGATCCAGTCGGTATAGTCGCCGCTGGCGCCGTGGAGCAGCCACAAAACCTTATACCGGCGGCCGGAGGCGTAAAAGGCCCGGGGATCATCCGCCGGGCCGACGGAGGGCATCAGGACGCTGACCTGGGTCTGCACCATCAGGACCTTGCTGAAGAATTCAAGGGAAAACTGCGCCATAGGCTTTTGCCTCCCGTATACGTCATATTTTTTTACAGGAACGTGCTGACAAAGCGGAGAATCACCGGGAAGGTGGCCACCACCAGAATCATCCTGGCGGTGTTCATCAGGGCGACGGTGGGGGTATCGGTGCCCAGCTCCTCGGAGAGGATGGATACCTCGCCGATGCCGCCGGGGGTGCTGCACAGCAGGCTGGTGCCGTAATCCATGCGGGAGGTCTTCCGCAGGATGAAGGACATCAGCAGCACATACACCATGATATCCACGATGCTGAACACCATGCCGATGGCCACCGAGGGGATCATCGCCAGGGTGGCGGCGGTGATGCCCACGCCGATGTACGCGCCGGTGAACACCTGCTGATACTTCTTGACCATGTCGGGATAGGCCACCCTGCCGAAGATGCAGTTGTGGATCACGGTGAAGATCATCGCGCCCACCAGCGTGCCGCCGGGAATGCCCAGCGCGCGGAACAGCAGTCCGCCCACCGTCGCCACGGCGTACATGCCCGCCACCCGCAGCCAGTACTGCTTCCGGTCGGCGGGAGCCTGACGCTTGCGCTCAGCCCTGTCGTGCTTGCGCCCGGCCTTTTTGCCGTTGTGGCGCTCGATCATCGCCACGAAGATCAGCGTCAGGATGCAGTTGCTGAAGATCATGCGCAGGCTCTGCATCACGCCCACCATGCCCGTGTCCGCGCCGATATCCGCCGCCACAAACACCATGTCCGTCGCCCCGCCGGGGGTGATGGACAGCAGCGCCGTGCTGGCGTCCAGGGAGGTGGTCTTCACCACCAGCACGCCGAAGACCACGTTCAGCATGATGCACACCAGGAACATCAGCACGATGGGGATGATCAGCCGCTTCATGTCGGCGACCTCCCTGCGGCCCACCCGGCTGCCGGACATGGCCCCCAGGCAGATCTGCACCGCGATCTTCACCTCGGCGTACATCACGCAGCTGCCCGTGAGGATGTTCACCACCGCCACGCCCAGCATGCCGCCGATCATGCCCCCGGCGGGAATCTTCAGGCGGATGGCGATGGCGCCGCAGACAAAGGCCACCGCCAGGGTGATCAGAAACCATACAAACGTCGTCATCTGCCGCCTCCGTCAGGTCAGTTCCTGAATGCGGCAGCAGGAGACAAAGTGATTGGGGGCGATCTCCGTCAGGTGCTGCTCCTGATGGCAGCGTTCGCAGGCGTGGGGGCAGCGGGCGGCGAAACGGCAGCCAGGCTTCGGGTTGATGGGCGAGGTGATTTCGCCCTTGAGGACGATGCGCTGGTGGGGATGATGGATATCCGTGGAGGGCACGGCGGAAAGCAGCGCCCGGGTATAGGGATGCGCCGGCATGCGGAACAGCTCCTTGGCGGGGGAGGTTTCCACCAGCTGGCCCAGGTACATCACGCAGATGGTGTTGGCGATGTGCCGCACCACGGACAGGTCATGGGTGATGAACATGTAGCTCATGCCCCGCTGCTGCTGCAGATCCTGCAGCAGGTTCAGGATCTGGGCCTGGATGGACACGTCCAGGGCGGAGACGGGCTCGTCGCAGACCACGAAGGCCGGGTTGAGCGCGATGGCCCGGGCGATGCCGATGCGCTGGCGGCGGCCGCCGTCCAGCTCGTGGGGATAGGCGGTGCGCATGCGCTCGTCCACGCCCACCAGCTCCATGAGCTTTTCGGCCTCGGCCATGGCCTCCTTCTTGCCGAAGCGGCCGGAGAGCCGGATGGGCTCGGCGATGGTTTCCTGGGCGGTCATGCGGGGGTTGAGGGAGGAGTAGGGATCCTGGAAGATGATCTGCATATCCTCCCGGACCTTCTTCAGCTCGCGGCCCCGGACGTGGGTCACGTCCTTGCCCCGGAAGAGAATTTTGCCGCCGGTGCTTTCCTGCAGGTGGATGATGGTGCGGCCCAGGGTCGACTTGCCGCAGCCGGATTCGCCCACCACGCCGACGGTTTCGCCCTCCTCCACCGACAGGGTCACGCCGTCCACCGCGTGGAGCTTGCCCCGGGGCGTGGAAAAGTACTTCTGCAGATTCTGAACCTCAATGACCTTCATGGCCGTTACCTCCCTTTCGGTCGCAGTGGCAGCACAGGCACAGGTGGCCGGGGGTCAGCTCCGTCAGGGGCACGTCCTTCAGGCACTCCTCGGTGCAGTAGGGGCAGCGGGGCGCGAAGGCACAGCCCTCGGGCAGCTGGGTGGGATCCGGCGGCATGCCCTTGATGGGATGCAGCCGGTCGGCGTCCTCGCTCAGGCTGGGTATGGCGCCGAAAAGCCCTTCGGTGTAGGGGTGGGTGGGATGGTCGAAGATATCCTCCTTCGTGCCGTACTCCACGACCTTTCCGGCGTAGATGATCGCCACGGTGTCGCACACCTCCGCCACGATGCCCATGTCATGGGTGATCATGATCATGGAGGTGTTCTTTTCCTTCTTCAGGGCGTTGATCATCTCCAGCACCTGGGCCTGGATGGTCACGTCCAGGGCGGTGGTGGGCTCGTCGGCCAGGAGAAGATCCGGGTTGCAGGCCAGCGCCATGGCGATGACCACGCGCTGCTTCATGCCGCCGGAAAACTGGTGCGGATACTCCCTGTAGCGGGAGGCCGGAATGCCGACCATCTCCAGCATTTCGCAGGCCTTTTCCCTGGCCTGCTGCTTGGTGACGCTGCTGTGCAGGCGCACGGCCTCGGCAATCTGCGCGCCCACCCGCTGCACGGGGTTCAGCGCCGTCATGGGATCCTGGAAGATCATGGAGATCCGGCTGCCGCGGATTTTGAGCATGTCGTTCTCGCTCAGGTCCAGCAGGTTCTGGCCGTCCAGGAGGATCTGGCCGCCGCGCACCGTGCCCTGAGGCTCGGGCAGCACCCGCAGGATGGATTTGGCGATGGTGGTTTTGCCCGCGCCGGTTTCGCCGATCAGGCCGATGGTCTTGCCCTTCTCCAGGTCGAAGCTCACGCCGTTGACCGCGTGAACCACCGCGCCGTCGGAGGTATATTCCACCGTCAGATCCCGCACGGAAAGAAAGATGTTCTTCTCGCTCATGATGCATGCGCCTCCTTACCGCTTCAGCTTGGGATCCAGGGCATCGCGCAGGCCGTCGCCCATCATGTTGAGGGACAGCACCGTCACCGCGATGGCCAGGCCGGGGAAGATGACCATGTGGGGATAATCGCGGATATAGTTGCGGGCGCCGGAGAGCATCGCGCCCCATTCGGGGGTGGGGGGCTGGACGCCCAGACCCACGTAGCTCAGGCCCGCCGCCAGGATGATGGAGTTGGCGATGCCCATCGTGGCCGTGACGATCAGGCCGGAGAGGGCGTTGGGCAGCACGTGCCGGGTGATGATGCGCCAGCGGCTGCAGTTGATGGATTCCGCGGCCTCCACGTACTCGCTGTCGCGGATGCCCAGGATCGAGGCGCGCAGGATGCGCACATACTGGGGCATGGAGGTCAGGCTGATGGCGAGGATGCACTTGTCCAGGCCGGTGCCCAGCACGGCGGAGATGGCGATGGACATGAGCATCCCGGGGATGGACTGGAAGATGTCCAGGAAGCGCATCAGCAGGTTATCGACCTTGCCGCCGAAGAAGCCCGCCACCGAGCCCAGCACCAGGCCGATGACCAGGCACAGGGCCACGGAGCCCACGCCGATGGTCAGGGAATAGCGGGCGCCGTAGAGGATGCGGGAGAAGATATCGCGGCCCAGCTCGTCGCAGCCGAAGAGGTGCTGGGCCGAGGGCTTGGCGAAGGCGCAGGAGAAGTCCAGGCGGGAGTAGTCATAGGGAGCGATCCAGGGGCCGATGATGGCGATTATAATCAGCAGGATAAAGACGATCAGGCCGGCGACGGCCGCGTGATTCTTGCGCAGCCGCTTGAGCACGGCGGCGAACTGGCTCTCGGGCTTGCGGGCCTTGGCGCCCTGCAGGGTGACGGTGCTCATCTCGCTTTCCTCCTTGCGTTACTTTTTGCCCTCGTACTGGGCCTTGATGCGCGGGTCGACAAAGGCGCAGGCCAGGTCCACCAGCAGGATGATCACGCTGAACACCAGCGCCAGGAAGATCACGCTGCCGCGCACGACGGGATAATCGCGGTTGTTGATGGCATTGATCATGTACAGGCCGATGCCCGGAATGCTGAACACCGACTCGATGACGATGGTACCACCCAGCATCTTGCCGAAGGAGGAGCCCACCTGGGTGATGACGGGGATCAGGGCATTGGGCAGGGCGTGGCGGTAGATGGAGGAGAAGCGGGATACGCCCTTGGCCCGGGCAGTGGTGACGTAATCGGCGCGGATCACGTCCAGCATGCTGGAGCGCATGAGGCGGGCGTTGGTGGCGATGCCGCCGAAGGACGTGGCGATGATGGGAATCACATAGTTGGCGAAGCTGCCGATGCCCGATGCGGGCAGCCAGCCCAGCTTCAGCGCCAGGAGCAGCACCAGCATCAGGCCCACCCAGAACTGCGGCATGGAGATGCCCAGCAGCGCGATGGCCATGGAGATGCGGTCGCCCAGGCGGTTCTGGTTGGTGGCGGCCACGATGCCCAGGGGGATGCCGATCAGGCAGGAGAGGATCATGCTGCCCAGGGCCAGCATGAAGGTGTGGGGCAGGCGGGCGATGATCTCGGTGGAAATGGACTTGCCCGTAAAGAGGGACTTGCCCAGGTCAAAGTGGAGAAACACCTGTTTGAAGTAATTCAGCAGCTGCACCAGGTAGGGCTGGTCGATGCCCAGCTCGTGGCGCATGACGGCCAGATCCTCCTGCGTGGCGGAGGAGCCCAGGATCATCTGCGCGGGGTCGCCGGGGGTGAAGTAGAGAATCGTGAAGATCAGAAAGGCTACGCCCAGAGCAATGGGAATCAGCCACAGCAGCCTCTTGATCACGTATCGCAGCATAGCGCTTCCTCCTTATGGAAGGGGGCACAGCCCCTGCGCCAAAGGCAGCGCACGGACTGTGCCCCTCATGCACACAGACGGTTATGTTTTTAGCGGACGAAGTTCTCCGAGTAGGTGCAGGCGCCGGGCACCAGCCAGCCCTTGAAGTTCAGGAAGGCTTCCTCGATGGTGTCCTCAGCGGCGAAGAAGTTGTAGGGCACGAACAGCGCGTACACATACGCCTGATCCTTGACGTAGGCCATGTACTCGTCGATGGCCTCGGCGGTGTGGCCGTTGACCACCACGATGGAGGTCACCATCTCCTGCAGCTTGTCATCCTGGACAAAGTTCATGGCGGGGGTCTCGGCGTTCAGGGTGCTGGCCAGGGCGGTCACGTAGTCCACGGACTGCTTGGAGTCCACCATGATGTCCCACTGGGAGGCGTCGGTCTTGTAGGACTGGAACAGGGCGGAGTCGTAGATGCACAGCTCAGCCTTCAGGCCCAGCTGCATCAGGTAGGCCTGGAGCACCTGGACGGTCTTCTTGTCGGTGTCGGTGCTGGGGCACATGATGCGGATGGTCTTGCTGGTGTCAAAGCCGGACTGGGCGATCAGCTCCTGGGCCTTGGCCAGGTCGTACTCGTAGTAGGGCTCGCTGTCCCAGGCGGTGTTGTAGTCCACGCAGATGCGGTTGCCATAGGCGTTCATGGTGTCGCCCTCGCCGAAGAGCACGCCGTCGATCACGCCCTGGGCGTCGACGCCGTAGCAGATGGCCTGGCGCAGCGCCTGATTGTTCTCGAACATGCCGCCCTCGGAGCAGTTGAAGGTCATCCACCAGAAGTTGCCGCTCACGGCGCTGAAGACCTTGTGGCCCGCCGCGGAGGCGCCGCCCTCCATGAAGCGCTGAGCCTCGGAGTAGGCCAGGGCGGTGGTGATGTCAACGGCGTTGGTTTCCAGGTTGATGGCCATCTGGGAGGGCTCGCCGATGATGTTCCAGGTGATCTTCTTCACGTTGGCCTGGGACACGGGCATGATCCTGCTGGCATCGGTCTGCCAGTAGTCGTCGCGCTTCTCGGCCACGATGCGGGAGCCGGACACATACTCCACCAGCTTGTAGGGGGAGGTGCTGATGACGTTCTCGATCATGCCGTCGCCGCTGGCCTCATAGGCCGCCTGGGTCACGATGGGGATCAGGCCGCACATCATGTTTTCCAGCTCGCCCACGGCGTCGGTGGTCAGGGTGATTTCCACCGTGTAGTCGCTGATGGCCACGGCGCTCTCCAGCAGCTTGCACTTGACGGACTTGCCGTTCTCCTTCCAGGTGTTGAAGCAGAAGGCGATATCGGCGGCGGTCATGTGGTTGCCGGCGGAGTCGTAGATGTAGTCGTAGATGGTGATGCGGGAGGTGCGGTCATCCACCTTCTCGAAGGACTGCATCAGGATGCCGCCCATGCCGCATTCCTCGTTGCTGTCGTAGTAGGCGATGTACTCGTAGAGGGTGGGCATGAGGTTGAGGCGGCCGGAGGTCGCGGAGGACCAGGGCGCCAGGTCGGACACGTCATAGCCCAGGGCGATGGAGACTTCCTCCGCCACGAACTTCTCCTCCGCAGAGGCGAAGCTGCACAGGGACATGAGCATGACGGCAGCCAGCAGGAGGGAAACGAGCTTCTTCATGATCAGGACAACTCCTTTCATTGGTTCGCCTGGATTGCCTTTCGGCGATGCTACTTGTATTTAAGCGTAAACTGTACGCCATTGCAACGGCGCTTTTTTGGGAAATGTGGACGATTTTTGGATTATGTATTGAAACCATGGTTTTCCTCATGCTAAAATTGGGAAAAGGCTGGTCAATGCTTCCATTTTTGACCCTGAAGCGGAGGATTTTTTCATGGCATTCATGCTGCTGGTGGTATCGGACGATTTTTCGTTCCGGCAGAGCGTGCGGGAGGCGCTGAGCGGGGATTTTCTGCGCTGGTCGCTGCAGGAGACGGGCAGCGGGGAGGCGGCCCAGCGGGGCGGACAGCTGCCGCCGGATCTGGCGCTGCTGGACGTGGACAGCGTGAATCCCCAGCGCGCCGCGGCGTGGGCCTCCGACGCGCACGCCGCCCGCAGGCCCCGGGTGATCCTCGCCTTCGCGCAGCGGGACTTCGAGCTGGTGCGGGAGGCGCTGCGGCAGGGCGCGCTGGATTACCTGCTCAAGCCCCTGGACGCCGCCGAGCTGCAGCAGGCGCTGGAGCGCGCCGCCCGTCAGATGACCCTCGCCCAGAGCCAGGACGCCGAGGCGCATCACTATGTCCGCAACCAGCTGATGCAGGATATCCATCACGCGCTGTTCATCCCCGACAGCCTGCCGCTGATCAACCGCAAGTACAGGACCACCTTCGCCCCGGGGTGCTTCCAGGCGGCGCTGTTCAAGCTGGACGGGGACATCTTCCACATGCAGCAGATCTACGAGAACGAAAGCTACTACCGTCTCCTGACCGGCAGGCTTCAGGAGGCGCTGACGCCCCTGTGCTACGACATCATCTTCGACAAGCTGTCGGACAGCACCCTGGCCTTCCTCAACTACGCCGCGGAAAACCAGCAGGCCGTGCGCCAGACCCTGGAGACCCTCTATCAGCAGGTGAAGGGGGAAATCTGCACCTCGCCGGGGATCCGCCTGACGCTGTGCGTCAGCCGGGAGCATACCGACGCCACCCATCTCCCCGAGGCCAAGAACGAGGTGCTCGACGCCCGCTGGCAGCGCCTGGAGCTGGGGGGCGATCAGGTCATCGGCCCGGGGCAGGAGGCCGGCAGCAGCTATTCCCCCGCGCAGGTGCGGCAGATGTTCCACCTGGGCGAGCAGATCGAGCATGCCTTCGAGCGCATCGACTTCGAGCGCGCCAGGCGGGATCTGGTGCAGTTCTTCCGCCTGCCCACCTCCCTCCTGGCCACCCGCGACGGCCGCATGCTCACCAAAAGCTGCATCGACAGCCTGTTCAACGTCTACTTCCGCATCGTCTCCTCCGGGCAGGAGGCCCATGACCTGCGGCACCGCTTCATCTACCTGGTGAACATGTCCAGCACCTTCGACCATGTGTGCCAGGTGTTCTGCCAGGAGGCCGAAAAGGTCATGCAGGTGATCTCCCGCCAGCTGACCAGCGTCTACAGCACCCACGTCTACGAGGCCATCATGTACATCAACCGTCAGGTGCGCAAGCCCGTCACCCTCAACGACCTGGCCGCCGAAATCGGCCTGAACGCCTCCTATCTGTCCTCGCTCTTCCGCCGGGAAACGGGCAAGTGCGTCACCCAGTACGTGGCGGAAACCAAAATGGATCTGGCCAAGCGCATGCTCACCGGCAACATGATGAACGTCACGGAAATCGCCGACTATCTGGGCTACAGCGACGTGCGCTACTTCAGCCGCACCTTCCACAAGGTCACGGGGCTTTCCCCCAGCGAATACAAGGCCGCGGCCAGCCGCCGGAGCTGATCCCCCAAAAAAACAAAAAAGCCCCCGGCTTCCGGGCCTGCCGGATGCCGGGGGTTTGTCATGTCCGCAAGGGGGGCTGTCAGCTGAAGGAGGTGAACACGTCCGCCCGGCTGACCCCGTCGGTGTGGACGTAAACGTCCATGCAGGTTACGCCGTCCCTGTCCAGCACATGCTCGAAGCAGCTCAGCACATGCTCCCGGGGCTTCTCCCGGAAGCCGTTGGCCTGCAGATGCTCGAAGATCCGCCGGTAGCCGCCGGGGATCCGCTCGAAGGGCGCCACAAAGGGCTCGCGGATGGTGATCACCGCGTAGTCCGCTTCCTCCTGCTGGCCGTATTCCACCCCGGGCAGCTCCGTGTGGAAGTCCTCGGGCAGCACCCAGGCCGCGGCGTAGCCCCGCAGGCGGAAGCGGCTCTGCTGCTCCTGGGTCACGTGGGGGAAGTCCCACCCGATGCGCATGGCCTGGGGATGGGTGGCCAGCAGGCCGCTGCGGTGCGCCCAGCGGTCCATGTAGGCGTTCACGTCGTCCTCGGGGTTGGGGGAGATCATCACGTAGCGGGCCATGGTGAAGGCCTTCACCCGCCGGATGCTCACCGGGGAATACACGTCGCCCGCGCTCTCCATCGATTCCCGCACCAGCGCGTCCAGCCGGCAGGAAAACAGCTCGCACAGCGCCACCAGCTTGCCCAGCTCCGGCGTGTCCACGTCGGATTCCCACCGGGAAACCGTCTGCCGCGATACCCCCATCTGTTCCGCCAGCTGCTCCTGGGTCATTTTCCTCTGCCTGCGCAGATACTGCAGATTCCGTCCGATGCTCATGCATGCCTCCGTGCGCGTTATTTCCTCCGGCCGTGGGATGCTCCCATTGTACCATGCCGTCCGCCGCCTGACCACCACCCGCCGCGGAATCTTTGGCCCGTTCCTGCAACCCTGCGCGTGACAGGCGGCAAAAACGCTCCCCTGCCATCCGGCGGGGGAGCGGGGGATACGGGGCTCAGTTGTCCGCGCGGTTGAAGCCGTTCTTCATGCGCTCGCTGGCGATGAGCAGCACCTTGTTCAGCGTGGCGGTGGTCTGCTCCTTCGCCATGGCGCAGAGCTTGCCGTTGGCCTCGGCGGTCAGGGTGAAGTCGCCGGATTCGGTCATCTTCCGGTCGTACTCCCGGATCAGCTGACGGCCCAGCACCGCCACCATCGCCTGATAGCGCTCGATCTGCTGCACGCAGGCGGCATAGTGGGCGTCCGCCAGCGCGCCGATGAGCCGGCTGCCCCAGTAGAAGTTCCCGGTGGAGGCGTCCAGGGTCACGTCGCTGACGTAGGCGGGCATCCGGGGCACCTGGGCGTAGAGGGGCAGCATGGCCGAGAAGGCGGTGGAGCCGAAGCAGATCCATTCCACGCCCTTGAGGGCGTCGGGCACGTCGGGGCGGATCTGGCAGATGGAGGTCACGCCCGTGCGGTTGATGCCGATGGATCGGTACATGCCCCGCTTGCCGGTATCCTGCCCGGCGTAGGGGTTGTAGGGCGTGCCCTGATAATGCCCGGCCAGCAGGTAATGCACGTCCTCGGCGGCCAGCTTGCGGTCGGGGACCAGGGCCCAGGGGATGTTGTCGCTCTCGGGGGTGTACTGCGCGTCGGGGCCGTCCCAGCGGTGGGAATAAGGGGTCAGGTACCGGCCCATGAACCAGGCCCGGGGCGTATTGTAGATGTGATCCTGATCCGTGCGGGAGCCGAAGATATCCCGGGGATTGAACCGGCCGCCCTGGTTCAGGTCGAGATGGTTCTCCGCGATGAACGCCTTCAGATCCGCCGAGCACAGGCTGTGCTCCTGGGCGCCGAAGGCATCCTCCAGGTCGAAGGCGTCCATGCCGAACTGGTTGGGCATGATGACCACCGCGTCGTCGGGCACCTTCCGGGCCATCCAGTGATGTCCGCCGATGGTTTCCATCCACCAGACCTCATGCTCGTCGTTGAAGGCGATGCCGTTGGATTCATAGGTGCCGTACTTTTCCAGCAGGGCGCCAAGGCGCACAACGCCCTCCCGCGCCGAGCGGATGTAGGGCAGCACCAGCACCACGATGTCCTCCTCGCCGATGCCCCCGGGGACGTCCTTCTCCCGGCGATTGGCGGCCTTCCTGTACATCACGGGCATGTCCGCCGACAGCACCCGGGGATTGGAGGTGATGGTCTCCGTGGCGGTCATGCCCACGTTGGCCTCGTTGATGCCCGTGGCGGCCCAGACGCCGTTTTTCCTGTCCACGCTGGGGCTGGCGGTGTAGCGCAGGGGATTGTCGGGCAGGTCGATCTCCAGGTGGGAGATGACGCTCTTGTACTTCCGGGGCTGATCCTTGGGCTGAACCACGACGAGCTTCTTCACGTCGAAGTGGCCGTCGTCGGTGCGGGCGATCATGGTGGATCCGTCGTTGCTGGCATTCCGGCCGACGAGAACTGTTGTGCAGGGCATGTTGCTTCGCCTTCTCTTTCTGATGTTCGGGGGATACGCGCTGCGCATCCGGCTGATGGAAGGTATTCGACACGCTTGGGGCATCCCCTGCCGGGAAGCCCCCGTGGCCCGAAATACAGGGCCTCAGGCGGGGCGGGGCGCAAACAAAAGGCCCATGCCGACATCCTCCCGTCCGGCATGGGCCTTTCTCTTGCGGTTGTAGAGCTTTTTGCTGTCCACCTTCCTGGTGGCGGGGGCGAACGCCCAGGTGGTGCGCTGCTGCGCGTCCAGGGCCTTGCGGGCCTTCTTGCCCAGCTTGTCCCGGGGAACGAATTTGGTCATGGGGGTCACGTCCTTTCGTGTGCGCGTTGTCGGCGGATATGCTGATCATTTCGCGACCGGACATGTCCGATCCTTCTTCAGGGCCGGAGCGTGCGGAAAATTTGCGGCGTCCGGGTGCCGGGGCGGGGCGAATGGCGGCCTGCAGGCTGATTATACGCTGCCGGGGCGGGCGGTTTGCGTTCCGCTTCCGCGAGGGGGAGGGCGCGGCGCCGGCGGTGTCCGGCATACGAAAAATCCCGGCCATCTCTGACCGGGATTGCGTGGTCGCAACAGGACTCGAACC
>JBJEYH010000219.1:0-3925 GCA_051886675.1 Aristaeellaceae bacterium
GCCGCAAATTCTACCCGCCCGAGGCCATCCGGGACGATCCCCGGCCGGTGCCCCTTTGCACCTGCGGCGGACGCATCAAGCCCGACGTGGTGCTCTACGAGGAGGGCCTGGACGAGGACGTGCTGGAGAACTCCGTCATGGCCATCCGCCGGGCGGATACCATGATCGTGGCGGGCACCAGCCTGACGGTGTATCCGGCGGCGGGGCTTCTGCAGTACTTCCGCGGGAATCGCCTGGTGCTGATCAACCGGGACGCCACCCCCATGGACGGCGCCGCCGATCTGGTCATCCACGACAAGGTGGGCCAGGTGCTGTCCGCCATCACCGCGACGCCGCCGGAGGACTGACATGTTCGCACTGGAAACGCTGTTCAACCCTTCGCAGAAGGCCCGCCTGGCCGAAGCCATCCCCCGGCGGGTATCCTGCCGCGCCTTTGACGCGCCCCTGTCCGCGGGGGACTGGGCGGCCCTGTCCTACGTGGCCGGGCGGTATCAGACCCCCGGGGCGCGGCTGTGCCTGATGCATGTGGAGGAAAGCCTGTTCACCGGGACGCTGCTGAACACAGGCCGGATGACGGACTGCACCGCCGTCGCCGCGGTGATCGCCTCCTCCGCCGTGACCCGCAGCAAGGTCTACGCCGGGATTCTGGGCGAGGCCTTCGCGCTGGAGGCCGTGGCGATGGGCCTTGGCAGCTGCTGGATGACCGGCTCCTACCGCCGGAAAAAGCTGGAGGTCCCCCTGCAGTCCGGCGAGGCCGTGCTGGGGGTGATCGCCCTGGGGCATCCCGCGCCGGGCGCCGACAGCCCCGACGGCCGCCGCCGCAAGCCGGTGGAGAAGCTGTGCAAGGGCGACCTGCGGGCCTGGCCGCAGGAGCTGGGCCGCGTGGCCCAGGCCGTGCAGCTGGCGCCCTCCGCCATGAACCTGCAGCCCTGGGAAATGAGCCTGAAGGGCAACCGCTTCATCCTTGACGCGGGCGACAGGGCGCAGCTGGAGCTGGGCATCGCCCTGTGCCACGCGGAGGTCACGCTGACCACGCCCCATGCCTGGCACTACGGCATGGGCTGGCGGGAGCCCGCCGCCTGGGCCGAGGCCCGCACGGGCTACGCCGCGCCTGTTCGCTGATTCAACCGTCCCATGATGCACACAGGAGGAGAATTACCATGATTCACGTGGACCAGAACACCTTCGGCAACCTGGACTGGAAGGTCGTGAACCCCCACACCCTCAACGACAACCTGACCGGCAAGACCATCATCCGGGTGGAGCCCATGGGCGGCGTGCCCGGCATCCCCCTGGAGGGCGTGATCCTCTACGTGAAGGATCAGCACGGGAACGTCATGGGCATTCAGATCGGCGCGTCCGAGTACGACACGGACAGCGAGTTCCCCGTGCTTGTCTCCGCCGCGAAGGTGGAGGAGACCTGATGGGGGCTGACCTCTCCCTTTGCCTGCCGTCGGGCCGCTTCAACCTGCGGGTGGGCGCGGTCATTCTGCATGAGGGCCGTCTGCTGGCCATGCAGGATGAGAACGCGCCCTATTACTATCTGCCCGGGGGACGCATCCGCCTGCATGAGACGGCGGAGGACGCCATCCTGCGGGAGCTCCGGGAGGAGCTGGCCATTGAGGCCCGGATCCTGCGGCCCCTGTGGGTGCATCAGAACTTCTTCACCTGGCAGGTGAATGGGGAACGCTTCCATGAGTGGTGCCTGTACTTCCTGACGGACGTGTCCGGCACAGGGCTTGACGGGCTGGGGGACAGCTTCGTCCGCCATGAGGGGCGGCACACCCATGTGTTCACCTGGCTGGACGTGGACACGCTTTCGGCGCGCGACCTGGTTCCGCCCTTCCTGCGGGAAGGCGCGGCGCATCCGCCCGACAGCCTGACCCTGCTGACCCGCATGGAGGGCGAGCCCGCCCATCCCGCCGAGTACCTGGCCTTCGCCGCGGAAAACAGCAGCTTCAGCCTGCGGGTGCGGGGGCTGTACCTGCACGAGGGCCGTGTGCTGACCGAAGCCGAAGCCGGCTGCCCCGTTATGCTGCTGCCCGGCGGCTGCGTTCGCCTGCACGAAACGGCGGAGGACGCGCTCCGGCGCGCCATGCGGGCGGAGCTGGGCGCGGAAGCCCCCATGATCCGGCCCCTGTGGCTGGATCAGGCGTTCCGCACCGGCAGGGACGGGATCCGGCGGCACGAATGGTGCCTGTACGCGCTCCTGACCCCGCCGGAGGAACTGCTGGCCCGGGGCCCGGCCTTCACATGGGAGGAGGGTGAGCGGCGGCTCGCCTTCTGCTGGACGCCGGTGAACGATCTCCATGAGCTCCAGAGGCCCGACTTCCTCCGTCAGGCCCTTGTCCATCTCCCCGATACCCTGCAGCTGACCACCCATCGCGCATGATGGACCATACAGAAAGGAATGATTCCCATGGCTGACTACAGCATCAACACCCAGTGCGTCCAGGCGGGCTACACCCCCGGCAACGGCGAGCCCCGGCAGATCCCCATCATCCAGTCCACCACCTTCCGCTACGAGACCAGCGAGGACATGGGCAAGCTGTTCGACCTGGAGGCCAGCGGCTACTTCTACTCCCGCCTGCAGAACCCCACCAACGACCACGTGGCCGCCAAGATCGCCGCGCTGGAGGGCGGTACCGCCGCCATGCTCACCTCCTCCGGCCAGTCGGCCAACTTCATGGCCCTGTTCAACATCTGCGAGGCGGGCAGCCACATCGTGGCGTCCTCCTCCATTTACGGCGGCACCTTCAACCTGATCTCCGTCACCATGGCGAAGATGGGCATCACCGCCACCTTCGTCTCCCCCGACGCCACCGACGAGGAGCTGGACGCGGCCTTCCACCCCAACACCCGGGCCATGTTCGGCGAGACCATCGCCAACCCCGCCCTCACCGTGCTGGACATCGAGAAGTTTGCCGCCGCCGCCCACCGCCACGGCGTGCCGCTGATTGTGGACAACACCTTCCCCACCCCCGTCAACTGCCGGCCCATCGAGTGGGGCGCGGACATCGTCACCCATTCCACCACCAAGTACATGGACGGCCACGGCGCGGCGGTGGGCGGCTGCATCGTGGACAGCGGCCGCTTCGACTGGATGGCCCACGCGGACAAGTATCCCGGCCTGACCACCCCCGACGAGAGCTATCACGGCGTCACCTACGCCGAAAAGTTCGGCCAGGGCGGCGCGTTCATCACCAAGTGCACCAGCCAGCTCATGCGGGATCTGGGCTGCATCCAGTCCCCGCAGAACGCCTTCATCCTGAACCTGGGGCTGGAGAGCATGCACGTGCGCATGCCCCGGCACGTGGAGAACGGTCAGGCGGTGGCGGAATTCCTGGAGGGCCGGCCGGAGGTCAGCTTCGTCAGCTATCCCGGGCTGAAGTCCAACAAGTACTACCCCCTGGCGCAGAAGTATCTGCAGGGCGGCGGCTGCGGCGTGGTGTCCTTCGAGCTGAAGGGCGGGCGCGCGGCGGCGGAGGCCTTCATGAAGCATCTGAAGCTGGCGGCCATCGAGACCCACGTGGCCGATGCCCGCACCTGCTGCCTGAACCCCGCCACCTCCACCCATCGCCAGATGACCGAGGAGCAGCTGATCACCGCGGGCGTGCCGGCGGGTCTGGTACGGATCTCCTGCGGTCTGGAGGACAAGAACGATCTGATCGCCGACCTGAAGCAGGCTCTGGAGGCCATCGGCTGACACGAAAGGACACCGCCATGCATTTCACCTGTTGCCCCGTCTGCGGCAGCCGCCTGATCCCCCGCCCCCTGGGGGATGAGGGCGACGTGCCCTGGTGCGAGCGCTGCGCGCGGCCCCTGTTCGACATGTTCTCCAGCTGCGTCATTGTGGCGGTGGTGAACGGAGAGGGCGAGGTGGCGCTGCTGCGGGAGCGCCGCAATCCCGACCGGGAGGTGCTGG
>JBJEYH010000220.1:0-3897 GCA_051886675.1 Aristaeellaceae bacterium
GCCAAGGAAGCCGGCTTCAACATCTCCCTGGACGACAACTCCGTCCTGTCCGGCGACGTGGCCGCCATTCAGGCCGCCAATGAGAACAAGGACGGCGACATCCTGTTCGGCCTGAACGAGACCCGCTGGTCCCAGCTGGTGGGCGGCACCTATGAGAACCTGTCCATCATGGACTGGACTCCCTCCTGGGCTGAGGAGGTTGGCCAGTATGTTTATCCCGGCAAGGCCTACGGCCTGGTCATCCAGAACATCCTGATGCTCTACCGCAATGACGAGCTGGGCACCAACGGCGAAAAGCTGTCCTTCCAGCACTGGGCGGACATCGTGAACTGCGGCTACAAGTGGTATCGCCAGGGCAAGGTCGGCGGCACCACCAACAGCAACATCAACTCCGCCATGCTGTACTCCTTCGTGGATCCTTCCTCTCCCGCCGGCGGCATCACCGTGGAGGGCTGGAAGACCCTGTGGCAGTACTGCCAGAACGGCATCTTCACCGGCGACAGCTACGGCTTTGATCCCCTGAACCGCGGCGACGTGCAGGTTTCCACCTTCTATTCCTCCTCCCTGTACGGCAAGGTGGACGACGCTGCCTCCGGCTCCGCCACTCCGCTGCTGGGCACCCTGGAGCCCGAAAACTGGGCCCTGGTTGAGATCGAGGACGGCACCTACTACATCGCCGAGTACCTGGGCATCCTGGACCGCGCCGGCCGCTCCGAGGAGGAGACCGAGGTCGTGAAGGCCTTCGCCGAGTGGTTCGGCTCCGCTGAGGTGCAGGCTGCGTGGGCGGATGAGTTCGACTCCTTCCCCTGCAACGAGGCTGCCGCTTCCATGATCTATGACGAGACCCCTGGCATCTACACCCTGAAGAACTGCGCGCTGACCCAGGTGGAAGGCACCGACATGAACTATGCCGAGTATGTGGCGGCGCATTCCGCTGAGTGGACCAACATCATGACCAACCTGGGCTTCTACTGGGCGGACAACAGCGCCGCGCCCAACGAGCCTGATTGGGACAACCTGGACTGGTCCGTGCTGACCCAGGCTGCCGCGCAGTAACGATTCCTTGAAACCACCGGCAAGGCGAGCCTGACCACGGGCTCGCCTTGTCCTTTATTTGCCGGGCGTTCCGCGTCGGAGGCGCCGGCAGGCACAGACGGAAGGGAGCTTTATGGCCCATGATTGAGCTGAAGGATATTGTGGTCAAGTTTGACGACTTTGAGGCGCTGCACGGCATCAACGTGGAGGTCAGGGAAGGGGAGTTCTTCACCTTCCTGGGCCCGTCGGGCTGCGGCAAAACCACCACGCTGCGCACCATCACCGGCTTCATCGAGCCGGTGCAGGGAACCGTCAACGTGGATGGCAAGGACATCACCCATGTGCCCATCGAGAACCGCAACATCGGCATTGTGTTCCAGAGCTACGCGCTGTTCCCCACGATGACGGTGTATGACAACATTGCCTTCGGCCTGAAGGTCAAGAAGCTGAAGAAGCAGGAGGTTGACCGGAAGGTCCGCGAGATCGCCCGGAAGGTCGACCTGTCCGACGAGCAGCTGAAGAAGGCTGTCGGCCAGCTGTCCGGAGGTCAGCAGCAGCGCGTGGCCATCGCCCGCGCGCTGGTGACGGGGCCCTCCATCATCTGTATGGACGAGCCGCTGTCCAACCTGGACGCCAAGCTCCGCGTGCAGCTGCGCAACGAGCTGAAGAAGATGCAGCGGGACTTCGGCATCACGACCATTTATGTCACCCATGACCAGGAGGAAGCCCTGACCCTGTCCGACCGCATCGCCGTGTTCAACAAGGGCAGCATCGAGCAGATCGGCACGCCCAATGAGGTGTACAACCATTCCGCCACGCCCTTCGTGTGCAACTTTATCGGCGACATCAATCCGCTGACGGGCGAGGCCGCCGCGAAGCTGGGCCTGCCTGCCGCGCAGCAGCACTTCATCCGCCTGGAGCGGGTGCGGGTCAATCAGCCTGCCCTGGAGGGCGAAGCGCAGCTGCAGGGCAAGGTGACGGGCTACGAATACTACGGGCTGTACATCAAGTATTACGTCCAGGTGGGCGACGCGGTGATCAAGGCGGTGGAGAAGAACGACGGCGTGCATCTCTATGCCGAGGGCGATCTGGTCACCCTGGGCCTGAGCCGCGCCGACGTGATGTCCTACGACGCGCAGTGAGCGGGGAGGACGCATATGCAGAAATCATCCAGACCGGCCTGGCTCAAGCCGCAGCTGCTGACCAAGGCCTTCGGTACGGCGTTCTTCGTGTACCTGTTTTTCGGGTTCATGCTGCTGCCCTGCCTGAACACCCTGGCGCAGATCTTCACCACCCGGGACGCCAGCGGCAACATCGATCCCTTCGCGGTGATCCGCTTCTTCTTCGCGGGCAACATGCCCCGCTTTGTGTGGAACTCCCTGAAGCTGGCGCTGTGCCTGGTGGTCACGGTGAATGTCGTGGGCATCTCCATTGTGCTGCTGACGGAGTACTTCGACATCAAGGGCGCGAAGATTCTCCGCCTGGGCTACATGACCACGCTGATCTACTCCGGCGTGGCGCTGGTGACGGGCTACCTGTTCCTGTATGATTCCGACGGCATCCTCACCACCTGGCTGGCGAAGATCTTCCCCAACATGGACAAGAACTGGTTCTCCGGCTTCAAGGCGGTGCTGTTCACCATGACCTTCGCCTGCACCAGCAACCATGCGCTGTTCCTGCGCAACGCCATCCGCGGCATCGACTACAACACCGTGGAGGCCGCACGGAACATGGGCGCCAAGCCCTTCAAGGTGCTGCTGAAGGTGGTTTTCCCCACGCTGATCCCCACGCTGTTCTCCCTGACGGTCATGACCTTCATCACGGGCCTGTGCGCCATGTCCGCGCCCACGCTGCTGGGCTATGACTCCATCAACCCGGAGATTGTGCGCCTGGCAGGCTCCTCCGTGGCGGACGAGGCCTTCCCTCAGGCCCGCGCCGCGCTGCTGTCCATCATCCTGGCCATCTTCACCATCGTGCTGCTGAACATCCTCACGGCCTACGAGCGCAAGGGCCACTACCTGTCCGTCAGCAAGACCAAGGCCAAGCTGGTCAAGCAGAAGATCAACAACCCCGTGGCCAATGTGCTGGCGCACGTCTACGCCTACGTGCTGTTCATCATCTACATGACCCCCGTGGTGATGATCGTACTCTTCGCGTTCCAGAATTATCCGGCCATCCGCTCCAAGACGCTGGACGTGAACAACTGGACGCTGATCAACTTCTTCGGCCAGCAGGACTATGAGTTCATGACCACCCGCGGCAAGCTCAAGACCCGGCCGGGCTCCATCTCCGGCCTGTTCGCCAACGCGGACACGGTGGGCGGCATCCGGCTGAGCTTCGTGCTGTCGGCCATTGCGGCGGCGCTGGCCTGCGTGATCGTGGTGGTGGCGGTGAACTACATCTTCCGCAACAAGGGCAAGAAGCGGGCCACCGTCCTGGAGTACAGCCTGCTGTTCCCCTGGCTGCTGCCCACGATCCTGATCTGCTACTCCTACCGCACCTTCTTCAACAGCGAGTCGGTGTGGTATGTGTTCAACAACAACCTCTACTACCGGGAAAACGTGCGCTTCCTGATCGTCATGGCGTACACGGTGGTGAAGCTGCCCTTCGCCCTGCGCATGATCAAGGCGGCCTACTACGCCATTGACGAGGAGCTGGAGGAGGCGGCGAGAAACCTGGGCGCCAGCGGCCTGCGAACCTTCCTGAAGGTGAAGCTGCCCATTGTGCTGCCCAGCGTCCTGGCGGTGTTCGCGCTGAACTTCAACGCGCTGTTCACCGAGTACGACATGTCGGCCACCTTCCACTCCAGCTACGGCAAGACCTACGCCATGGTCATCCAGAACATGTGCGCCGAGGAGGGCC
>JBJEYH010000221.1:0-60590 GCA_051886675.1 Aristaeellaceae bacterium
CCATGTTCGGCACGGTGCTGGCCTTCCAGAACTTCAATGCCGCCAAGGGCTTCCTCCACAGCGACTGGGTGGGCCTGAACAACTTCAAGTTCCTCTTCACCACCACCGATGCCTGGCGCATTACCCGCAATACCGTCCTGTACAACATCGCCTTCCTGGTGGTCAACACCTCCCTGTCGGTGCTGCTGGCCATCGTCTTCAATGAGCTGTACATGAAGCGGCTGGCCAAAACCCTGCAGACGCTGCTGATCATGCCCAACTTCCTGTCCATGGCCGTCATCGCCATCATCGTGTACGCGTTCCTCAACGCCCGCGACGGCATCCTCAACCAGATCATCACCGCGGTGGGCGGCACCACCCGCAACTGGTACATGTACAAGCCCGTCTGGCCCTTCATCCTGATATTCGTCAACGCGTGGCGGGGCGTGGGCTACGGCGGCATCGTGTATGTGGCGTCCATCTCGGGCATCTCCCAGGAGTATTACGAGGCCGCCGTGCTCGACGGCGCAACCAAGGTGCAGCAGGCCATCTACATCACCCTGCCCCATCTGCGCAGGATTATCGTCATCATGCTGATCCTCAACCTGGGCAACATCTTCCGCGGCGACTTCGGTCTGTTCTACAACGTCCCGATGAACAAGGGCGTCCTGTACGAATACACCGACGTCATCGACACCTACATCTACCGCGCGCTGACCAACCTGGGCAACACCGGCATGTCCGCCGCCGCCAGCCTGTACCAGTCCGTGGTGGGCTGCGTCATGGTGCTTCTGTCCAATATGGTCGTCCGGCGCATCGACGAAGAATCCGCGCTGTTCTGAGAAAGGAGGTCCGCATCCGTGCCCATCATGAAGCGCAAGCCTGCCCTGTCGGACAATTCCTTTGTGCGCATCAACAGGATCAGGCCCGTAACCAACGCCATCTTCAGCACCGTGCTGAGCATCATCGCCATCCTGACGGTGCTGCCGGTGATCCTGGTGGTGATGATCTCGATCTCCTCCTCGGAAAGCCTGACCTACAACGGCTTCTCCTTCTTTCCCTCCAGCTTCAGCTTCGTCGCCTACGAGAGCCTGTTCAAGACCGGCTCCCAGCTGATTGATTCCTACGTCGTCACCATCGCCATGACGGCGGTGTCCACCTTCCTGGGCCTGTTCGTGATGGCGGCCTTCGCCTTTGTGCTGTCCCATCAGCGCTTCAGCGGCAAGAAGTTCTATACCATCATGCTCTTTATCACCATGATCTTCTCCGGCGGCCTGACCTCCTCCTACATCATCAACGTCAACTACCTGCACCTGTACGATTCCTTCTGGATCCTGGTCCTGCCGGGCCTGGTCAACGCCTTCAACGTCATCGTGCTGCGCACCTTCATCAGCACCACCATCCCCGAGGAAATGTTCGACGCCGCCGCCATTGACGGCGCCAGCGACTTCACCGTGTTTTTCCGGATCGTCATCCCCCTGTCCAAGGCGGGCCTGGCCACCATCGCCCTGTTCCTGATGGTGAACAAGTGGAACGAGTGGTTCACCGGCATGCTCTACATCGACAACGCCAAGCTCGTCCCCCTGCAGACCATGCTCACCCGCATCCAGCAGAAGATCGACTTCATCAAGAACAACTCCTCCCTGGCCTCCACCCCCGACGGCATGCGGATGCTGGACTCCATGCCCACCGAGCAGACCCGCATGGCCATCGTGGTCATCGCGACCCTGCCCATCATGTGCGCCTATCCCTTCTTCCAGCGCTACTTCATCCAGGGCATGACCATCGGCTCGGTCAAGGGCTGATCAACGCCCGCCCCATCCAGTTCCAATCCCGGCAGCGAGCCCGGGTTGAGATTTTTTCAGGAGGTATCCCTATGCGCAAGATCGTTTCCCTGCTGCTGGCAGCCGTGATGCTGCTGGGCCTGGTTCCCGCTCTGGGCGAATCGGCATCCGCCCTGGAACCTGTCACTCTGGAATGGTACGTCGCCGAAGACAGTCAGCCCGACAACGCTTCCGTGTTTGCCGCGCTGAACGAGTACTTCCAGAAGACCATCAACACCACCATCAACTTCCACTTCGTCCCCTACTCCGAGTACGCCCAGAAGGTTGGCCCCATGCTGGATACCAACCAGAACATCGACATCGTGAACGCCAACGGCGCGATCAACTACGTTGACTACGCCAAGAAGGGCGCCTTTGCCGACATCTCCGAGCTGGTCAAGGAATACGCCCCCGAAACCTACGCGATGATCCCCGAGGGCTACTGGGAAGCCATGGTCATCGACGGCAGCGTCTACGGCATTCCTTCCTACAAAGATTCCTGCCAGATGTTCTCCATGCACTACAACGCCACCATGGCTGAGGACCTGGGCATGGATATGAGCAGCGTGGTCATCGACAACGCTGAGGACATCATTCCCCTGCTCTACCAGGCCAAGGAGCTGCGCGACGCCAAGTATCCCGAGCTGGCCGAGCTGCCCATCACCCGCTGCGCCATGGAAATCGACCGCTGGCGCCAGAACGTGAACATCAATTCCTTCCTGTCCTTCAACGTGCCCGGTGTTGAGGGCTTCTCCGAGTACGGCGACAACACCGTGTTCTGCAAGTACATGACCAAGGAATACCGCGAGATGAGCAAGGCTGTCGCCCAGATGGTCGACGACGGGCTCTTCCCCTATGACCTGTTCAACTTCGACACCAGCCGCGTCTACGACAAGGAAGGCAAGTACTTCTTCTACGACATCGGCTCCGGCTACGTGACCGTCAGCAAGGATCACAACGGCACCGCCTTTGATACCGCCATGGTGCCCTTCTCCGCCAACATCGGCTCCACCAACTACCTGCACAACGCCGTCGAGTGCATCTCCGCCGCCTCCCAGAACAAGGAGCGCGCGATGATGGTGCTGGAAATGCTGAACACCGATCCCTATGTGGTGACCACCCTGCGCTTCGGCATTGAGGGCGAGCACTACAACGTGGGCGAGGACGGCATCCTGGACTTCACCGGCACCAAGAACGATCCCTCCCTGGGCAGCCGCGGCCACTACTACTGGTACGGCGCGCAGTTCGGCTCCTTCGTGAAGGGCAAGATCCCCTCCGGCTATCCGGCCAACTTCTTCGAGCTGATCGAGCAGGCCAACCAGTCCGCCATCACCGATACCAACATGGGCTTCATCTTCGACGCCACCCCCGTGCAGAACGAGGTTGCCGCCTGCTCCGCCGTGGTGGATGAGTTCACCCTGGAGCTGACCTTCGGCTACATCGAGCTGGAGGACGTTGACGCCCGCATTGACGAGTTCGTCGCCAAGATGCAGGCCAACGGCATCGACAAGGTGATCGCTGAGGCTCAGGCGCAGCTGGATGCCTTCCGCGCCGCCAACGCCCAGTAAGATCCCCCCCGCGGCGCAAGCCGCACAACCTCCGGTAACCCACAGGGGGCAGTTCGACATGCATCCTTGCGTCGGACTGCCCCCTCTGTGCATGAAACACCTCCGGCGGCGCCGCAGGCTTCAGCGGGCGAATCCCGCCGGATACAGGATGGAGGTACATGTTCTATGCCTGACGGTGATTTTGTCTTTGCCACGCCGGAATCCCTGGGCATACCGTCCGGGGCCGTCCTCGACATGCTCGAGTGGATCAGGGCGCACAGCATCCCCCTGCACAGCCTGATCATCCTGCGTCACGGCAAGGTGGCGGCGGAAGGCTACTGCCCGCCCTTTGACAGGGAGCGCAAGCACCGCATGTATTCGGTCAGCAAGAGCATCACCGCCGTGGCGGTAGGGATGCTCATCAGCGAGGGCAGGCTGTCGCTGGACAGCAGGGTGGCGGATTTCTTCCCCGAGTACATTACCGGGGACGTCACCCCCTACGCCCTCAAGGCCACCGTCCGCCATCTGCTGATGATGGCCACCTTCAACGAATGCAACGCCTATACCTGGACGGACAGCGACTTTGTCCGGGTGTTCTTCCAGAACGATTATCCCAAGCAGATGCCCGGCACGGTCTTCCACTACGACACCAACGGCACGGTGGTGCTCTGCGCGATCGTGGAGAAGATCACGGGCATGAAGCTGCTGGACTACATGCGGCCGCTGCTGGACGAGCTGGGCATCTCCCCGGACGCGTGGTGCCTGGAGACGCCGGAAGGACGCTCCTGGACGGGCAGCGGCATTCTGTTCACCCCCCGCGACCTGGCGCGGTTTGCGCTTTTCTGTCTGCACCGGGGCGAATGGAACGGCAGGCAGCTGGTTGACCGCGACTTCATGATGCAGGCCACCACCAGGCAGATCAACAACTACGTGGCCGAATGGAGCCTTGCCCGCTGCGGCTACGGCTACCAGTTCTGGATGGTGAAGGATGGCTTTGCCTGCTGCGGCATGGGCGGACAGCTGGCCTTCATGTATCCGGAAAAGGACACGGTGATCGTCTTCACCGCCGACACCCAGCACATCAACGCGGGCGACGACTTCCTGCGCATGTACGTCGAACGGCTGATGGAGCAGCTGTCCGACAGCCCGCTGCCGGAAAATCCCGCCATGCAGGAGAAGCTGGCCAGGGCGCTGGAGCTGACCATGCCCCTTGTGCCCGGGAGCCTCGCCTCCCCCACGGCGGACAGGGTCAGCGGCGTCCGGTATGTCTTTGACGAGAACCGCTGGGGCTTCGACTGGATGCGGCTGACCTTCGGGGAGGACTGCGTCAGCGTGACCTTCCGCAAGCGCGGCGAGGTGCTGACGATCCCGCTGTACCTGGGGCGCTTCGGGGAATTCGCCTTCCCGGAGAAGTTTGCGGGCCGCAGGATCAGCGTTTGGGACACCAACTACCGCTGCATCTCCAGCGCCGCCTGGGACAGCGCGCATACCCTCATTGGCGAGGTGTTCTCGGTGGACGACTATCTGGGTTCCATCCGGATGCAGTTCACCTTCGTGGAGGATACGCTGACGGTGTTCATGACGGCGGCAGCGGAGAATTTCTTCCAGGACTACCGGGGATATCTTGCCGGCCGCGCGGCCCGGGACTGATGACGGAAGGAAGGATCATGGCCATGAAAAAGTATGTGCTGGTGGGCACAGGCTATCGCGGAACGTTCTCCTACATCGAGCCGCTTCTGAAGGAGTACAGCGACTGCGCCAGGCTGTGCGCCGTGTGCGACATCAACGGCAAGCGGGCCAGGTTTCCCGGCGAATACCTGCACGTGGCGCTGCCCGCCTACACCGATTTCGACCTGATGCTCCGGGAGCAGCAGCCGGACGTGGTGATCGTCACCACCAAGGACTGCGCCCATGAGCAGTACATCGTCCGGGCGCTGGAGTTCGGCTGCGACGTGATCACCGAAAAGCCCATGACCACCACCGATGCCATGTGCGCCCGCATCATCGAGACCGAGAAGCGCACCGGCCACAGGGTGACGGTGACCTTCAACTGCCGCTTCATGCCCTTCTATGTCCGGCTGAAGGAGCTGGTGTCCTCGGGCGCGGTGGGCGACGTGCTGAGCGTGCACTTCGAGTGGCTGCTGGACACCTCCCACGGCGCGGATTACTTCCGGCGCTGGCATTCCATCCGCGCCAATTCCGGCTCGCTGCTGATTCACAAGGCCACCCATCACTTCGACCTGGTGAACTGGATCATCGACGATGAGCCCGTGAAGGTCAACGCCTTCGGCACCCGCCGCTTCTACGGCGACAACCGCCGTCCCCACGGCGAAAACTGCCGCAGCTGCCCGACCCGGGATACCTGCGAATTTTATTTCGACATCCGCAAGGAGGATGGCGGGATTCTGCAGAAGCTATACGCCGAATGCGAGGATGTGGACGGCTATCTGCGCGACCGCTGCCTGTTCTCCGACACGATTGATATCGAGGACAGCGTCAGCGTGAACGTGAGGTACCGCAAGGGCGCGGTCATGAGCTACTCGCTGACCGCCCACTCCCCCTATGAGTGCATGAAGCTGGTCATCAACGGCACCAAGGGCCGTCTGGAGGGCGATACCGCCTTCGGCCGGGAAACCCTGAAAATCTACAACCGGGACGGCGAGTGCATCAACTGCGACCGCACCCGCGTCAGGCAGCGGCCCGGCGGCCACGGCGGCTCCGACCCTGCCCTGCGGAACAATCTGTTCCGCGGCTACAGCGAGGATCCCCTCCATCAGATGGCCGATACCCGCGCCGGCGCCATGTCCATCGGCATCGGCATCGCCGCCAACAAATCCATGGCGGAGGACCGCGCGGTATACCTGAGCGAATTCCTGGGCGACTACTACCCCGAGATCAAGCCCGAAAACTAAGCTGCAAAAGGAGAAATGACCATGCGTATTGTGATTTCCCGCACTGCCGATGAGCTGGGTCTCCGCGCCGCGAAGGCTTCCGCCGCCATCATCCGGGAGGCCATTGCCGAGCGGGGCCATGCCCGCATCATCCTGTCCACCGGCGCGTCCCAGTTCGAGACCCTGGAGCATCTGGTGAAGGAGGACATCGACTGGAGCCGGGTGGAGATGTTCCACCTGGACGAGTATGTCGACCTGCCCGAAACCCATCCCGCGTCCTTCCGCAAGTACCTGAAGGAACGCTTCGTCGCCAAGACCAGCGTGGGTGCGGCGCACTTCGTGGACGGCACGGCCGAGGGCATCGCCGCCCTGACGGAGGAAATCCGCAAGGCCCCCATCGACCTGGGGCTGATCGGCATCGGCCGCAACGCGCACATCGCCTTCAACGATCCGCCCGCGGACTTCGATACCCGGGTGGCGTACCTGATCGTCAACCTGGACGCCACCTGCCGCAACCAGCAGGTGGGCGAAGGCTGGTTCGCCACCATGGACGATGTGCCGAAGCAGGCCGTCAGCATGAGCGTGTACCAGATCATGCAGTGCAGGCACATCATCTCCGCCGTCCCCCATGCCGAGAAGGCCTGGGCCGTGGCCAATACCCTGTCCCACGAGCTGACCAACACCGTGCCCGGCACCATGCTCAAGACGCATCCCAGCTTCCAGCTGTTTGTGGACGCGGCCTCCTACGCGGACGTGGGCGAGGTGCGCACGCTGGCGGGCGAAACCGTCGTGGAGGACTACCGCTGAGCTTGCCGGCAGGACAAGGCACAAAGCCGGTTCGGTCAGGCGCGGAAGGAAGCTTGCCGCGCGCCGAACCGGCCTTCCATACATCCCGTTGACGCGATGCGCGGGAAATGCAGGAGGATGCAGCATGGACGCGATCAGGGTCGCGCTTTTTGGCGTTGGCGGCTATGCGGCCAATTACCCCATCGCCCTGGCCAGGCCAAGCCGGGAGGGCGTGCGGCTGGTGGGCGCGGTGGATCCTTACAGCAAGGCCTGTGACCTGTGCCCGGTCTACGACACGGCGGAGGAGCTGTTCTCCCGCTGCCAGCCGGATCTGGCGGTCATTGCCACGCCCATCCACTGCCATGCCGCGCAGGCCGAGGCTGCCTTCCGGCATGGCTGCCATGTTCTGCTGGAGAAGCCCATGGCGCCGGACATGGATGGCGCCCGCCGGATCCTGGAGGCCCGGGACCGCGCGGGGAAAATGCTGGGCGTGGGCTTCAACCTGTGCGCCAGCAGCACGGTGCGCGCCGTCAGGGCCGATGCGAAGGCCGGGGTGTTCGGCAGGCCGCTGCGGCTGAAGATTCTGGTGCTCTGGCCCCGGGATCACACCTACTATCACCGCGGCAGCGGCTGGGCGGGAAAGCGGTATGCCCCCGATGGCGCGCCCATTTTTGACAGCGTGCTGTCCAACGCCACCGCGCATTACCTGATGAACATGCTTTACCTGCTGGACGAGCCCCTGACCCACCTGGACTGCGCCACCTTCCGCGCCAACGCCATCGAGACCTACGACACGGCCTTCCTCAAGGGCTTCACGGCCTCGGGCGCGGAAGTCTACGCCGCCGTGAGCCATGCCGTGGATCCGGACTGCGTGCAGAACCCCATCTTCCATTACGAGTACGAGAAAGCCACGCTGACCTTCGGGGGCAGGGGCATCACGGGCAGCAGCCTGGTCGCCCGGTTTGCGGACGGCACCGAAAAGGATTACGGCGTGGTGGATCTTCGCGGGCAGCAGCCCCTGTGGAACATGATCGATGCCATCCGCGGTCAGGCCGAAATCGCCTGCCCGGGCGAGACGGCCATGCTCCATGTGGATGCCATCGGGAAGATGCGGCTGCATCAGCCGGACGCCGCGGATTTCCCGGAGGGCTGGAAAGCGGAAAAGCGCGGCTTCACCTGCGTGCCGGGCCTGGCGGAGGCCATGTACCGCTGCTATGACGAGTGGACGCTGCCCCGCTGGGATCTGGCGGCAGAAAGGCTTGTTGCGCCATGAGGCTGATGGACGCTGCCCGAAGCGGGGACGACGTTGTCTTCCGCACCTCCTTTTCCGGGGACTATGACCTGGTGCAGGTCTTCCGCGGCATGAACCCTGCCGTGAATGAAAACCATCCTGTGGATTTTCGCCTGGCCGCCCTGCAGCGCAGGGACCATCGGGATATCTGGCACATGGATCATGTGCTGTCCTTTGCCACGGACGAATGTCCTCCTGTGGTCATCAACGGCGAGGACATCGGGGGCAACCATGGCCATCCCTGCGCGGTGCGGGTGCGCGTTCCCGCCCACGGTCTGGACGTAAGGGACGTGGGCTCCCTTTGGACGGATGATGATGGCATATCCTTCACCCTGCTCAGGGTGGAAAGCGCCGACAGCCTGCTTCTGCTGTCGGAAAACCTTGGCCCGTCCCCTGTCCTGTATGATTTCGCAGAACAGGTTTCAGGTCGGCTGCACCATGCCGCCAACGGCTTCCACGGGTATACGCTCCGCCCGGAAAGCCAGCGCGGGCATGTGCAGCTGACCCCGGCCATCCGCCATCGCAGACGCGAGGCCCTGTGCCTGCGGGACGGACAATGGGCGCCTTTGGAGGAATGCTGCACCGGCTGCGAATGCGCCGAAATCCGCGAGGAATACGACATCGTCAATCCCGCCACGGTCGCGCGGGCGATCCGGGAAAGCCGTCCGACGGAGGGCTATGCCGTCCAGCCGTCCCTGGCCCGGGGCGAGACCATGCTGCGTCACCGCGTGACGTACCGCGTCTGTGCCGACGGCACAGTGCTGTGCGACTTCGACCATCGCCTGACGCAGGACGTCCACCTTTCCTGCTGCCTGGGCAGCATGCATCAGGAGCCGTGCGATGCCTTCGGCGGCGGCGTGTGGCAGTATATCCCCAAATTGCGCCCCTTCGACACGCCGCGCGGCAGGCTTGACTTTTCCCGGCCCTGTCGCGCAGATGCGGCGACCATGCCCGACGGCCTGCCCCTCACGCCGGACAAATGGGCCGTCCCCTCCTCTCCCCCGGACAGGCAGCTGGATTTCTTCCGCCGCCCGGACGGCAGTTCACCGGTGGCCCTGGCCACGGGCTTTCTGCCGCTGTATGACGGCGCGCCGGAGAAACGCGCCAGCGCCATCACCGATGCCGGCATGCTGGTTTCCTCCTGCAAAACCTACCCCACCTTCGCGGGCGGCGCGGACAACATCCGTCACCCCCACCGGGAAAGCGCCGAAGGAACCATGCGATTCACGTCGCTGCGCGGCATTGCCTACCGGAAGTATTTCGCACCCTGCGGGCAGGACGCCTGCGTCTTCGACATCCCCTGCGGCGAGGAGCGGTATGTGTACATGGATTGTTTCGGCGACGCGCCGCGTCAGCTGCGCTATGATGCGTGTCCCGGGGCGGAGGCGACTCTGCTGGAGGCCTCGGCGACATGCCGTACGGACGCATCCCGCCTGTGGGCCGAGGCGGACAGCGGCTATGCGGTGTTCCGCCTGAAGGCCGCGCAAAGGAAGGAATGACTGCCATGGTTCTTGTCATCCTTGTGACGCTGATGATCGTGTTTTTCTCGCTGCAGTCCCTGTTCACGCGCCTGTATGCCGCGAACTACGCCGGCCCCGACAAGGGCAGCGCCACCGCGGTGTTTTCGGTGTGCTATGGCGTGCTGGTGGCGGCGGCGTCGTTCTTCCTGGGGGGCATGAGCTTCGCGCCCTCCTGGCAGACCGTGCTGCTGGGGCTCATCAACGCCGGGATGCTGGTTCTGTACAACACGTCCATCATCGAGGCCGGGAACCGGGGCTCCTATTCCTTCACGATGGTATCCTGCATGTTCGGCGGGATCCTGGTGCCCATGGCGGTGGGCGTGATCTTCCTGGGCGAGCGGCTGACGGCGCTGCAGATCCTGGCCGTCGCGCTGATGCTGGTCTCGCTGGTGCTGATGAACATGCAGTCCTTTTCCCTGAAGGGCGCGTCCCGCAGCTATTACCTGTGGTGCATCGCGCTGTTCCTTGCCAACGGCCTGTACGGGACCATCAACAACCTGCAGACGCAGGTCATGAACGGCGCCCAGCGCACTGAAATGCTGACGATCCTCTACCTGGGCTCGGCGCTGGCGGTCATCGCCATGGAAGCGGTGCGCGGCAGGAGCCGGCAGCTGCGGGAGGGCTTCCGCATGGGCAGGAAGTCCTGGCTGTACGTGATCCTCGCCTGCGTGAGCGCCACCGCCGCGGCCAACCTGATGCTCTATATCCTCACGCGGATGGACTCCAGCATCCTCTACACCATCGACAGCGGCGCGGTGCTGGTGCTGTCCATGCTCTATGCTCTGGCGCTGTTCCGGGAGAAGCCGACCCGGGCTCAGTCCGTGGGCATGGCAGCCGCCGTGGTCAGCATCGTGTTGATCAGCATGCCGTGATATCCCGGGGGATCAGCCCCTGCGAGATAAATGCCTGACAGGCAAAAAGTACCTGACGGAGGGAACAGATATGAAGCTTGGTCGTGTCGGAAGAACAGTCCGTGCCGGTGTGATTGGCCTGGGGAACCGCAGCGTGGAGCAGCTGAACGCACTGCTTTCCATGCCGGACGTGGAGCTTGTCGCCGTATGCGATGTGTACGGGGATCGCGTGCAGCGCGCGCAGGACGTGATCGGGAAGGCCCGGGGCGTCCGCCCTGCCGGCACCTGCGACTATCGTGAGGTCAATGCCCGGGACGATATCGAAGCCGTGTTCATCTTCACCAGCTGGCAGACCCATGTGACCATCGCCGTGGATGCGATGCGGCACGACAAGGTGCCCGCCATGGAGGTGGGCGGCGCGTCCTCGCTGGATGAGTGCTGGCAGCTGGTGCGCGTCAGCGAGGAAACCGGCATCCCCGTGATGCTGCTGGAAAACTGCTGCTACAACAGGGAGGAAATGACCCTGCTGAACATGATCCGTCAGGGCGTGTTCGGCGAGCTGGTTCACTGCCGCGGGGGCTATCAGCACGACCTGCGGGAGGAAATCGGCAACGGCGACGTCAACCGTCACTACCGCCAGGACAACTTCCTCTGCCGCAACGGCGAGCTGTATCCGACCCATGAGCTGGGGCCCATCGCCACCTACCTGAACCTGAACCGGGGCAACAGGATGCTGTCGCTGGTGTCCATGGCGTCCAAATCCCTGGGCCAGCATCAGTGGATGGAGAAGAACCGGGCGGATTCTCCCCTGGCCCGGGCGCGCTTCAACCAGGGCGACGTGGTCACCACCATGATCAAATGCGCCAACGGCGAAACCATCGTCCTCACCCACGACTGCACCCTGCCCCGCCCCTACTCCCGCGGCGGCTACATTCAGGGCACCCGGGGCCTGTGGGAGGAGGACGGCCGGCTCATCTACCTGGAGAGCCGCACGCCCATCTCCGGGCATGGCGAGCATCTGTTTGAGTCCGACAAGCCGTATATGCAGGTATTCCTGCATCCTCTCTGGAAGGAGTACGAGGAATTCGGCCTGCGGGGCGGGCATGGCGGCATGGACTATCTGGTGCTGCGGGCGTTCATCGAGTCGCTGCAGCAGGAGGTCGCCTTCCCCATCGACGTGTACGACGCCGCGGCCTGGATGGCCGTCACCTGCCTGAGCGAGCAGTCCATCGCCATGGGATCCATGCCGGTGGCCGTGCCGGACTTCACCAATGGCAAGTGGATCAACCGCCCTGCCCGGCCGGGAGATATTTTCTCCCTGGACAGGGTGTACCCGGAAGCCTTCAGGGAATAACCGCCGCAGAAAGGAGCGTTGCCGGATGGATGTCAAGGAAATTCTCGCGCAGCTGACGCTGGATGAAAAGGCTGCCCTGCTGACCGGCGGCGAAGAAAGCATGACCACCGCCGGCGTCCCCCGACTGGGCATCGCGCCCAAGCGCCTGGCCGACGGTCCCCACGGCGTGCGCAATTATGAGCCAGGCTCCAACTGCACCACGCTGCCCTCCATGTGCGCCCTGGGCGCCACCTGGAGCCGCGAGGCCGCGGAGAAGGCGGGCAGAACCATGGCCCTGGACTGCATTCACCACGACAGGCAGATGCTGCTGGGCCCCGGGCTGAACATCAAGCGCAATGCCCTCAACGGCCGCAATTTTGAGTATGTCTCCGAGGATCCGGTGCTCACGGGGGAAATCGCCGGCCATGTGGTCAGGGGCATCGAGGAGCAGGGCGTGGGCACGTCCATGAAGCACTTTGCCCTCAACTCCCAGGAAACCTACCGCACCGAAATCAGCGCCGAGGCTGATGAACGCACCATGCGGGAGATCTACCTGCGGGGCTTTGAGCGCGCCATCCGCATCGGGCATCCGACGAGCGTCATGTGCGCGTACAACAAGATCCAGTCGATCTGGTGCTCGGAAAACCGCTGGCTTTTGACGGAGGTTCTGCGGAATGACTGGGGCTATGACGGCATGGTGGTATCGGACTGGGGCGCGGTGCATGACGGCGCGCGGGCAGTCAGGGCGGGGCTGGACCTGCGCATGCCCGGCAATCCGGATACCATCCGCGACGTCAAAGAGACCCTCGCCCGGGGCGAGATGACCATGGAGGAGGTCGACCGCTGCGCCGGACGCGTGCTGGAATTCCTGCTGCGCCCCGTGCCGCAGGAGGCAGGCTACGACCGCGCCGCCCAGCACGAGGCCGCCCGCGACGTGGCCCGGGAAGCCATCTGCCTGCTGCGCAACGACAGGGAGCTTCTGCCCATCACGCCCGGGAAGTACAAGCGCATCTGCGTCACCGGCGAATACGCCGTCCGGCCCTACATCAACGGCCAGGGCAGCGCCGAGGTGTTCACCGACCCCGACTGCGTCGACACGCCCCTGGATTGCCTGCGCCGTCTCCTGCCCGATGTGCAGATCGACTACTTCGACTATCTCCCCCGCAAGAAGCCCGACACCATGCTCTGGCACACCTTCACCCAGCAGATGCCCGGCATCCGCGATTACGACCTGGTGCTGGTGTTCACCGGCGTGGAGCCCAGCGATGATTCCGAGGAGTTTGACCGGGGAAGCAATCAGCTGGCGGGGTTCATCGAGGACGTCATGCGCAATGTGACCGGGCACAATCCCAACTGCGTGCTGGTGCTGTGCAGCGGCTGCTCCACCTTCAGGAGCCCGAAGGCGGATCTGTTCCCCGCCATCGTGCAGATGTGGCCCGCGGGCGAGGGCGCCGGACAGGCCATCGCCGAGGTGCTGGCGGGGCGGATCAACCCTTCCGGCAAGCTGTCCGAAACCTTCCCCACCCGCATGCGCAGCGACCTCGACCTGACCGGCAACGGCCTGTCGCTGGAGTACAATGAGAAGTGGCGCGTGGGCTACCGCTATTACGACCTGCATCCGGAGGAGATCTGGTTCCCCTTCGGCCACGGGCTGCACTACACCACCTTCGACTATGCCAATGCCAGCCTTGTTCCCGACGGGAACGGGTGGACGCTGTCCTTCGACCTGTCCAACACCGGCGGTATGGACGGCGCGGAGGTGGTGCAGCTCTACGTCGGCGACCCTGTCTCCACCGCGTCCAAGCCGGTCAAGGAGCTGCGGCAGTTCGACAAGATCTTCCTCCGGGCCGGCGAAACCCGGCGCGTTGTCTTCCGTCTGACGGAGGAGGATCTGTGCTACTACAACGTGATGCTCCATCAGTGGACGGTGGAGAACGGCGTGTACGACGTGTACGTCTGCGCGTCCGCCAGGGATATCCGCCTGAAGCTCAGCCTGACCTGGGACAGGCCCGGCTGCTACTCCATGCAGAAGCTGCAGGAAGCCATGATCGGCTGATATACGCAACATGCAGGATATCCTGCACAATCCACGGCGCGTGTCCGCCATGCCTCCGGCCTCCCCCGCCGCCTGGGCCGGGGGAAACGGAGCGTTGCTTGTCAGGCGCAATCCGGTATGGTATGCTGTCAGCGAGGTGATGAACGGTATGGAAACCAAGGATCTGATACTCCGTCTGCGCAGGGAGAAGGGCCTTTCCCAGGACGAGCTGGCGGAAAAGGTGTACGTCACCCGGCAGGCGGTATCCCGCTGGGAAAACGGCGAAACCGTCCCGGGTACGGAAACGCTCAAGCTGCTGTCCCGGCTGTTCGACGTGTCCATCAATACGCTGCTGGGCTCCCCCAGGAAGCTGATCTGCCAGTGCTGCGGCATGCCCCTGGAGGACGACTTTCTCAGCCGGGAGCCCGACGGCAGCTTCAACGAGGACTACTGCCAGTGGTGCTACACCCGCGGGAAGTTCGTCTACGCCAGCCTGGAGGATCTGACGGACTTCCTGGTGGCGCGCATGTCCGGCGAGAACTGGCCGCCGGAGCAGGCCCGGGCCTACTTCGAGGAGCAGCTGCCGAAGCTCCGGCACTGGCGGCAGCGTCAGGCGTGATCCCCGGCAAATGAAAGCCTTCATTATATGGCCGGAATGCTTGGTGATTCCGGTCAAAAAACAGAAAAAAAACAACGAATTTCCTCTTGACATTCCCGAAAAGATCGTGTATGCTGTCATCAATCCAAAGAAACCTGCGATGGAGAGTAGTACCTCCTTCACAGCACGGCCAAGGGAGCTGCCGATAGTGGGACGGCGGTGCGTGCGGTTGGAGCGAATGGACTCCGGAGGGTTCTTCTGAAGCATTCACTTGTGTAGGAAGAAACGGGAACCGCACCCGTTATCCAGGCGGCGCGTATCATGTGTACGCGACAATGAGCGCGTCCTCCCTTTCATTGGAGGCGAAGCTGAGTGGCACCGCGGGAATACCGCCTCAGTCTACCATGGGTAGATTGGGGCGTTTTTTTATTCCAAAATTCACCCACGCATCATCAAGAAAGGACGGTACCTGATTATGAAGAACCTGAAGAAGTTGGCTTCCCTGCTGCTGGCGTTGACCTTTGTCTTCTCCTTTGCCGCCGTCGCCCAGGCGGACGACGCCCCCATCAAGATCGGCATCATCCAGTTCGCCGAGCATCCCTCCCTGGACAACTGCCGTCAGGGCTTCATCGAGGGCCTTGCCGCCGCCGGCTACGTGGAAGGCGTGAACGTCGTCTTTGACTACCAGAACGCTCAGGCTGATACCGGCATTGCCGCGCAGATCGCCGACAAGATGGCCGCTGACTGCGACATGATCTGCGCCGTGGCCACCCCCGTTGCCCAGGCCGCCTACAACGTGGCCGAGGAAAAGGGCATCCCGGTGATCTACACCGCCGTGTCCGATCCCATCGCCTCCCAGCTGGCCAATGCTGACGGCACCAACCCCGGCCAGATCACCGGCACCTCCGACGCCCTGCCCGTGGAGGCTCAGCTGAAGCTCATCCGCGCCCTGATGCCCGACGCCACCAAGATCGGCATCCTGCACACCACCAGCGAGACCAACAGCGATTCCACCCTGGCCACCTACAAGGAGCTGGCGCCCCTCTACGGCTTTGAAATCGTGGACAAGGGCATCTCCGTGGGCGCTGACATCCCCATGGCCCTGGACGCCCTGCTGCCCCTGGTGGACTGCACCACCAACCTGACCGACAACACCGTCGTGTCCTACCTGGCCACGGTGCTGGAAATGTCCAGGGAAGCCGGCAAGCCCGTCTTCGGCAGCGAGGTTGAGCAGGTGCGCAACGGCTGCGTGGCCTCCGAGGGCATCGAATACCTGGAGCTGGGCCGTCAGACCGGCGGCATGGCTGCCAAGGTGCTCAGCGGCGAAGCTGAGGCCAAGGACATCCCCTTCGAGATCATCAGCAATTCCTACCTCTATATTAATGAGGAAGTCCTGGCGGAATTCGGCCTGACCGTTCCCGCCGAGCTGGCCGAGCGCGCCATCTCCGTGACCGCCGAGTAAGCCGTGCCATTCCCCCGCCCGGCCCCTCCCTCCTCCTTGAGGGGCCGGGCTTCACCCATGTTCCGACTGATTGATGCCGATGCAGAAAGCTGGTTGAAGCAATGAACCTTTCCGCGATCCTCAACATTATCACCGGGGCGCTGGAGCAGGGCCTTATTTATGGCATTCTGGCCCTGGGCCTGCTGATCACCTACCGCATCCTGGACTTCCCCGACCTGACGGTGGACAGCTCCTTCCCGCTGGGCGCGGCCATCACCGCGCTGATGACGGTCAACGGCTATCCGCCGGTATTGTCCCTGTTTGCGGCGGCGGCGGCCGGCGCGGTGGCGGGGCTGGTGACGGGTCTGATCCATGTGCGGTGCCATGTGCGCGATCTGCTCAGCGGCATCATCACCATGACGGGCCTGTATTCCATCAACCTGCGCATCGCGGGCAAGGCCAACCTCCCCTTCTTCGCCAACGCCACCCTGTTCAAGAACAGCTTCACCAAGTCCCTCCCCGCCTGGATCGCGCCCTACAGCACGCTGCTCATCATTCTGGTGATCGTCCTGATCGCCAAGCTCCTGCTGGACTGGTACCTGAAGACCAAGGCCGGCTTCCTGCTGCGGGCCGCGGGCGACAATCCCAGCGTGGTATCCACCCTGGCCAGGGACGTGGGCACCACCAAGATCATCGGCCTGATGATCGCCAACGCCCTGGTGGCCCTCTCCGGCGCGGTCATGGCCCAGCATCAGCGCTCCTTCGACATCTCCATGGGCACGGGCACCATGGTCACGGGCCTTGCCTCGGTGATCATCGGCACCAACCTGTTCAAGAACCTGGGCTGGATGAAGAGCACCACCATGGTCATCATCGGCTCGGTGCTCTACAAGCTGTGCGTGTCAGCAGCCATCTCCTGTGGCCTGGAGGCTCAGGACATGAAGCTGATCACCGCCGTGCTGTTCCTGCTGATCCTGATCTTCGCCCAGGCCCAATTCAAGCGGAAGAAGGTGCGCATCCATGCTTGAGCTGCGGAACGTCTCCAAAACCTACAGCCCCGGCACCGTTCAGGAAACGTGCCTGTTCACCGGCTTCAACCTGTTCATTGAGAAGGGCAGCTTCGTGTCCGTGGTGGGCAGCAACGGCAGCGGCAAGACCAGCCTGCTGAACATCCTGTGCGGCTCCATCCCCGTGGACGACGGGCAGATCCTCATGGATGGCCGGGACATCACCCGCATGAAGGAGTTCCGGCGGTATGCCCGCATCGGCCGGGTGTATCAGAACCCTGCCATGGGCACCTGCCCCACCATGACCATCCTGGAGAACCTGTCCCTGGCGGACAACAAGGGCAAGCGCTACGGCCTGACCCCCGGCGCCAACCGCCGCCGCATCAAGGACTACAGGGACATGCTGGCGCCCCTGGGCCTGGGGCTGGAGGACAAGCTGAGCGTGCCGGTGGGGAGCCTCTCCGGCGGACAGCGGCAGACCCTGGCGCTGCTGATGGCCACCATGACCCCCATCGACTTCCTGATCCTGGACGAGCACACCGCCGCCCTGGACCCCAAGACCGCCGAGATTGTCATGGAGCTGACGGACAGGGTTGTCCGCGAAAAGAAGCTGACCACGCTGATGGTCACCCACAACCTGCGGCACGCGGTGCAGTACGGCGACAGGCTGCTGATGATGCATCAGGGCGCCGCCGTGCTGGACAAGGCCGGCGAGGAAAAGACGGCCACAAAGGTGGAAGATCTGCTGGAAATTTTCAACGCCATCAGCATCGAGTGCGGCAACTGATCAGGGTCGGGCATGGATTGCCAAAAATACGCAGGAAATGCAGAAAAACAGGCGCATGCTCACTTGTGCCTGTTTTCTGTCTATGGTAAACTAATGGATGCGGCATGGGCCGCGACTATCATGCAGGAAGGGTTCTTATGATTGAAAAATGGCCGACGGTGCTGCCCGCGCTGACGGGCAGGCAGCCGCGCACCGTCTATGTCTATGTCCCCGATATGGCCCTGAAGGATCCCGACGCACGCTTTCCCGTGCTGTACATGTTTGACGGCCACAACGTTTTCTTCGACAGCGACGCCACCTACGGCAAGAGCTGGGGCATGAAGGAATACATGGAGGATACCTGCACGCCCATGATCATCGTGGCGGTGGACTGCAACCACAGCCCCAACAACGGCCGCCTGAGCGAGTACTCCCCCTTCTCCTTCCGCGATCCCAACCTGGGCAACATCACCGGCCGGGGCAAGAAGTACATGGAATGGATGATCCACTCCCTCAAGCCCATGATCGACCACCGCTACCCCACGATGCCCGAGCGGGAATACACCTTCATCGCGGGAAGCTCCATGGGCGGGCTGATGAGCCTGTACGCCATCCTTGCCTACAATGACGTGTTCTCCCGGGCGGCATGCCTGTCGCCCTCCATCTGGTTCGCCACCAAGGCCCTGCACAAGCTGATCGCCGGGGCGGAGATGGATCCGCAGACGGTGATCTACATGGACTACGGCTCCCGGGAGATGGGCAACCATGACAAGATGCGCAGCCAGTTCGCCCGGGTAACGGCGGATCTGCTGGAGAAGCGGATCTTCCTCACCAGCCGCATCGTCCCCAACGGCGACCATTGCGAGGCCTGCTGGGAGGAGCAGATCCCCTTCTTCATGGGCGCGCTTTTGTACAACAGAGACTAAGGGAGGTTCAACGCACTTGCAGACCTACTACACCAAATGGTACAGCCCCTCCGTGGGCCGGGACATGGAAATCAAGGTGTACGGCCATGGCGGACGGCCCGTTCTGTTCATCCCCTGCCAGGACGGCCGCTTCTACGACTTCGAGAACTACAAGATGACCAACGCCTGGGAGCCCTGGATCGAGAGCGGTCAGTGCATGGTCTTTGCCATTGACACCCTGGACAAGGAAACCTACTCCGCCAAGGGCGATGCCTACTGGCGCATCCGCCGGCATGAGGCCTGGTTTGCCTACATCACGGGTGAGGTGGTGCCCTTCATCCGCAAGCTCACCAACGAGCGCAACGGCTGGGAGGGCTATCCCGGGGTCATCGCCTTCGGCTGCAGCCTGGGCGCCACCCACGCCGTCAACCTGTTCTTCCGCCGCCCCGACCTGTTCGACGGGCTCCTGGCGCTGTCGGGCATCTACACCTCGGACTACGGCTTCCACGGCTACATGAACGAGGACGTCTACCGCAACAGCCCCGTGGATTACCTGTCCGGCATGCCCAAGGATCATCCCTTCATCGAGCAGTACAACCGGCACAAGGGCGTCATCGTCGTGGGCCAGGGCCCTTGGGAGATTCCCGCCAGCACCTTCCGCCTCAAGGACATCTGCGAGGAGAAGGGCATCAACGTCCGCTTCGACATCTGGGGCTACGACGTGAAGCATGACTGGGACTGGTGGTACAAGCAGGTCGCTGTGCACGTCCCCCACGTGCTGTGAGGCCTTGCCTCGCCGCGCGATACTATACAGAAAAAGGTGATCAGCATGAAGAATTTCATTTTCATCTCGCCCAACTTCCCCACCAACTACTGGCAGTTCTGCAAGCACCTCAAGGACAACGGCCTGAACGTGCTGGGCATCGGCGATCAGCCCTACAACGAGCTGCTGCCTGAGCTCAAGAGCAGCCTGACCGAGTACTACAAGGTGCGCTCCATGGAGAACTACGACGAGGTCTACCGCGCGGTGGCCTTCTTCATCTCCCGCTATGGCCGCATCGACTGGCTGGAGAGCAACAACGAGTACTGGCTGGAGCGGGACGCCATGCTGCGCACCGATTTCCACATCACCTCCGGCTTCCAGGTGGAGGACATGGCCCGCATCAAGTACAAGTCCGGCATGAAGCCCTACTACCAGGCCGCGGGCATCCCCACCGCCCGCTACCACATCGTGGATGACTTCGACGGCTGCAAAAAGTTCATCGACGAGGTGAACTGGCCCGTCATCGTCAAGCCCGACAACGGCGTGGGCGCGTCCCACACCTACAAGCTGGCCAGCGATGATGACCTGCGCGCCTTCCTGAAGGAAATGGATCCCTCCGTGCGCTACATCATGGAGGAGTTCATCACCGCTGAGGTCAACAGCTACGACGCCATCATCGACAGCCATGGCGAGCCCATCTTCGAGACCGGCAACGTCACCCCCAACTCCATCATGGACGTGGTGAACAACGGCGACAACTCCATCTACTACATCGTCAAGGAGCTGCCCGAGGACACCCGCCGCGCCGGCCGCGCCACGGTGAAGTCCTTCGGCGTGAAGAGCCGCTTCGTGCATTTCGAGTTCTTCCGCCTGACCGCCGATCATCCCCACATGGGCAAGAAGGGCGACGTGGTGGCCCTGGAGGTCAACATGCGGCCCTGCGGCGGCTTCTCCCCCGACATGATGAACTACGCCAACTCCACCGACGTGTACAAGATCTGGGCGGACATGATCGCCTTCGACAGCACCCAGAAGCCCTGCGGCGAGAAGCGCTTCTGCGCCTTCGCCGGCCGCCGCGACGGCAAGAACTTCCGCCTGACCCACGATCAGCTGGTGTCCAAGTACGCCGGCCAGATGCGCATGGTCACCCGCATCCCCGACGCCCTCGCCGGCGCCATGGGCAACCAGATGTACGTGGCCGTGTTCCCCACGGAGGAAGAGATGCAGGCCTTCTACGCCGACGCCTGCAACGTGTGGTAATCCCCCATCGTGCCATTGAAAAACGCCTCGGGAGCTGCTCCCGGGGCGTTTCTTCTGTGATGCGGTTCAGTCCTGCTTCTGCTGGAAATGCGTCAGGAATTCCTCCGTCCGGTACCAGTACTTCCGGCCCCAGTGCTCATAATCCCATTCGGCCATGTAGCCGTTGCACTCATAGTCCACGTAGTACAGCCGCCCCTGATGGAAAATGAAGTTCGTGGGGAAATAGTCGATGTTCAGCCCGGCGGGATACAGCACCTCGCACATGGCCTGCAGCTGCCTGCGGGCCTCGTCCGGCACATCGTCCCGCAGGATCAGCCTGTCCATGGTCTCCCCGGGGATGAACTCCTTCAGCAGCCGCTCCTGCGCGTGATCCACATCCAGCAGCCGCGGCATGGTCAGCCCCAGGCCCGACAGCCGTTCGTAGTCCCGGCACTCGGAGGCCAGCTTGTCCCCGAAGGTGTAGTAGGCGCAGGGCTCATGGTGAATCTGCTTGACAACGTATTGCCCGGCGTCGTCCTCCGCCAGGTAGGAGTAGCCGCCCTTTCCCTTGCCCAGCAGGCGCAGGATGCGGAATGCGCGGCCGTTGACGGTGATGGAATCCATCGTGCCATTGCCTCCTTCGATGATCGTCATGCCCGGCGCAGCGCCTTTCCGCAGCGGGGACAGAAGGCGTAGTCCGCTTCCACGGATGCGCCGCAGTAAGGGCAGTAGGCCGCTGCCTGCGGGGGCTGCGGCTGAACCTCAGGCTGATGGCCGAAGCGCTCGTTCAGCGGATCCGGCTCCTCCCCTGCGACGGCAACTTCCGCCACGGACATGCGCTTTCTCGCCGCGGCGCTGCAGATGCCCTCGCGAGCATTGATCAGCGCAATCACAATAAACACTGCGCCAAAGCAGGACATGAAGCCTGCGCCCAGGCTCACAGCCACGATGGTCCATATCACACCCACCAGCGCCACGATGACACTGACCGCGCCGCTCATGATGGATTCGCCCCAACCGGGCCTGATGCTCCTCATACCGTTGGCCTCCTTGCGTTGTTATGCTTCCACCCAGCCCGTATAGGCATAGCCCGGAGAATAGTCGACCTCCCGGGGCTGACAATAGGCCACCTCTGCCTCGCCCGTCAGGCGGCGGATCAGCCCTCCGTGAATTACCAGCGCGATGCGCGACCACCCTTGCCCGTGATAATGGCGCAGTACCGGATCCATCCGTCGGATGATGCCGTCGATTTCCTCCCAGTCCCGGGTTTCGCCGCCGGGGCAGCGCCCCTTGCAGGCGAAGAAGTCCTGCCGCAGACGCTGGACGTCCTCCCCTGTGCGGCTGCGGAAGGTTTTGTCAGGCAGCCATTCGTGAAGGGCGGCTTCCACGGACAGCGGCAGGCCCGTCCTTCGCGAAATGATCGCGGCCGTTTGCAGGGCGCGGGTGTAGGGGGACGTGAGGATCAGCTCGCATCCCGTCAGCAGCGGCGAGTGCGCCGCCTCCTCCGCCTGACGGATTCCTTCCGGCGACAGGGGCGCGAAATCCCGCCCGTGCCCAACGAAGCCCATTGCCTCCACCTGCGCCGGATCCGGCTCGCCGTGGCGGATCAGAATCAGCTGCATACGCCATCCTCCTTTGCCAGTAAAGCATACCATAACTTCTCCCGCCGCGCAACCCTTGCGCCGCCGGAGCGGATGCTGTATACTCTTTAGCAGAAAGGATGAGGCAAGCATGCGAAAGACCATCGGCATCCTGGCCCATGTGGACGCCGGCAAGACCACCCTGTCCGAGCAGGCGCTGTACCGCGCCCGGGCCATCCGAACCCTGGGCCGGGTGGATCATCAGGACACCTTCCTGGACACGGATCCCATGGAGCGGCAGCGGGGCATCACGATCTTCTCGGGGCAGGCCTGCTTTGAGCTGGCGGGCGATACCGTCTACTGGCTGGATACGCCGGGGCATGTGGACTTCTCCACGGAGATGGAGCGCGCGCTGTCGGTGATGGACTACGCGGTGCTGGTGGTCAGCTGCGCCGAGGGCGTGCAGAGCCACACCGAGACGGTCTGGCGGCTGCTGGCGCGCTACGGCGTGCCTGTTCTGATCTTCCTGAACAAGATTGATCGCACCGGCGCGGATCAGGAGGCGGTCATCGACCAGATGCGCCGCCGTCTTTCGCCGGACGTTATCGACGTGCGCGTGCTGCAGCAGACCGGCGGCATGGACGCGGCCCTGCAGGAGGCCGTGGCCGAGCGGGACGAAGCGCTGCTGGAACGGCTGTTTGACCAGGGCTATGACGAGGCGCTGTGGCTGGACACCCTGACGCAGCTGGTGCGGGAGCGCAGGTGCTTCCCCGTCATGGCGGGGGCGGCGCTGTCGGGGACTGGGGTGGACAGCTTTCTCACCCTGCTGGCCCGGCTGACCCCGACCGATTCGGACAGGCTGACGGGCCTTCCCCTCACGGCCCGTTGCTACCGTGTCCGCCATGAGCAGGGCGGCGGCCGGCTGTGCTTCCTGAAGCTGCTGACGGGCACCCTGCGCGTCAAGGACGAGCTTCCCGGCGGGCAGAAGGTCAACGAGCTGCGCGTGTATCACGGGAACCGCTTCCGCAGCGTGGAGCAGGCGCAGGCGGGCGATTTGGTGGCCATTCCGGGTCTGGAGGGCATCCGCCCCGGTGACTGTCCCGGCGCGGACACCCGCAACCCCTTCCTGCTGGAGCCCATGATGGCCGCGGATCTTCTGTGGGACAGCAAGGTCACGCCGGCCTTCCGGATGCTGGAAATCATGCGCATTCTGGAGGACGAGGAGCCTTCCCTGGCGGTCAGCGAGAGCGGCGGGAGCATCACCGTGCGCATGATGGGCAGGATTCAGCTGGAGGTCATGCGCCAGCAGGTGAAGGACCGCTTCGGTCTGGAGGTGAGCTTCGGCCCGGCCAGGGTGCTGTACAAGGAGACCATTGCCGCGCCCAGCGTGGGCGTCGGGCATTACGAGCCCCTGCGGCACTATGCAGAGGTGCATCTGCGGCTGGTTCCCGGGGCGCAGGGCAGCGGCATACGCTTTGTCAGCCGGTGCCACGTGGACAACCTGGCGCTGAACTGGCAGCGGCTGATCGAGACCCACGTGCTGGAGAAGGCACACAAGGGCGTCCTGACCGGCGCGCCGCTGACAGACGTGACGGTGGAGCTTTTGTCCGGCAGGGCGCATCTGAAGCACACCGAGGGCGGCGACTTCCGGCAGAGCACCTACCGTGCCATCCGCAACGCGCTGATGTACGCCGACAGCGTGCTGCTGGAGCCCTGGTGCGGCTTCAACCTGCGGGCTCCGGCGGAATTGTACGGCGCCATGGCAGGAGCGCTGACGCGGCTTCGGGCGGAGACTGAGCCGCCCGTGTATGAGGGTGAGGACGTGCTGCTCACCGGTGAAGCGCCGTATGCCCTCTTCGCGCCATGGCAGGAGGATTTCACGGCGATGACCCGGGGCCGCGGCGCGCTGCGGGTCTGGATGAGCCGCTATGTACCCTGCGGCGATCAGGAAGCCATTGTGGCGGCCAGCGGCTACAATCCCCTGGCGGACGACACGCCGGATTCGGTATTCTGCGCCCACGGCGCCGGGTATACCGTTGCCTGGGATCAGGTGCGCGCCCATGCGCATCTGCCGGTGGAAAGCGATGCATGATCGCCGACTTTGGTCGGTTTGCGCCGACTGTGGTCGGCACTGCAGACACAATAAAATAACCGGCCCGCAGAAAACGCGGGTCGGTTTTTCATTGGTGCCTTACTGAAGCAGTTCAGCCCAGGTGGCCGGGCCAACGATGCCGTCCACCTTCAGCCCGTGGTCCTTCTGAAACTGCCTGACGGCTGCCCTGGTTTCCGAGCCGAAGCTGCCGTCCGCGCCATACTTCGGCAGCGCATAGCCCGCGGCGATCAGCAGCTGCTGCATCCGAAGGACGCTGTCGTTCCGGTCGCCCCTGCGCAGCGTCGGCTGTGAGGGCGTATCATCGATAAGCGTCAGCCGGCCATGGTACGTCCAGTTGCGCAGCGCGGTATCCGTGCGAATGCCCGGCGTGGTGCAGTTGACGATGCGCAGCGGCGACACCGACCGCACAACGCCCACGTGATAATAATCCAGCCTGTCCGGGCTGCTGGCATACCGCGCGGGCAGCGCGTAGCGGCTCTGCCCCGGCGCGCGATGCTTGAATACCATATCCCCTACCTGCAGGCTTCCTGTGCCCTTGATGGGCGACAGCCCGGCGGTGACATTCCTGGCGGTCCAGTTGGTGCCGTGGATGCCCGGCCACCGAAGTCCGCAGCGTCTGCACGCGCCGATGATCAGGCCGATGCAGTCGCAGGTGCCGCGGGATCCGTCGCCGCCCAGGCGGTAGCGTGGGTCAGCCCGCTCAATTTCCGCAATTGCCGCGAGAAATTCGCTGACTGTCATGTTCTTCACCTCCCGCACAGCATCCTATGCGCGGAGGTTACCCGGCGTGCGGCCACGCCCCGACACAAAGGAAGGGCTCCGATGCAGCCTGACATCGGAGCCGTATTCCTTCACGGGGAATCATTTGCCTATGCACACGCCGCAGGGCTCGTAGCCCAGACGCTGCGCTTCGGTGACGGTAACCTGGACAGGATCGATCATGTTCCTGCAGGTTTTGCTGATGTGATACTTGGTTCCGCCGTTGGTGGGAATCCACACCAGGGTTCCGTCCACTGACCCGGCCGAGGTCGCGGATGTGCCGCCCGATGCAGCGTCATACCCCCGGGCAAAGCCCAGCCGGTAGATTTCGGCTTCGCGATCCGTCAGCGTCAGCCCGGAATCCCCGGGCAGGATGGCTTCCGCCTCCTGGACGGCACGCGCCGAATACTGCTGCAGAAGCACGTTCAGGTCCGCGTCGCCCACAGCGGCCGCGATGCTGCACAGCAGCACCGCCAGCAGCAGCACCGCCAGCACCTTCTTCATCCGTATCGCCTGCCTTCCGGAATCACCGGATCAGAATCAATCAGCGGGTACGCAGCGTCAGCGGCGAAGCATCGCCCATGTACTTCTGCGCGTTGACCAGCGCGCGCGCCATGGCATCCTGCTGATCATCGCTCATGCCGTCGGGAGCCGGCTGATCGCTGGCCACCACACGGTACTGATACTGGCTGTCCTGCTTGTAGCGCCAGATGTAGGTGGGCGTATAGGAGGTCTGCTCATAGATGATCTGCCCCGTGCCGTCCACCGCGATGCGCAGCTGAAGCAGCGCTGCCGCCACGCCGCCGTTGGAACGGGATTCGCTCACCAGCGCGCCCAGGGAATAGGCGCACAGCGTCCGATGGCCGCCCTGACCGTTCAGCCAGGTGACCGGCTGGAGAATCCCTGTGCCCGTGCCCACGATCACGTCCGCCCCCGCATCGGCTATCTGCTGCGCAAGGGTGGTCTGGGTCTGGGTCGGGGTCGACTTCGTGCCGCTCCAGCTGACCGAGACGATCACCACCTGCGCGCCGGCCGCGCGTGCCTGGGCGATATCCGCCTGAATGCGCGCTTCCTCCGCCACAGGCGCGGCGTAGGCGGCGTCGGCAGTCTTGATGGCCTTGGCGCTCTTGGAGGACAGGGCCTGCACATAATGCAGGAAGGCCACCTGCACGTTGTTCAGCGTCACCAGGCGGAGATTGTCCGCGTCCTCCTGGCTGGTGTAGGCGCCCAGGGTGGTCAGCCCCGCGTTGCGGGCCGCCTGCACCGTGCTGGCCAGACCGTCCGCCCCCTGGTCATAGACCTGCGGAAACCCAAGGGCCACCATGTCCACGCCGGAGGAAGCCATCGCGTTCATCACGGCGTCCGGGGCGATCAGGCTGGACACCTTGGCGGTGGGCACGATCAGGTTCTCCAGGGACAGCATGACCAGGTCGGACTGCAGCTCGCCCCGGATCAGCGAGAGCAGCTCGGTGAAGTCGTACTTCTGCGACTCGCTGTAATAGCAGGACTTGCGCACCGCGTCGTCCATGCAGATGCTGCCGCCCAGGGTCAGCGTGAAGCTGCCGCCGGCATAGGGCGTCTCCGTGGGCGCGGCGGTAACCTGCGGCGGCATGGTCGCGGGCAGCGCGGTTTGCGCCTGATCCGCAGGGGCCGGGGTTGAGGTGGGCTGCCCGGTGGAGATGCTGATGGGAATGTCGCTCAGGGACAATTCCGGCAGGCCGTCGGTGATGGACAGCGCCTGCAGCATCCTGCCGGTGTCCAGCTCGATGGTCGTATCCCCCATCAGCCTGGACAGGAGCGACAGGGAGACCGCCGCCACCACCAGCGTCAGCGCCAGCATGATCACCGTGCCCAGCGAAACGCCTCTGCGTTTTCTCCTTCGGCTCATGCTGCACCTTCCTTCACGATTGTGACTTCACGCATCAGAAAACCTGGGACAGCACGGCCGCCAGCACCACGGTGCCGATCATGACCACCGCCAGCGACATGCAGACAATCCTTGTCACCAGCTGCTTCCTGTCCGCCTTGCTCCTCTTCGCCATGGGGATTGACCTCCTTGTTCGAATCATGCGTCGGCTGCTTTGGCATCCGACGGCGTCTGCTTCCAGACCCGCAGCTGGGTCACGCGCCGCTTGTCCATCTGGGTGACCAGACCGCGCAGCTCGTCCGTCTCAAAGGCCGCGCCCACGAAGGGGATGCAGCCCAGCACCTCCGCCGCCCAGCCGCCGGCGGTATCGGCCTCGTAAATATCCTCCACGTCCAGCTGCTCCATCAGCTCGGCCAGCTGCACGCCGCCTTCCACCAGGAGAGAACCGTCCTCCAGGGTGATGATGTCGCTGCTCACGTCGTCGTGCTCGTCGTAGATTTCGCCCACCAGCTCCTCCAGCACGTCCTCCATGGTGACGATGCCTTCCGTGCCGCCGAACTCATCCACCACGATGACCATGTGGGTCTTCGAGCTCTGGAACAGCTTCAGCAGCTTGCTGATCTTCAGCGTGCTGGGCGCCCAGACCGGCGGCACCATGATCTGCCGGATATCCGTGCAGCCCTCGTGGCGGCGGGCGTAATAGTCCTTCTCATGCAGGATACCCACCACGTGATCCATATCCTCATGGTACACGGGCAGGCGCGAATACCCCGTCTCCCGGAAAAGGTTGGCGGCCTCCTCCATGGTGGCGGTGTCCTCCAGGGCGGTCACGTCCACCCGGGGGGTCAGGATGCTCAGCACATCCTGGTCGTTGAACTCAATGGCGGAACGGATCAGCTCGCCCTCGTGGGCGTCCATGTCGCCCTCGCTCTGGGCCTCGTCCACCATGGTCATCAGCTCGGCCTCAATGTAGCTTTCGCTCTCGGCCGGCTTGAAGATGCGCCCCAGGAGCTTCCGCCACTGGACGAACAGCACGTTCACCGGCCCAAGCACCTTTTCCAGCGCCCGCAGCGGCCCCGCCACCGCCATGGCGATGGTTTCCGGGGATTCCTTGGCCAGGGCCTTGGGCGACACCTCGCCGAAGATCAGGATCAGCACGGTCATGACCACCGTCGATGCCGTGGCCCCCAGGCCCCCCAGCCACATGGTGAACAGCACCGTGGCGATGGACGTGCCGGCGATGTTCACCACATTGTTGCCCACCAGAATGGTGGTCAGCAGGCGGTCGTAATTCTCGGCCAGCTCCAGGGCGCGCCTGGCCCGGCTGTTGCCGTTCTGGCTCATGGCCTTCAGGCGAACCTTGTTGACCGCGGAGAACGCTGTCTCCGAGGAGGAGAAAAATGCGGACAGGGCCACGCAGACAACCAGCGCGGCCAGCAGTATACCGGAGGTGGGACTCATGGACGACAAATCCTTTCAACGTCATCGGGAGGCCTTGTCCCGTCAGCAGCGCCATGGGCGGTTATCCGCATGGCCATCCGCAGCACAAAAGCGGCGGACACTGCGTACTTCGGCCGTCGCACGAGGGAGGTTGATCCATGATCCGCCACTCCTTTCACTGGAATGAGCAATATTATACCACGGTCGCTGTGAAAATGCAAATGCCGCAGGCAGCGGAATACGCACCTGCGGCGGCTGTCACTCGAAAACCATGTTGGCGTAGATGCGTTCCATGCGCTCGTCGGGGAAGCGCTGATCCAGGATGCGCTGCATGCCGGTATTCGCCGGAATGCCCTTGTGCCGCTCCGACCAGCGCAGCATGGCCGCGCCGGATACCAGGCAGTTGATGATCAGGAAGATCATCAGCGCCCAGGTGATGATCCTGCCCGCCCGGTTGGGCAGCTTCAGGATCCACTTGGCCATGCGGGGATAAATGTCCTTGATCCAGATGATGCCCAGAATCCCCCAGAACACCGAGTACAGCAGGCAGATGCGCCCGTTCAGGTTGAAGGGCATATGGCTGTAATCCCAGGACTTGGAGCCGAAGAGCACCTCCATCACCCAGGAGCAGGCGTATTCCACCACGCTGCCGATGGCCATGCTGCCCAGGAAGGACAGCCATCTGCCCCTGTTGCGGAAGCGGTACAGCGCAATGGACAGCGCCGCCGCGCCCACGCCGTAGAGCATGTTGAAGGGCCCGTACACCAGGCCCGAGCGGCTCTCCAGATAGCCGTTGGTGATCAGGCACCAGAGCAGCTCCACCACCACGCCCAGGAAGCTCCCCAGGAACAGGATCAGCATGATCTTGTAGATGTTCATGCCCCGGGCGAAGTGATTGTTCTCCTGCTCCTTCAGGTCGATGGATGCGTTGGAGGGCGGATTGGGCAGGTACCACTTGCGGTTGACGCTCTTGCCCTCGTCCCGCAGGCGGGCGGAAAGCTCGTCGGCCAGATCGGCAGTTTTCTGCTGCGCGGCCTTCAGGGTGGCGGAGGCCCGCTTCATGGAATCGATCTCGCCGCGGACGCGATCCTGCAGCCCATCGGGAATGGCCCTGGCGCAGCTGGCCAGCTCGCGATACATGGGCTGCAGACGTTCCTCCTGCGCCCGCGCCGCCTCAAGCGACGCCTCGCTGATTTCCTCCAGCGGCGTACGGACGGCAGCTGCCACCCCGCTGTCCTTGTCTTTTGCGCGAATGGTCACAGATTTCTCTCCTTTCTCCCTGTACCTCCCGGGTACGGCGTGATCATAGCACACCTTGTTCAACTGTGCTTCAACAGCGCGGGAACCTTACAGCGCCGTCACCAGCTCCTCCATGGGCCTGAACTGGCTGTGTCCCGGATAGGGCGCGGCATCCTGCGCAGGATACCCCATGGTCAGGATCGCCACCGGCTCCAGGTTGTCCGGCAGGGCGAATTCCTCCCGCACCGCCGCGGGATCGAAATGCATCACCCAGCAGCTGCCCACGCCCAGGGCAGCTGCTTCCAGCATCATGTGGGTGGTCACAATGCCCGCGTCAATGTCCCCGCTGGGCTTGCCGTCATACTTGCGCACCCAGCAGACGTTCCTGTCCTGGCACACCAGCAGCGCCGTGGGACAGTCGAAGTGGCATCTGGTGCAGCGGCGCAGCTTCTCCAGAGCGTTGGCGCTCTGCAGGACGAAAATCCGCTGGGGCTGCAGGTTGCAGGCCGTGGGCGCAACATACCCCGCCTGCAGAATCCGGGCCATGTCCGTTTCCCGGACGCGCTCCCCCGTATACCGCCGCACGGAATACCGCTCGCTTGCCAGCGTCAGAAAATCATCGCTGTTCATGGGATCGACCTCCTTCAGGCATTCATTCGGCGTCATGCGCCCTTTCTCCTTTTCACAGAAAAGCCCGCGCTGTCCGATTGAACAGCGCGGGCGAAACGGATGATCCGTCAGGGCGTCAGTCGAGGAACTCCTCGCGCAGCTGTACCTTGAAGTCCCGGGCGATGGCGCGCAGCTCGTCGTCCTGGATGGTCTGCAGCTCGGGCAGACCCGTGGAGTGCTGCAGCACCCAGATCTGCGCGGCCTTCTCGATGGTGTGCATCAGGCCGAAGGTGATGTCGAAGTCGGGGCCGGAGGCGAACAGGCCGTGATGCGCCCACACCGCCGCGTCATACTCCTTCATCTTCTCGCAGGTGGCCAGGGCGATGTCCGCGCCGCCGGGCACCATCCACGGCACCACGCCCACGCCGCCGGGGAACACCACGGGGCACTCGGTGGCAGCCTTCCACAGCGCGCGGGAGAACTCCCGATCCGTCAGGGGCAGCACGAAGGTCATGGCGATGATGTTGGCGGGATGCGCATGGTAGATCACGCGGCAGGCGCCGTCGGTGGCGGCCACGCGGACGGAGTGGTTCATGAAGTGGCTGGGGAACTCGCTGGTGGGACGGCCGCCATTGACCAGACCCCACACAATGCGGTAGCTGTCGCCCTTGTCATTGATCTCCACCACGCAGATGCTGTCCTCGGGATCGAGGATCACATTGCGGAAGAACTTGCCGCTGCCGGTGGACAGGAAGTACTCGCCCGCCAGGTTCGCGCCGGTGACGCCCATGTTGACCCAGGGCCGGGGCGTCTCGTCAAAGAAGGGGCGCATCTCGGCCACTTCCTCGGCGGTCAGGCGGTAGGTCAGGTTGCCGCCGTTGCGCTCGTGCCAGCCCTGGAGCCAGCCGTCGTTGCACATGCGGATATAGCGCTTCACAATGGAAATGTCAGTCATGGCCATGGTGATCAATCTCCTTTGCAATATCGGTTGATGTCAGCTTACGCGCGCTTGGACTGCACGTCCTTCTCGTACTGCTGCACCTGGGGGAACCATTCGCCGTCGGCGGGCGCGCCGCAGCGGCGGCAGTACTCGTTCCAGATCTCGCCGAAGGGCATGGTCTTCATTTCCTCCTGGCGCACCATCAGCTCGGTGAACTGATCGGTGTCCTGCAGGCGGGCCATCTCGGCATTGGGGGTGAGCAGGGCCATCAGCAGGGCCTTCTGCACATTGCGGAAGCCCGTGACCCAAGCAGACACGCGGTTGATGGAGGCGTCGAAGTAGTCCAGGGCCATGTGCACCCGGCCGTCCAGGCCGCCGCAGCGCACGATCTCCTTGCAGATTTCCTTCGTCTCGTCATCCAGCAGCACCACATGGTCGCTGTCCCAGCGGATGGGCCGGGTGATGTGCAGCGCCAGCTCCGGGAAGAAGGCCAGCAGCGCGGGGATCTTGTCGGAGACGACCTCGGTGGGATGATAGTGGCCGTTGTCCATCAGCGGGATGCACTTGCCGGGATTCACCGCGGCGTAGCTCAGGGCGTACTCCGCGCTGCCCACGGTGTAGGCCTCCACGCCGATGCCGAAGACCTTGGATTCCACGCAGGGCTTCACCTTGTCAAAGTCGAAGGGCTCGGACAGGATCTCGTCCATGGACTCCTTGTAGCGCACGCGGGGACCCATGCGGTCGGCGGGGATGTCCTTGAAGCCGTCGCCGGTCCACATGTTCATGATGCAGGGCTGGCCCAGCTCCTCGGCCAGGTACTGGCTGATGCGGATGCAGGCCTTGCCATGCTCGATCCAGAAGCGGCGGGTCTCCTCATTGGGCGAAGACAGGGTCAGCGGGTCGCACTTGGGGTGGGAGAAGAAGGTGGGGTTGAAGTCGCAGCCCAGGCCGCGCTCCTTGCAGAAATCCACCCACTTCTTGAAGTGCTTGGGCTCGATCCTGTCCCGGTCCACCCAGCCGCCGTTCTCCTCATCGAAGATGGCGTAGCAGGCATGGAGGTTCATCTTCTTGGTGCCGGGGCAGAGCTTCATCACCATGTCCAGGTCGGCCATGAGCTCTTCGGGGGTGCGGGCGCGGCCGGGATAGTTGCCGGTGGTCTGGATGCCGCCGGTCAGGGGGGCGTTGGGATCGCCGTCGAAGCCGCGCACGTCGTCGCCCTGCCAGCAGTGCAGGCTCACGGGCGCCTTGCGGAGCTTCTCCATGGCGGCGTCCACATCCACGCCGATGGCGGCGTAGCGTTCCTTGGCGTACTCAAAGGGAGTCATGAGGCATCTTCCTTTCTTGCTGCCGTCCCGGGCGGGGCGGCTGACGTTGTATCTGCGAGGGCGCTCATTCGCCCCGGGAAGCGGTGTAGGTCACGATGTCGAAGCTGCCGGGCAGCGCGGCGCGGAAATCGGCCAGGCCGGCGAACTCCCCTGCCGCGATCATCTGCGCGGCCAGGTTGCCAAGGGCCGTGCCCTCGGTGGGGCCGGCGTAGACCGGCAGGCCGGTGACGTCGGCGGTCATCTGGTTCAGCACCACGTTCTGGCTGCCGCCGCCCACGATGTTCACGCTGGTGAAGGCCTTGCCGGTGATCTTCTCCATCTCCTTGATGGAATCCCGGTAGCACACCGCCAGGCCCATGGTCACCGCCCGCAGGATGTCGGACAGATCCCGGGGCTCCGGCGCGCCCTGATCCTTCAGCGCGGCCCTGACCTCATCCAGCATGCTGGCGGGCGCCATGAAACGGTTGTCCGCCGCGTCCACCCATGCGGGATAATCGGAGGCCGCGGCCATCTGCGCCATCTCGGCGAAGGAATGGGCCTTGTTGATCTCCTTGTGAATGCACTGCAGCATCCACATGCCCATGATGTTCTTGAGGAAGCGGGTGGTGCCGTCGTAGCCGCCCTCGTTGGTGAAGCCGGAGCGCAGAGCTTCCTCCGTGGTCACGGGGGCGTGCAGCTCCGTGCCCAGCAGGCTCCAGGTGCCGCTGGAAAGGAAGGCCGCGTGGTCATCCCTGGCGGGCACGGCCATGTAGGCGCTGCCGGTGTCATGGGTGGCGGGCAGAATCACCGTGCTGTCGAAGCCAACCTGGGCGGCAACCTCCGCGCTCAGGGGGCCAAGCACCGTGCCAGGCTTCACCAGCGGGGTGCGGAACCATTTCTCCGGCAGGCCCGCGCCGTCGATGATGGCCCTGGAGAAGGTGCCGGTGGCCGCGTCGCAGATGGCGCCGGTGGTGCAGTTGGTCCACTCGTGGGCCCTGCGGCCGGTCAGGCGGTAGCTCAGGTACTCGGGCACCAGCAGGAAGTCCTCCACCTGCTCGCGGTACTCGGGATGCTCCTTCAGCACCGCCGCCAGCTGGTACACCGTGTTGAAGGGCTGCTTGGCGATGCCGCAGATGCCGTACAGCTCCGCGAAGGGCATGGTCTTTTCCAGCTCCGCGTCGATGCCCTCGGTGCGGCTGTCGCGGTAGGCCACCAGGTCGCCCACCATATTGCCCTCGCCGTCCAGGAGCGCGAAGTCCACGCCCCAGGTGTCGATGCCGATGCTCGCGGGGGTGTAGCCCTGCTCATGGGCCGCGCGGATGCCGGCGATCACATGGGATACCAGGCCCTCCGCATCCCAGCACAGATGGCCGTCCTTCATGGACGCGCCGTTGGGGAAGCGGTAGACCTCACGGGTTTCGATTTTCCCGCCCTCCAGCCAGGCCACGATGTGCCGTCCGCTGGATGCGCCGATGTCAATGGCAAGATAGGTATTCATCATCAATCACTCCATCAGGAACATGCAGGTCATCTTGGGCTGCGCGCCGGTGACGGGATCCATCTCCAGCTCCAGCACGTCCTCCATGTATTCGTTCCAGCGGTCAACAATGGGGCTGCCGGCCTGGGTGCGCTCGGCGAATTCGATGCCCTGCTCGCACTCGTAGTAGCCGAAGAGCGTCTCCCCGTCCGACCAGATGGTGTAGTTGCGGATCCCCGCGGACTTGAGCAGCGCGACCATTTCGGGCCAGATTTCATCATGGCGGCGCTTGTACTCGTCCCTCATGCCGGGCTTGATGCGGCCCTTCCAGGCAAAGCGTTCCATTCTTCATCCTCCTTATGGGCGGAGAACCCTCCCCGCGCCTTTGATCCTGATGCTATTGTAGCACGATGTGCAATCCGGCCGAAATGCCGCCGCTTAAACAATTCCGCGTCCTGAATTAACAAGCCGGTATTCCGTGGGGTTCATGCCGCACAGCTGGGTGAACAGCCGGTAGAAGTGGCTGGTGTTGCTGTACCCCACCGCGCAGCACACGTCCATGACGGACATGTCCGTCTCCCGCAGAAGCCGCTTGGCCTGGGCGATGCGCTGCCGCTGCAGGTGCTCGGTGCAGCTCATGCCGGTGGCGCGGTGCACCGTCTGGCTCAGGTACGCCGCGGATACATGATGGGCGGCGGCGAAGTCCTTCAGGCTCAGGGAGGCGTAGTTGTGCCGGATTTCATCCAGCACGGCCACCACCAGCGCGTTGCCCCCCGAGGGCGGCAGGGTCAGGCGGTTGGCGTGCTCCAGCAGATGCAGCATCAGGAGCGTCATGGAGGTCTTCAGGATCCGCTGGCCGGTGGGCACCTCGTCCACCAGGGCGTAGACCATGCTTTCCAGCAGGCTCTGCACCGCCGGAACCTCCGCCACATGAAAGTGCATGTATGGAATGCTGCTTTCGCCGCGCTTCAGCGCGTCCATCAGGAAGCGGCCCACCGCGTTCCCCGAGCCGATGGCCCCCAGCGCCTCGTCAAAGAATCCCGGCTGCACAATGAAATTCACCCCCACGTCCTCCGCGCCGCACTGGCGGATGGCGTGGACGGACTGGCAGTTCATCAGCAGGATGTCCCCCGCCGTCAGCGCCAGAGGCTCCCGGCCGGGAAACTCATGCACCGTGCAGCCCTGCACCATGTAGAGCATCTCCACATAGTCGTGGCTGTGGGCCGGAAAGGACACGAAACGCGTATGGGGCCGGAGGGTGATCATCCGCTGGGGCGGGAGCATCTTCTGTCCCGTCACCACGAAGGACGGCCCCTGGGCATAGTTGCTTTGCCGGATGGGCTCGCCGCGCAGGATGCGCTGCTCCTCCTCCGACAGAACGGACAAACGTTCGATCAGCGCCTGATGCATGCGTCAACGACCCTTCTGCACATCAATAAGGACATTGTAGCAGACTTGCGTGGAAAATGCAAGAAAAGCACGCCGCAGGTCGCAGCGTGCCATATGGTGGCCATAACCGGGGTTACATGTTGTTTTTCTTCTGCGCGGAAGCGTTTTCCCTGCGCTGCTTCCAGTCCTCGCGGAGCTTTTCCTCCACCTTGTCCAGATCGCTGCGGAAGGCGTCGCGCTTGCCCTTCAGATCCTGCTCCAGCTCTTTGCGCGCCTGACGCAGCCGCCGGATGGCCTCGCCGCTGTACAGCCTGGCCTCCGGGAAGGCACGCAGGGCGCGGCGGAAGAGCATGCCCTTTTCCATCAGCACGGCGCGGACGTGATGGGTGATGGTCTCGGTATCGTCGCCGCCGGTGATTTCCGCGGTATGGCGGATCTTCGTAAGGATGGTGCCGGAAACCGCCACGTCCGCCAGCATCAGCACGATCAGCGCCGAGCCCAGCGCCTTCGCCGCCAGCGGGGACAGACGCCCGAACAGCCGGAACAGCCACGGATCCGCCACATAGATCATGAACAGCCCCAGCACGCCGAAGGCCAGCAGGTTGCTGGCGCACACGCGGCCGTGAAGGTTGAAGCGCTTGTGGCTGTAATCCCACCAGCGGGCGTGGAAGAGCTTCTCCATCAGCCAGCTGGTGACGTATTCCAGCACGCCGCAGACCACCATCGCCTGGATGAACACGTTCACGGGCTCATCCTTGATGGGGGTGAGCAGGGCGGTCAGCAGCACGGTGCCCACGCCATATATGGGACAGTAGGGGCCGATCAGGAACCCCCGGTTGATGAAGCGCCGGAACTGGATCGCCTTGACCGTGACCTCCATCAACCACCCCAGGAAGCTGCTGATGAAAAACAGCAGCACATAGCACCAGATCATTTCGCTCATCGGGACACATCCTCCGTCCTTCATGCAATCCCGTTCATGATACCCCATGCCCGTCAACTCAGCTTCAACGGGCCGAGCGCGCCCGGCAAAGCAAAACCCGCATCGCCCTGAGGGATGCGGGTTGGCATGGCAGGCTCAGCCGATCACTTCGCCCTGTGCGTTGAACAGCGGCAGCTTCTCCAGATAGATCAGGTCGTCGCGCTTCTGGGCGTCGCCCTCGGCCAGGATGGCCATCCGGCCCACGATCTCGCCGCCGGCCTTGGTGACCAGCTCCTCCAGGGCGCGCAGGGATTCGCCGGTGGAAATCACGTCGTCCACGATCAGGATGCGCTTGCCCTGCATCAGCGCCGCGTCGGCGCCGTCCAGGTACAGCTTCTGCACCGCGGCGGTGGTGATGGACTTGACCTCCACGCCGAAGACGTTCTGCATGTACAGCTTGGCGCCCTTGCGGGCCAGCAGCCACTTGCTGTCCCCCGCCTGACGGGCCATCTCGTAGGCGATCGGAATGCCCTTGGACTCGGCAGTGATGATGTAGTCGTATTCGGGCGCGCGCTTGAGCAGCTCGGCAGCGCAGGCCTGGGTCAGCTCGCAGTCGCCGAAGATCACGAACGCGCCGATGTACAGGTCGTCATTGACGCGGCAAATGGGCAGGTCCCGCTGGAGACCGGCAATGGTCATGGTATGCTTCATCATCGGTAATCACCCTTCATTCTTCACATCAATATGCGCATGCTCGCGCTGTCAATCCCATTGTAGCGCGAAAAAGCATGCTTGTCAACGGACAAACCTGTGCCGGATGCCGGAATCGTTCAGCTTTCCCGGACGATCTCCCCCGCGGAGACCGTCATTACCCGGGCTGTGGCCAGCATCAGCGGATCCCCGTCGAAGATCGCCAGATCCGCCCGCTTCCCCGGCTCGATGGTCCCGCAGACCTCATCCACCCGCAAAAGCCGCGCCGCCTGCACCGTGATGGCTCGCAGGGCATTTTCCCTGCTCATGCCGCCCCGGGCGCACAGCCCCGCGCACAGCGGCAGATGATGCAGCCTGGTGGCCGGATAGTCCGAGGTCAGCGCCAGGGTCACGCCCGCCCGCGTCAGCTCCGCGGCCAGGCCGTAGAGGCTTCCGCCGCTGCGCAGCACGCACGCGCCCATGATCACCTCGCACCCGGAGCCGATGATCTCCCGGGCCATGGCCTCGCAGCCGGTCAGATGGGTCAGCACCAGCGGACAGCCGCTCTCCCCGCGCAGGGCGAGCAGACGGCGCAGCGACTTCTCCCCGTAGACCTCGCAGGCCAGGCGGCGGCCCTCCTGTGCAGCCTCCGCCATGGCCTGCGCCAGCGCATGGTCATCCATGTCCTCGTGCCGCAGCCTGTGCATGGGCGCGGCGATATGCTCCGCCCGCGCCTGTCCGTGGCAGACGATGCACGCGCCCTCCTCCGGCCACAGGGCCTGGGTGGTCACGCCGGAGGACAGCGCGTCGCCGCACAGGTCGAGCATGTTCTTCGTATCGTCCTCGCTGGCCCTGACCAGATGCATGTGCGCGTCGATCAGGCCGGGATATACATGGAGGCCCTCCGCCTCCACAATGCGTTCAGGTTCCAGGGTGGACGGGTCGATGCGCCGCTCCACCCGCAGGAGCTTCCCGCCGTCGGTGAGGATGTCGCCGGGGAAGCTGCCCGCCTGGGTCATGGTATGGATCAATCCGTTGCGAATCAGCAGCAAGGTTCTTGTTCTCCCTTTATTATTTGATAATCGGTCAGAGACTTTCGCCCAATGGCCTCCCGCCATGGGCATGCTATTTGATTGTACCATGTTTTTCTGCCTTTGGCCATTGCCGCCATGGAAAATTTACTTGTATTTCATTACCTTTACAGCAGGATGCAGATCATGCCGCCGCTGCCCTCGTTGATGATGCGGGTGAGCATCTCCTGCATTTTCTCCCGGGTGTCGGCGGGCATCTGCATCAGCTTGTTGTTCAGGCCCTCCCGCACCATATCGCTCAGGCTCTTGCCGAAGAAGTTGGTGCTCCAGATCTTCTGCGGATCGTTCTCGAACTCCTCCAGCAGATACTTCACCAGCTCCTCGCTCTGCTGCTCGGTGCCCACCACCGGCGTGACCTCCGTTTCGATGTCCACGCGGATCATGTGCAGCGACGGCGCCTGCGCCTTCAGCTTCACGCCGAAGCGCCCGCCCTGCCGCACGATTTCCGGCTGCTGCAGGGTCATTTCGCCAATGGAGGGCGTCACCAGCCCGTAGCCCGTTTCCCGTACGGCGCGCAGGGCGTCGGCCACACGGTCGTATTCCGTCTTGGCGGAAACCAGCTCCTTCATCAGCGCCAGCAGATGCGCGTCCCCGCGGATCTCCGTGCCGCATTCCTCGCCCAGGATCCGGTTGAACAGCCCATCCTTCAGCGGCAGGGTGAAGTCCATCCGGCCCTCGCCGGGGCTGACCTGCTCCATGCGCACCCCATCGGCGTATTCGGAATCCGCAAAGGCCTCGTCGAACACGTCGGTTTCCCGCATCTTCCGCGGCGCGATGCCCGCCAGCCGCACCCCCTCCAGAATGTGCCTGACCAGCCAGTGATCGTTGTCCAGCGCGCCCAGCCAGGCCGGGACGTTCAGATGCGCCTCCCGCAGGGGGAACTCCATCAGCACGCTTTCCAGCACATGCTGAATGTCCTCCACGCCCATTTCCTTCACGTTCAGCAGCATGACGGGCACGGCGTACCTGTCCTCCAGGGAATCCCGCAGGGCCAGGGTATCCGGCTGACGGGGACTGGCGGAATTCAGCAGGATGACGAAAGGCTTCCCCAGCGCCTTCAGCTCGCTGATGACCCGCTCCTCCGCCTCCACATAGGCGCCCCGGGGCAGCTCGGTGATGGAGCCGTCGGTGGTCACCACCATGCCGATGGTGGCGTGATCGGTCATGACCTTGCGGGTGCCGATTTCCGCCGCCTGGTCGAAGGGAATGTCCTGGTCGAACCAGGGCGTGTGCACCATGCGGGCGGCGTCGTTCTCCGAGGTGCCCAGCGCGCCCTTCACCAGATAGCCCACGCTGTCCACCAGACGGATGCGCACGGGCGTCTGCTCCTGGAGCATCACCTGCACGGCCTCCCCGGGGACAAACTTGGGCTGGGTGGTCATGATGGTTCTGCCGGAGCCGGACTGGGGCAGCTCGTCCGCCAGACGGTCCCGCCGGGGCCCGGAGGGCAGGCGCGGCAGCACCAGCTCCTCCATGAACCGGGCGATGAAGGTGCTCTTCCCGGTGCGGACCGGGCCGACCACGCCGATGTACACATCGCCGTCCGTGCGCTCGGCAATATCGCGGTACAGATTGAATGAGGCAGATTCTTTCATACAGGATGTCCCTCCTCGCCTGCTCTTACCCATGCATATGGGAAGCCCGGAGGAATTATGCCATCATCCATGCGGTCACGCTGCCCGGGGCTGCTTTACAGACATGAAAAAGGCGTACCGCGTTTACGATACGCCCTGTGGCATCAGTTGTGGATGAAGCAATGCTGGTTCAATCCAATACGATCACTGCCTCCCTGACGGAACCGACGGTGATTTCCCACAGCTGATCCCGAATCACGGTCCTGAGCAGAATCCGCTGGCAAAAAAGCCAGCACGCCTCGACGGTTGCCATGATGTGCTGCTGATTCACAGCCTTCATGAAGGCCTGGAAATCGGGGTATTCTGCCGTGTACCAGCGCTTCCTTCTCCACCCGTGGGGAGCGTACACGCTGCACAGAACATCATCCGGATCGCAGGTCACAATGAGCCTTGCGGCGGATGTTCTGCACTCCGTATCCTGTGACACAGCATCCAGGACGCCATTCCTGAAGAAAAACGTGATTTGCTGATCGACCAGCCCGATGCCGCTAATCTGACAATCCTCCACCGCATAGGGCGCGGAAGGCAAGGGATAACGGAAAACAACATCGTCCAACGCAGAATCCTCCTCTGGTCATGCATCCGGTGTGCAGAATATGCCGTGGAGTGCTTCGCCCGTCCGCGGCGGTATGGCCAGCAGGATATCCCCGTGGGGATATTTCCGACGAAAAAGAGGAGAGCCGAAGCTCTCCTCCTGCTGCAATCCTGTCTGGATTACACGCGCTTGACTTCCTTGATCTTGGCAGCCTTGCCCTGCAGAGAACGCAGGTAGTACAGCTTGGCGCGACGGACCTTGCCCTTGCGGATAACCTCCACGTGGTCAACACGGGGGGAATGCAGGGGGAACGTACGCTCAACACCGATGCCATAGGAGACGCGGCGCACGGTGAAGGTCTCACGGATGCCGCCGTTGCGCTTGGCGATGACAGTGCCCTCAAACGCCTGCAGACGCTCGCGGTTACCTTCGACAACCTTCACCCAAACGCGGACGGTGTCGCCGATGCCGAAAGCGGGCAGATCGCTGCGCAGCTGCTTGGCCTCGATAGAACGGATGATTTCGCTCATGGAATGTGCCTCCTTCCCTCATAGACGTTCGTATCCGTTCCACATGAGCAGTGGAGTGTCGGACAGAGGACCGCCCGTATGTCACATCTGCTATTATAGCATACAATCCCCTGGCATTGCAAGAGATTTTTCACATTTTCCTGAAGAAAGATGCGCCTTATCCCCTTGCCGGCAGGTACGCGGGCAGCCGCGCCACGCTTGCGCGCAGGGCGTCGATGGTTTTCGTCTCCAGCACCACCCGCGCGCCGTTTTCTTCCGCCCAGGCAAAGCGGGCGGCCAGATCGATTTCCCCGTCCCCCAGGGCCAGGTGATTCCTCCTGCCCAGCGCGTCGTGACCGTGCATATGGATCATCCGCTGCGCCCGTTCCCGGTAGAAGGGCAGATCCGCGTCCCCTGCCCCGTGGCAGTGACCGATGTCCAGCGTCAGCCCGAAGCGCGGCGATGCCAGCAGCAGATCGACGGCCTCCCGCTCATGGGGCCGGAAGCCGTCGGTGTTCTCCACGGCAACGCGCACATCGCTCCCGGACAGGCAGGCCTCGCACAGGGCGCGAAGCTCCTCCGCGGCCCGGAGGTATCCGTCGCGGTAGCGCTCATAGAGGTAGACCTTCTCCCCGGGCAGGGTGATGTACACCCCGTGGGGCAGATGCATGTTGATCACCGGCATGTCCGCCGCCACCGCCAGGGCCATGATCTGCCGCAGATCCTCCAGCCAGGCTTCCCGCACGCGGCGCTGGAAGGCGAAGGGATCGCATTCCTCCTCCGCGTGGAAGGTGAATGCCACGCCGTATGCCCGCTTCAGCCGGAGCAGCTCCTCCGCGTTCAGCCTCTCCGCCTGACAGGCGGGAAAGTTGGCGTTCAGCTCCACAAAGGACAGCCCCAGCTCCCGGCACAGCCGGCAGGCGTCCGCCAGGGTCGCGGTCTCCAGCAGAAAGGGCATGCCGAAGGTCATGGCGCGTCCTCCACGTAGATGATGTCCTCCCGCAGGCGGTACAGCGTGGCACCCCGCTTGGGATGGCAGAAGGTGCTGGCCCACCAGGCCACGTCCTTCACCTCGTCATACTGCACGATGCCGTAGCGGATGCCGTTGACCTTCTTGCCGCGCATGTTGGAGTCCATCCAGTGGATGGAGTCGGTGGCGGGATCGTAGTCCTCGATGATGATGGCGCTGTGGGCGCCGGTGCCGTACTCGTACTGGGCGCTCATCTGGAAGAAGTCCCCCCGCTGGGCCTGGCGCATGAAGTCGCAGGCAAGGGCCAGGTTTTCCTCCTCGGAGAGGTCGCTGTCATAGAGGAACTGGGCCGCCACCACGAAGGGATTGCCCTGCTCGGCGGTCTTGTCCTCCCAGAACATGCCGTAGTAGTAGGGCTTGCAGTCGGCGGCGGGCAGGTTGTTGGGGATGATCAGCTGCTTGCCGGGATATTCCGCCATGCAGAAGTCGTCCCGGTTCTTGCGGAACAGGTAGGTGGTGAAGTTCTTGCACACATAGATATCCCCGGCATAGTGGGCCCGCTGGGTCTTGCCGTTGGCCTTGACGTAGAGCTCATACCCCATGGCGATGATCCGGTCGATGAAATCATCCCGGGCGGTCTGATCGTATCCGGAGCCGTCATCCTCCGCCACAAGGATGGCCTCGCCGTCGTCGGTCAGCATGAAGGTTTCCTCAATTTCTGTGACGTCTTCCTCCCCGTCCTCCGCCATGGCCGGCAGCGCCGCCATCAGCATCGCACAGAGCAGACACAGCAGCTTCTTCAGCATCCGTTTCACTCCCTGAAGGATTGTTCAATTCATTATGGCACAGGGCGATCCATTGCGCAAGGCGCGGCGCGCAGGATTTACATTTGCCGCCCGCTCCTGAAAACAGCGCGGTCAAGCCGCGCCGTCAAACCGGTCAGATATCGATAAACTTGCGGAATTCCGGAAGAATCCCGATGCCGTCGGGATAATGGGCGGCAAACTGGGGCACCGCATGGCTGGGGAAGCTGTTGCCCTCGATGAAGGTGGGGCCGTCGGGGGTGATGGCCACGTCCCAGGCCACAAAGCGCATCTGCGGCACCTTCTGCGCAGCCTCCAGGCACATCCGCTTGGCTTCCTCCCAGTAAGGGATGGTGAAGCCGATGATCTCCGTGCCGGTGATGGGATGTCTGGTGTAGGTGTTGCCCGCCTTGTCCGCGCCGACGGTTTTGAGCGTACCCGTCTCCAGGTCGATGCGGGCCGCCATGCCGCCGCAGTCCACGTTGTCCATGACCTTGCCGTTGCCGATGCGCAGGAAGGCGTACACGATGCCCTGCTGCTTGTCCCCCAGGAGCGTGGCGATGCGGCAGGTGTTCACGGAGGTGGGGCACAGGCTGGCCATGACCGGGTGCTGCACCACGACCTCCTCCAGGATGCCGATGCCCTTCTCCCGCAAAAGCTGCAGGAAGGCCTCGGGGCCGTCCTTCCAGTCCTCGGGCGTGAACTTCAGGATGCCCTGGCCGCTGGAGCCCTCCAGAGGCTTGCCGATCAGCTGGGGCAGGGTCATCATGTCCGCGAGGGCCGCGGTCTCCGTCTGATCATTGATCAGCAGCCACTTGCGGGGGATCCACTGGCGGAACAGCTCGTTGAACTGGGTCTTGTCGTCGAAGAAGTGCCAGTAGGCCTTGTCGTTCATCCGGCGGACGATGTTGTTGGATATGCCCCGGGTGATGACGGTTTTGCGCTGCTCGTCGTTCAGCTCGTACATGTGGGCGATCTTGTAGTCGATATAGCCCGCGTTATACCTGAAGCCGCAGCGGATCATATCCCCCAGCAGCCACAGGCGGCTGCGGCCGGAGCGCTCCTTCAGCAGGGCGGTGGTCTTCCACATGGCGGCCCAGTCCATCTTCACGGCCCGTTTGATCAGATAGGATACACGGCTCATTCCCATTCACCCTTTCGATTTCAGGAACGCACAGGGCGCCTTACACGTTGAAGCGGAACAGCGTGATGTCGCCGTCCTTCATGACGTAGTCCTTGCCCTCGGAGCGCACAAGGCCCTTTTCCTTGCAGGCCGCCATGGAGCCCAGCTCCACCAGCGTGTCATAGGGCACAATCTCCGCGCGGATAAAGCCCTTCTCGAAGTCCGTGTGGATCTTGCCCGCGGCCTGGGGGGCCTTCGTGCCGTTGACGATGGTCCAGGCGCGGCACTCGTCCTCGCCCGCCGTCAGAAAGGAAATCAGCCCCAGCAGCCGGTAGCAGGCGGTGATCAGCCGGTCCAGGCCGCTCTGGCCGATGCCCAGCTCCTCCAGGAACTCGGCCTTCTCCTCGGGATCCATCTGGGCAATCTCCTCCTCGATGGCGGCGGAAATCACCAGCATCTCGGCCTTCTCGCTCTCGGCGATGGCCTGCACCCTGTCCAGCCCGGGGATCTCCGCGGGCTCCCGGCCCAGGTCGTCCTCGGCGATGTTGGCGGCGTAGATGACGGGCTTGGTGGTCAGCAGGAACCAGCTGTCCAGCAGGGCCTGCTCCTCCTCGTTCACCGGGCAGGTGCGGGCGGGCTTGCCGGATTCCAGGTGGGCGTACAGCCGGTCCGCCAGCTCCACCTCCACGCCGGCCTTCTTGTCGCCGCCGCGGAAGTTCTTCATCGCCCGGTCCTTGCGGCGCTGCACCGTCTCCATGTCCGCGAAGATCAGCTCCAGGTTGATCGTCTCGATATCCCGCGCGGGGTTGATGGAGCCGTCCACGTGAATGATGTTCTCATCCTCGAAGCAGCGCACCACATGGACGATGGCGTCCACCTCGCGGATGTGGCTGAGAAACTTGTTCCCCAGGCCCTCGCCGTGGGAGGCGCCCTTCACCAGACCTGCAATGTCCACAAACTCAATGGTGGTGGGGGTGATCTTCCTGGGATGATACATTTCCCCCAGCACATCCAGCCGGTGATCCGGCACCATCACCATGCCGGTGTTGGGCTCGATGGTGCAGAAGGGGTAATTGGCGGCCTGCGCGCCCGCCTTGGTGATCGCATTGAAAAGGGTGCTCTTGCCTACATTGGGCAAACCCACAACGCCAAGCTTCATCTGGACAGTTACTCCTCTCTCATCATGGACAGACATCTTCTCAATTATAATAGAAAAGCGCGGGTTTTGCAATCTTATCCTTGTAAGAATTGAAAACATTTCCCCAGGCATGGTGACATCAAAAGGAAGATATGCTATACTATATGCTGGTTCAATATCCGAAAGGAGTCGCCGTATGAGCATTCTGCAAGCCGCCGTACTGGGCCTGGTTCAGGGCCTGGCGGAGTTTCTTCCCGTTTCCTCCAGCGGGCATCTGCTGCTGGCCCGCATGCTGATGGGCATCTCGGACGAGGCCGCCGCCACCGGCCCCTACATGATGCTGGACGTGCTGCTCCACGCGGGCACGCTGCTGGCGGTGATCGTGGTGTTCTGGAAGGACTGGTGGGGCATCCTGAAGAATCCCTTCCGCTCCAAAACCCTGCTGCTGCTCATCATCGCCTCCATTCCCGCCTTCATCGTGGCGGTTTTCTTCAACGACTTTGTGGATCAGTTTTTCACCGGCTGGTTCCTGGGGGTCAGCTTCCTGATCACCGCGGTGTTCCTGCTGCTGGCGGAATGGGTCAGCGGCCGGCAGAGGAAGCCTTCCCGGCAGCCCTCCTACGGGAATGCCGTGGTCATGGGCATCATGCAGGCCATCGCGCTGCTGCCCGGCGTGAGCCGCAGCGGCTCCACCCTGACCGGCGGCCTGTTCTCCGGCCTGGAGCGCAAAAGCGCGGCGAAGTTCGCCTTCATGATGAGCGCGCCGGCCATTGTGGGCTCGCTGCTCTTCGAGGGCAAGGACGCCATCGAGATGGGCTACCTGGACGACCTGGCGCTGGCGCCCACGCTGGTGGGCGTGGCGGTGGCGGCGGTGAGCGGATATCTGGCCATCCGCTTCATGCTGAAGCTGATCAGCCGCGTGTCGCTGAACTGGTTCGCGCTGTATGTGGCGCTGGTGGGTCTGGCGGTGCTGCTGATGCAGCTGGTTGGCATGCCGGGGGTTCCGGCCTTCGAGATGCCCGCGCTGGGTCTGCGCGCGCTCTTGCCCATGGCCTGACGGGAACGCATCCCGATCAGCAATATTTGTAACGGACAGGTTTATGCCATGATGATTTCAAAAGCAAAGGAGGGCAAACGGATGCCTGGTATCCGGCGCGTTTTATGCTGCCTGCTGGCCCTGCTGACCCTCGTGTCGGCCACCGTCCCGGCCCTGGCGCTGGAGATTCCCGAGCCCACCCTATCCCCCGACGCCGCCCCTTATGATTCCGAGCATCCCGAGGCCCTGGAGGAGGATCAGCTCTACGCCGTATCCGCCATCCTGATGGAGGCCAGCAGCGGTCTGGTCATCTTCGAGAAAAACGCCGACCAGATCATGTACCCCGCGTCCACCACCAAGATCATGACGGCCCTGCTGGCCATCATGTGCGGCGATCTGGACACGACCTGCACCGTATCCGCCGAGGCCGTCACCTTCTACGAGGACGACGTGACCACCGCCGACCTGCGCGAGGGCGAGGAGATGACGCTGCGGGATCTGCTCTACGCGACGCTTGTCCAGTCCGCCAACGACGCCGCCAACGTCGTGGCCGAATCGGTGGCCGGCTCCATCAGCAGCTTCGTGGATCTGATGAACGAGGCCGCGGCCCTCTACGGCTGCACCAACACCCATTTCGTCAACCCCAACGGTCTGCATGACGACAATCACTACACCACCGCCCGGGATATGGCGCTGATCACCCGGGAGGCCCTGAAGGACGACACCTTCCGGCAGATGGTGTCCACCACCAGCTACACCTGCCCCCGGACCAACCTGATGCGCGCCCGCACCTGGACCAACAGCAACCGGCTGATGATCCCCAGCACCTCCGAGAGCACCAACAAGTATTACTACCCCGACGCCATCGGCGTGAAGACCGGTACCACCTCCATGGCAGGCTATTGCTTTGTGGGCGCGGCGGAACGGGACGGGGTCGAGCTGATCTCGGTGGTGTTCTTTACCGGACAGAACGCCCGCTGGGCCGATACCATCAAGCTGTTTGACTACGGCTTCAGCCAGTATGTCAGCGTCACGCCCATCGACCTGTACAACATGAACCCCATCTCCATCGAGACCACCGGCTTCTCCCTGGACGATGTGGCCATGGGTACCCTGTCGCTGACCTGCGTGCCCCAGGACATCAACGCCACCGCCTCCATCACTGCCACCCATGACGAGGTGGAGCTGATGGCCAGCAACCTGCGCGACACGGTGCTCATCGAATACACCAGGGACTTTGTTGCGCCCATTCAGGCCGGGGAAATCATGGGCACCATGACCTACTTCCCCGAGACGGGCGACCCGGTGGTCTACAACCTGATCGCCGACCGCAGCATCGCCAAGCGCGAGAACGCGCCCCTGACCCTGGAGGAAATCGTCGCCATGACGGAGGCGGATCCCAATCCCTTCCCGCCCCTGACCCTGGAGCTGGCCATGTACCTGATCCTGCCCATTCTGGCGCTGTGGCTGATCATCCATTTCCTGCGCAAGCTCATCCGCCGCAGAAGGGTACACAATGCCCGCATGCCCAAAATCAGGAACCGCTACCTCAAGTGATCCCGGCGAGAGCCTGTCTGCGGACGGACTCTCGCTTTCCCATACTGTTCAGAAACCAACATCTGTTTTTAATGCTTTTCTCATCAATTCGCCAGCCGTTTCTCAAGCATCCGGAGCCGGGATATGGTATGATACAGCCATCAGCCGGAGAACAGGCTGAGCGCATGAAAGGAGCAATCAACATGGCAAGCTACACGATCGAGGATATCGAACTCATCCGCCGCAAGAGCGGCATCAGCTATCAGGAGGCCGTCGCCCTGCTGGACTATCACAACGGCAACGTGGCCCGGGCTCTGGTGGATCTGGAGCGCAACGGCCGCATCAAGCCCGAGGCCGAGCAGGCCGGGCCCCGGCGCGAGACTGCTGCCGGCAGCCATCAGGGCCGCAGGGGTCTGATGGGCATCATCAGCCGGATGTACCAGTCCCGCGTGAAGGTGAAGAAGGGCAGCACCATCGTGCTGAACCTGTCGCTGCTGTTCTCGCTGCTGGCGCTGCTGATCAGCCCGCACCTGGTGCTGGTGGGCGTGATCCTGATGCTGATCCTGGGCTACAAGGTGTCCTTCGAGCGCCGGGATCCGGACTTCGCCTCCGACAACCTGGAGAAGATGGTCCGCAACGCTGCCCAGAACGTGAAGGAATCCGTCAGCAGCATGGCGCAGGAATTCACCGCCGCCACCGAAAACGACGCGCCCGCCGCCGCCCCCAGGGCCGAGGCTGCCCAGCCCGAAACGGAGCAGCGCAGCTACTACCAGGCCAACCCCGCCGCCACCACCTACCACGCCTCCTACGGTGGCAGCGCGCCGACCCTGCAGGTGCCCGTGCAGGTGGAGAGCCAGGACGGCAGCGTCTCCGTGGAGTCCGACAAGGACGGCTTCACCAACGCCACCATCGAGTAACGTTTCCTCCCCTTTCCCCGGAATGGACAGCGTCCCCTGCTGCCCATTCCCTTTTGTCGTCACAAGCAAGCTGTAAGGAGTGTCGCCCATGAGCCGTATCCTGATTGTCGAGGATGAAAAGAAGATCGCCCGTTTCCTGGAGCTGGAGCTGATGCATGAGGGATACGAGGTGGACACCGCCTACGATGGCCGCACGGGCCTGGAAAAGGCGCTGTCCTGGCAGCCGGATCTGATGATCCTGGACCTGATGCTGCCCGAGCTCAGCGGCATTGAGGTCTGCCGCCGCCTGCGCCACGAAAGCGACCTGCCCATCATCATGCTCACCGCCAAGGATGACGTGTCCGACAAGGTGATGGGTCTGGACATGGGCGCGGACGACTACATGACCAAGCCCTTCGCCATCGAGGAGCTGCTGGCCCGCATCCGTGTGGGGCTGAAGAAGCGCCGCGCCTCCGCCGAGACCGCCCCGGCCGTGCTGACGGCGGGCCTCCTGCGCCTGGATCCCGGCAGCTACGCCGTCAGCTACGACGGGCAGCCCATCAGCCTGACGAAGAAGGAGTTCGACCTCCTGCGCTACCTGATGCAGCGCAAGGGCCAGGCCGTCACCCGCGACGCGCTGCTCAGCGACGTGTGGGGCTACGACTATGCCGGCGACACCAACGTGGTGGACGTGTACATCCGCTACCTGCGCCACAAGATCGACGAGCCCTTCGGCATCAAGACCATCCATACCATCCGCGCCGTGGGGTACATGTTCAGCCATGAGTAAGAAGAAGAAAAAGCAGAAGCGCCCCGCTGATGACCGGGGCTTCAACCGGGCCTCCGGGCGGACGCATCGGCTGCTCACGGGCATCATGAGCAACTTCCGCATGTCGCTGACCTTCCGCATCGCGCTGCACTACTGCGGTCAGCTGCTGCGGACGCTGCTGCCCACGCTGCTGGTGATCAGCATCGTGTTTTTCGCGCTGCAGGTGGCCGGCGTGGAGGACGATCTGCTTCGCCTGCGCGCCGAATTGCCCGCCGAAGGGAGCGCCTTCGATCAGTCTGTCATCCAGAACAGCCGCATGCAGGCATGGCTGGCCAGCCCGCCCGCCGGCGAGGACGATTCCTACTTCCGCCTCAGCTTTGACCTGGATCCCCCCTGCGCCAGGGTCATCATCCCCCACAGCTGCGGCATGGGGCTGTACGTCGTTTACGACCTGTCGGACACGCTGATCCTCTGGACCTGCCTGATGGCCGCCATGACGGTGATGGATCTGATGCGGATGATCTACTTCCTGCGCAAGAACAGCCGTCTGGACAAGCGGGTGCTGGCGCCCATCCGGGACATCACAGACATGGCCGCCACCCTTTCGGCCAGCAACCTGAGCAACCGCATCAACGTGGCCGGCATGAAGAACGAGCTCAAGGAGCTGGCCACGGTCATCAACACCATGCTCGACCGCATCGAGCGCAGCTACAACAGCCAGAAGCAGTTCGTCTCCGACGCCAGCCATGAGCTGCGCACGCCCATCGCGGTGATTCAGGGGTATGTGAACATGCTCCGGCGCTGGGGCAAGGATGACAAGACCGTCCTGGACGAGGGCATCAACGCCATCGCCCAGGAGACCGCCAGCATGAAGGAGCTGGTGGAAAGCCTGCTGTTCCTGGCGCGGCACGACAAGAAGACGCTGATGATGGAGATGTCCAGCTTCGATGTGCTGGAGGTGGTCAGCGAGCTGCACAAGGAAGCCGCCATGGTCACCCCGGAGGACACCTTCGTCCTCTCGCCCTCCGACCACTGCGTGGTGGAGGCTGACCGGGGCATGATCAAGCAGGTCATGCGCATCCTGTGCGACAACGCCGTCAAGTACACCCCCAAGGGCGGCACCATCACCATGGGCGTGCAGCGCAGGCCCGGCGGATGCATCCTGTCGCTGTCCGACACGGGGCCGGGCATCGCCCCGGAGGAGCTGCCGAAGATCTTCGAGCGCTTCTACCGCAGCGATTCCGCCCGCAAGGCCGAAAGCAGCGGCCATGGCCTGGGTCTGTCCATCGCGCGGATCATCGTGGTGGCCCACGGAGGCAAGCTGCACGTGCGCAGCAAGCTGGGCGAGGGAACCACCTTCTCCATCGACCTGCCCAACAAGCAGGAAACCCTGCACACTGCCAATCTCAGCAAAAGCGCCTGACGCATAGGGCAGCGCCGCCCCGGAAAGATCCGGGACGGCGCTTTTTTCGTGCATCAGGTGCGGCTGCAGCCGCAGCAGCCGCCGCGGTGGGTGTTGGACACGTTGCTGGGGCTCACCGAGCCCTCGTTGCACACGGAGGCGGGCGGGAACAGCGGCAGGCTGAAGAACTCGTCGCACACGCTTTCGGCGAACTCCTCCGCGGGGGGAATGCTGCAGAAGCCGTAGCTGGGGATCAGGATCTCCACCCTGGCCAGCACCTTCAGGATGATGGTGACGCACACGGTCATCCGGAACTGGTTGTTGCCCAGGTAGCAGCCGGAGACGCAGATGGCGCTGACCATGCTCTCCAGGGTGTAGGGGACGATGGACTCGTCGGGGATGGAAAGCAGCACGTCCTTCTCCACGGAGACGACGCCCTTGCCGATGTACTCAACGCAGCGGCTGTCCACAAAGAGGATGTCGATGGGCACGTCGATGGTGGCGCGCACCCGGGCAAAGCAGGGACGGTCGCACAGCCGATCCACCGTCAGGTTGCGGATGATGCCCTCGGTGGTGGTGCTGCGGCAGCTCTCGAAGGTGATGGGGGGCACGGGCGCGGAGGTGGGCGGCACGGTCTCCTGGGTGTCCTGGTTGCCGCAGGCGTTGCACTGGCAGGTGTTCCCCGCCACCTGCGCGAAGCTGGTGATGGTCACGACCCGGTTGTCCAGCTGCTCCTGCTGCATGGCGCTGTCGTACACCCGCTTCACCTGCACGCAGACCTTTTCCTTCAGGCCGTCCATGGCATTGCCCGCGATCATGCCGGGGCAGCAGGAAGGATTCGCATTCTTGTAGCTGTAGAACGACATGGCATCTACGCCTCCTTATTCTCCGGCTCCTTTGTCGGAGCCTTCACCAGCAGGGTATGACGCAGGCCCGAGGTTGTGCGGAGGCGGCAAAAAAATCGCCCTGCCCGTCGGGCAAGGCGATTGGTATGGCGGGAGCTTACAGCATCTTCACGGGGGTGAAGCGCTTGGCCTTCACGGCCTCCATGAGGGTTTCGTCGGAAACGTCCTTCGCCAGGGTGATGGTCGCGGTCTTTGCCGCCAGATCCACCGCGCAGGCCTCCACGCCGTCCACCGCGCTCAGGGCCTTTTCCACCGTGGCCTTGCAGTGAGCGCACATCATGCCGTCAATGAGCATCTTCTTTTCCATGGTGCAATCCTCCTGATTCATTCAAGTTCGTAGTCCTCGTAGCAGTTCAGCAGCACTTCGCAGTCGCAGCAGCCGCCCATGCCCTGGATTTCCTCCATCGCTGGGCCGATCCTTTCCGGCGGAAGCGTCTCCCGGAGCCAGTGTTCCGTTAAGCGCAACGTATGGTCGCATGCCGAGACATTCAGGTGGGCGGAGAGATAGCGGAACATCCGGTCGGCCTGTTCCCGCTTGAGTACCTTGCCCTCCTCTGCCCTGAGGAACTTTTTGCTCAGCCTGTTTTCTTTGCGCACATTCACAGGAGCAACGTCCAGCACAGTTTGCGGCATGTCATAGCTGATCTTGTACTGAACAGTCTGCTGCGCATCATACACCACGACGGACGCATTGTGGGCTTCCAGCATCGGCGATGCGCCGCGCAGACGCATCAGCGCCAGCGGGGTGGTGAACAGGCAGAGCACCCTGCCAGACGCCTCGTGGAGGACGCAGAGCAGGTCCTCCTCCGCCATCGTTTGCAGCAGCAGCCGCACGCTGTCGTCGCCCTCCGGGTCGCAGGTCAGCTCCGCGAGCATCACGCCGTATTTGCCCAGCGCTTTGCGCGTGGATGCAATCTTCCCGGGCGTCAGCAGGTTCATCACGGCAGCTTCGGTGACCTCCACCTGCCCATTCAGACGGATATGATACCCCGGCTGCCATTGTTCGGATACGCATTGGGCCAGCATACCGGTCAGCACGGTCTGCATCAGGTCGGGCTTCTGGGCATAGAGCACCAGGGTGCGGCCCTGAGCGTTGTCCAGGAGCGCGCCGGATGTATAGGTGAGCCGCAGGTGGAACTTGATGTCATCCAGCACGTCATCGGCGCTGTGACTGCAATAGCCGTACCGCTGCCATGCATGGCCGAAGTCCTCCAGCTCCTCCAGGAATCTCCGCGGACTGCTGCGCGTCTCCCAGCGGTAGGGGCAGAAGCCATCAAGCGTTATTTCATCGAAGTGCCCGGCCAGGCTGCTGTCATGCTCGTTCAGGCTGCCGAAGCCGCGGCATCCGGCGCAATGCGCCATGACCTGCGCGCGAAGGCGGTCGTTGTACGCCTGCTGGGTGAGAAGCTCCACCCTGGCCGGATAGACCGCACGGGGATGCTCCAGGAGGATATCCTCCGGCCCGCTCTGGTAATCCGCAATGAAGAAGGGCGCCAGGCATACGCCATGCTCATAGTCCTCATCCGGAATATCCGTGTACTCGCGCAGCTCGACGGCGCGGATCACGGCAGGCTTGCCTGTTTGGATGGCATCAGTCAGCCGGGCGTGGGCATCCTCTGCGTCATCGGGCAGGTAATAGATGCCATTGTAGAAGAGGGCCGGGTATTCGCCGCTGGGGATGGGTATGTGCTTCGTATCGCGCACGGCGCTCCTCCTGTGTCGTATCGGTTATACGCCCAGCTCGGGTACGTCCGCCTCAGGCTTGTCCTCCTGGCTGGGCTCGGGCAGGGGCGGCAGCTCATCCAGGGAGGATATGCCGAAATGATCCAGAAACGCGTCCGTGGTGCCGTAGAGGATCGGGCGGCCCAGGGTGTCCTTGCGGCCCACCTCCTGGATCAGCTGCTTGTTCATCAGCGTGGCCAGGGAGTAGTCGCACTTCACCCCGCGGATCTGCTCCACCTCCGCCCGGGTCACGGGCTGCTTGTAGGCCACCACCGCCAGCGTCTCCATGGCCGCCTGGGTCAGGGACTGCCGCTGCACCGGCTGCAAAAGCCGCACCACGTCCGCGGAATACAGCGCCCGGGTGGCCAGCTGCACATGCTCGCCGAAGCGCTTCACGCAGAAGCCCCGCTGGCCAAAGTCGTACTCGTCCCGCAGGCAGTTCAGCTCCTGCTCCAGCCGGGCCCGGGAAATGCCGAGCGCCTTGGCCAGCTCGTCCAGCCGGACGGGCTCCCCCGTCACAAACAGGATGGCCTCGATGCGGCCCCGCAGGATGCCTTCCGCATTCTCGTCATGCATTGTCCGTCGTCTCCTCCGTAATCTCCCGGCGGCCGGGCAGCAGGATGATCTCCCCGCAGATGCCCTCCTGCTCGATGTGCGTCTCCCCCAGCTTCAGCAGCTCCAGCAGCGCCAGGAACAGCGTCACCACCTCTTCCTTCGTGGGCGCGTCGGAGAAGGCGTCCTCAAAGCGCATGCGGCCCCTGCGGCGGATCCCGTGCATCAGCGTCAGCATGCATTCCTGCACGGTGTGCTCGTCCCGGCGGATGTCCCGGGGCGCGTAATGGTTGACCTCCTGGCTTTCGTCCTGGCTGGGCTTCCGGGCCCAGATGCGCAGGAAGGCGTCCGTCAGCCCCTGCAGGGTCAGGCCTACCAGCTCCGTCTCCTGGGGCGGCAGGGGGTATTCCTCCGGCAGCTTGGTGAACAGCTCCTGCGCCGCCCGCTCAAACTGCTGCATGGCCGCCGCCGTCTCCCGGAAGCGCTTGTATTCCTCCAGACGGCGGATCAGCGCCTCCTCCGGATCCTCCTCGCCCTCCTCCAGGGCCGGAGGCTTGGGCAGCATGGCGCGGCTCTTGATCTCCAGGAGCGTGGCCGCCATGACCAGGAAATCCGTCGCGTCGTCCATGTCCAGGTCGGGGGCGTTGCGGACGGAGGCAATGTACTGGTCGGTAATCTCGCTGACGAAGATATCCCTGATGTCCACCTGCGCCTTGGTGATCAGGTGCAGGAGCAGGTCGAGGGGCCCGTCGAAGTCCTTGAGCTGAAAGGTCATGGGCATGGCGGTATCCTCACAGCCCGCCTGCGATGCGCAGGAACAGGTTGATCACCGAGGTGTACACCAGGCTGTTCACCTTGCTCAGCAGCGTGGACAGCACGCCCGTAAAGCACACCAGCAGCAGTACCACCTGGGCGATCTGGAATGCCTTGCGGTTGAGCTGCAGCTTGCCCTTGAGCAGGGTGTCGTTGATCAGATGATAGCCGTCCAGCGGCGGAATGGGCAGAATGTTGAACACCGCCAGGGCCAGGTTGATCTGCGCCATCATCAGCAGGAACCGCTGCACGTACAAAAGCCATGGATACCTGGCGAAGGTATTCAGATAGTCGTAGCTGCTGCCGCTGACGATGGCGCTGGCCCATACGCCGTCATCGTGGTAGAGATTGAGCAGCCCCTGCAGGGAGCCGAACTGATCCCGGAAGGCCGTCAGGAACTCCGGCTCCCAGATCAGGCGGTTCACGCCCACGCTCAGCGCCGCGCAGAGGATGAACAGCGTCAGGTTGGTGACAATGCCCGCAATGGAGACAAGGAAGTCATCCCGCCGGTAATGCCGGAAGTTGTGGGGATTCACCGGCACAGGCTTGGCCCAGCCGAAGCCCAGCAGGAACATGCACACCGTGCCCAGGGGATCCAGGTGCTTGCGGGGATCCAGGGACAGCCGGCCCATCCACTTGGCCGTGGGGTCGCCGCAGCGCAGGGCTACATAGCCGTGGGCCACCTCATGCAGGATCAGGCTCATCAGCACCGTGACGGTCAGATACAGCGCATATACGATAAAGCTGACTGGATCCGAGGTGAGCCAGCCAAACCAGGTTTCCAGGCGTGAGAACATAATCAGCCTCATTTCTTCATGATGATGGAAGGGTGGAACGGACGGCGGCGCGCTGCAGGGCCTCGCCGGGCAAAGGCGTCGCGTCGTCCACGCGGAAGACATCCGTGCGCAGGGCGAAACCCACCCCGCAGCCTATATCATAGAACACACCGGGCGTATCGTCAAGGAAAAAGGCGAAACTCATTTCGCCCGGCGGATCATCCGCGCGCCCTCCGGCACCGCCCGGGCCGCTCCCGGGGTATGCGCTGTGTCCGCTGCAGCCGCGGACGGCCGGCAGCACGTCATCGCCGAATCCGCTAACGCAGCCGGCCCGGGCGAAAAACGTCCCCGCCGGATAGCGGGGGTTCGCATGCTGCCCGATGATCCCATCCGCCGCGGGATCCCGCCTGCAGCCCGGTCGTACCATCAGCCGGGCGTCGCCGGCGGTTTCCCCTGCGGGCAGCGCGTTCGTGCCGGGGCGGATGGCCGCGAAGGGGCCGTTCCCGATGCGCAGGACGTCCATCGCCGACGAACAGGCGCGCCGCGATTCCCCGGACGCTCCGGCGCGTCCATCGCCATCCGGCGGGTTCGCGCTTCCTGCCCGCGATGCTCAGGACAGCGGCGCAGCTGGCGGAATCCTCCTGCGCACGGCGCATCGCGTCAGGCCTTCGCTTCCATGATTCGTTCCGGCCGCAGCCTGTGGCGCGGACGCGTCAGGCATGAGCGGCCCGCGCCGCGCATAGGGTAGGACAGCCACGAAATCATCTGTCAAGGAGGTTCGTCCCATGAGCGAAACAACCAACGACTCCTTCAACGTGCCGCCGGAGCAGGACTTCAACACCGAGAGCTTCCAGGGCTCCATGCAGCAGGTGCTGCAGGACAATGTGGGCAACTACGTCCTGGTCGAGTTTCTCATCGGCACCAACCAGCTGATCACCCGGCAGGGGCTCCTGTACTCCGTGGCCAGCCAGTTTCTGGTGCTGTATGACGAAATCGAGGCCCGGTACGTCGTGTGCGACATCTTCGCCGTGAAGTTCGTGACCTTCCTGCTGCCCGGCTACCGGCCCGGCCAGATTCCGGCCGAGGGCAGCGGCGAGGCTCCCGTGCCCGATGCCGCCATGACCACCTCCGCCACCCCTGCCCGGGAGCCTCGTCTCACCCCCGGTCAGGCGGCCTACGCCCACGCCACGCGGCATACCCGCCGCTGACCTTACCGCCCGCAGCGGCGCAGCAGCTCCGCTTCGTCAATGACCTCGATGCCCAGGGCCTGCGCCCTGGTCAGCTTGCTTCCGGCCGCCTCGCCTGCCACGACGAAGGCGGTCTTTTTGCTGACCGAGGAGGCCGCCGTGCCGCCGTTCTGACGGATCAGCTCCTCCGCCTCCTTGCGCGACAGCGTGGGCAGCGTGCCCGTGACCACCACGCTCATGCCGCTGAACGCGCCCTCCGCCCTGCCCCCGGCTTCCCGGGGATGCACGCCGCTGTCAAGCAGCCGGTCGATCATCACGCGGTTCTCCGGGAAGGAGAAGAACTCCGTCACGCTCTGGGCCACGATGTCGCCCACGTCGGGCAGGGCGACAAGCTCCTCCTGCGTGGCCTCGGACACCTTCGACAGCGTGCCAAAGGCGTTTGCCAGATCCCGGGCGGTCTTTCTGCCGATGTTGGGAATCCCGATGGCGAACAGGAACGCGTCCAGGGTGCAGTCCTTGCTCTTTTCAAGGGCCGCCAGCAGCTTGTCGGCCTTGCGCTCCTTGAAGCCATCCAGCGTCAGCGCCTGCTCCCTGGTCAGATGGTACAGATCTGCCGGATCCCGCACGCCCATCTGGTCGTAGAGCTGCTCGGCGGTCTTTTCGGACAGGCCCTCGATATCCATGGCGTCCCGGCTGGCGAAGTGGCTGATGCGCGCCACGGCCTGGGGCTTGCAGCTCACCCGGTTCATGCAGAACAGGTGCGCGCCCCGCTCCACCAGGGGGCTGTGGCAGGCAGGGCATTCGGAGGGCTTCTCCACGGGCGATTCGTCCTCGCCCGGCTCCCCCACCCGGCCCATGATCTCGGGAATCACGTCGTTGGAGCGGCGGATCCACACCGGCGCGCCCAGGGCCACCTGCTTGCGCTGGATGTCGCCCCAGTTGTTCAGCGTGGCCTTGCGCACCGTCACGCCGTAGAAATCCACCGGATCCAGATGCGCAAGGGGCGTCAGCTTGCCCGTGCGGCCCAGCTCCCAGGTGACCTTTCGCAGGGTGGTGACGCTCTCCTCCGCCTCAAACTTGTAGGCCACCGCCCACCGGGGGAACTTGTCCGTGAAGCCCATCTGCTCCCGCAGCGCCATGTCCCCCACCTTGACGACCACGCCGTCGATCAGGAAATCCAGACTGCTGCGCTCCGCCTCGATCTCCCGGATGCACTGCTCGATTTCCTCCCGGTTGTGGGGCCGGCCCAGGTAGGGGCTGACGGGAAAGCCGTTCTCCCGCAGGAAATCCAGCATCCCCGGCTGGGAGTCGTAGGGCGGGTTCTCGATGGTGCCCACCTGATAAAAGAACGCGTCAAGACGCCGCGACGCGGTCACCGCCGGATCCAGATTGCGCAGGGCTCCGGCGGCGGCGTTGCGGGCGTTCTTCAGCGGCTCGCTGGCCGTTTTGTTGTATTGTTCGAGGGTGGAAAGGCGCATGATGCATTCGCCCTGCACCTCCAGCAGCCCCTTGTAGGGGATGCTCAGCGGCACGGAGCGCACCGTGCGGGCCTGGGGCAGGATCGCCTCCCCCGTGACGCCGTTGCCGCGGGTGGCCGCCTGCACCAGCTGACCATCCCGGTAGGTCAGGTTCAGCGTCAGGCCGTCGAACTTGTATTCCACATAGTACTGCAGCTCCGTCTGCCCGGTCAGCTTCTCCGTGCGGCGGATCCAGTCCTCCAGCGCGCTGATGGACTGCACCTTGTCCATGCTCCACAGCCGGGTGATGTGCGTGTGCGGCGCAAACCCCGTCAGCGGCTCGCCGCCCACCCGGTGCGTGGGCGAGTCAGGCAGGACGATCCCGCTCTCCTTCTCCAGCGCAGTCAGCTGATCGTACATCTCGTCCCACTGCTTGTCGGAAATCACGGGCCTGTCCAGCACATAGTAGGCGTAGGCCGTTTCGTTCAGCCGGTCCACCAGGGGACGCATCAGGGCTGCGTAATCGGTCATGCTTCATCCTCCAGCTTGACGATGGGCGCGATGGACAGGCTGAACTCCTTCACGCCGTACGCCGTGAACTCGATCTGAATGCGGGCGTCGCTGCCCTTGCCGGTGACCGCCACCACCGTGCCCTCGCCGAACTTGGTGTGCAGCACCCGGTCGCCCTTCTGGAACAGGTTCTGCATGGCGCTGCCGGACAGCTCCCGGGCCTTGCTGCCCACAAAGCCCTTCTGCACCCCCGGGATGCCCAGAGCGTTGCCGCCCAGGGTCAGCTTGGGCTTGCCCAGGTCGCTCATGGCGGGGGTGGAGCGCAGGCCGTAGCCGCTGCCGTAGCCCCGCTGCATGGGCGGCTGGGGCGCGTGGCGGGAGGCCGCTTCCTTCTTCACGGCCCACTCGTCCTGCAGGAGGCGGGCGGGAATTTCATCCAGGAAGCGGGAGGGAGCGTTGTGGTTGACCTGGTTGTAGAGCATGCGCTGGCTGGCCCGGGAGATGAACAGACGCTTCTGCGCGCGGGTGATGCCCACGTAGCACAGGCGGCGTTCCTCCTCCACGCGGCCCTCGTCCATCAGGCTGCGGGCGGAGGGGAAGATGCCCTCCTCCAGGCCGGTCATGAACACGTCGGGGAACTCCAGACCCTTGGCGGAATGAAGGGTCATCATGGTCACATAGCCCCGGTCGTCCGCCTGGGCGTCCAGGTCGGTGACCAGCGCCACGTTCTCCAGGTAGGACTCGAGGGTGGCCTCCTCGCCGCTGAGGCGGGCGTACTCTTCCACCGCGCCCAGAAGCTCCTGGATGTTCTCCACCCGGGTGCGGGCCTCGTCGGTGTCCTCCTTCTGATACTGTTCCATCAGGCCGGTCTTTTCAACCAGCAGCCGGACGAAATCCGTCAGGGGCATGCTGTCCTTCATGGCCATCAGGGTGGTCATGAGCATGAAGAAGTCGCTGACGCACTTGCGGGGCCGGGAGGACAGGCTCTCGGGGATATCCGACAGGGCGGAATACAGGGGCATGTCGTTGTCACGGGCATGGGCGACCAGCTCGTTGACGGTGCTGTCGCCGATGGAGCGCTTGGGCACGTTGATGATGCGCCGCAGGGAAATATCGTCCGCGGGATTCACGATCACCCGCAGGTAGGCGATCACGTCCTTGACCTCCCGGCGGTCGTAGAACTTCTGCCCGCCGAAGACCTTGTAGGGAATGCCCGCCCGCATGAGCATATCCTCCAGCACGCGGCTCTGGGCGTTGGTGCGGTAGAGGATGGCCACGCTGCCGTAGGGCTCGCCCTGCCGGCTCAGCTGCCGGATGCGGTCGGCTACCCAGGCGGCCTCCTCCCGCTCATCCCCGGCGCAGTAGAGCTTGATGGGCTCGCCCTCGCCCTTGTCGGTCCACAGGGCCTTTTCCTTGCGCCCGGCGTTGTGGGCGATGACCTGGTTGGCCGCGTCCAGAATGTTGGCGGTGGAGCGGTAGTTCTGCTCCAGCTTGATGACCGTGGCGTCGGGGTAGTCCTTCTCGAAGTCCAGGATGTTGCGGATGTCCGCGCCGCGCCAGCCGTAGATGGACTGGTCGTCGTCGCCCACCACGCACAGGTTGCGGCTCTGATCGGTGAGGAGCTTCACCAGCATGTACTGGGCGTAGTTGGTATCCTGGTACTCGTCCACCATGACGTAGCGGAAGCGCCTGCGGTAGCTGTCCAGGACGGGCGGATGATCCGCCAGCAGCTCGAGGGCCTTGACCAGCAGATCGTCAAAGTCCAGGGCGTTGAGGCCCTTCAGGCGGGTTTCGTACTCCAGGAACACGTCGTGGAGCAGCTGGCTGCGGTAATCCCGCTCCGTCTGCTGGAACCATTCGTCCGGGCCCATGAGCCTGTTCTTCGCGTCGGAAATCTTCGCCTTGATCTCCCGGGGGGAGAGAAACTTTTCATCAATATTCTGCCGCTTGAGGATCTCCTTGATCACCGCGTTCTGGTCGTCGTCGTCATAAATGGCGAAGGAGCGGGTATAGCCCAGCTTCTCGATATCCCTGCGCAGCATCCTGGCGCAGGTGGCATGGAAGGTCGCCACCCAGGCCTCGTCCGCCTGATCCCCCACCAGCTGGGTGATGCGTTCCTTCA
>JBJEYH010000222.1:0-17364 GCA_051886675.1 Aristaeellaceae bacterium
TGCCCACCACCAGCGCCACCAGGAACGCGATGCCGCCGATGCGCATGGTGGCCGGCGCCTCCTGGGCGATCAGCTCGCTGACCGTCACGCCGGATTTCTTGTAGGAAATGCCGAAGTCACCGTGCAGAAGGTTCACGATGTACTGCTTCAGCTGTGTGAGCAGCGGCTGATCCAGGCCATAGTGGTGCATCATCTCCTCCTGGTTGGAGGGGGTCAGGTTGGCGATGTCGAAGGGATTGCCCGGCATCACCCGCACCAGCAGGAACGTGACCACAATCAGCGCCAGCAGCGTCACCAGGCCGATGCCGATGCGCTTGAGGGCGTACTTCAGCATGCTCCGTCCTCCTCAGGCTGCTTCACCGGGACGAACTTGGCCTGGTTCATCAGCGGATGGGACAGGGTGATGGCTCCCTCCCGGGGACAAACCATCACGCAGCTGCCGCAATAGTAGCATTCGCCGGGATAGAGCACCACCGGCGGCTTGCCCCGCTCGGGATTGGGAATGAAAATATCCACCTGGCAGATGTTGACGCAGCGGTTGCAGCCGATGCACTTCGCCTCGTCAAAGCGGATGGGCCGGGCGCTGGATGGCACCCGGGCTGCCGACAGCTTTTCCTGTATGGGCATATGCTCACCTGCTTCCGTACTTCCCGGCACGCTGGGCGATATAGTCGCCGTTGCGCCGGGTGTATTCCTGTTCGATGTCGCCGAAATACCGGTGGGGCACCTCGCCCCGGATGATCCGCCCGTCCTCCTGGCGGATGGTGATGAACTTCCGATCCTCCTCGGGATCCATCGCGGGATAGTCGCTGCGCTCGAAGCACAGCGGCGCGGAGGAAGACCTGCGCAGCAGGCAGGCGTTGAGGATCATTTTCGCCACGGTCAGGATGTCCAGCACCTCATGGGTGCGCATCAGCTCATGGGGATTGGCGCAGGACAGCTGGGGCACCGCGTCCCGCTCGTAGCTCTCCAGCAGATCGAGGCCCTCCCGCAGCAGCTCCTCGCACTTCACCGCGCCGCAGTAGTTCTGCATGCACTTGCTGATGGCCATGTTCAGCTCCCGCCAGTCCATGCCCTCCTCCACCTGCATGGGCGCGTACAGCCGGGCTTCCTCCCGGTCAATCTCCGCCCCGTCAGGCTCCATGAGCGGCACGGTTCGCGCCCAGTCCGCAGCCTTCCGGCCTGCGTAGTAGCCTGTCGCACAGGCAAAGCCGCAGCAGTCCGACGCAAACAGCTGGTCGCCCGCGGCATAGATGCCGTCGATGTTGGTCTTCAGATCCCAGTCGTGCATGATGCCGCCCGGCGCGCCGAACAGCTGCCGCTCCTGCCCCAGGAAGGACGCCGACTGCCAGCCCGTGCCGTAGCTTTGCAGCATGTGCTTTTCCGGGTCGAAGCCCCGCTGGGTGTAGTTTTGCAGGATCGGAATCTTGGTCTTGCCTTCCTCGCCCACCATCATGCCCCAGATGACCCTGCGCTCCGCATCGGGCATGCGGGACAGATCCGCGTAGAAGGGCAGCTTGTAGCCCCGGCGCATCAGCTCGTCGAAGGGCAGCGTCTCCGGGCCGCGGTATTCGTACTTGGCCTCGTCGATCACGCCGCCCTTGAGGAAGAACTTCTGCCCCGGCGCGGGATGGTAGCGCTCGGAAACGGTCTTCAGCTCCCGGCCGTCGCGGTCAACGTAGGGGATCTCCACGCCCCGGGCGTCCACCATGGTGGCGGCGTACCAGGTGTTGTGGTTGTTGCCCGTGCCATAGGGCGGGAAGCTGCGGCCCGAGGCAGAGAACTCGCCCCGGACGGACTTTTCCATCATGGTGAACTCGACCCCTGCCCGCCAGCCCATGGCGTGGCCGCTGCCGATGGACTGGGTGGGCCGGAACTCGCACAGGCCCACCAGATCCGGATTGAACAGCCACACCCGCGCGGGTCTCGACATGGCCAGCACCGTGGCCTTCGCCCGGAAGATCATCAGCCTTCCGGTGCGCACGTTCATGCCGATGGCGCCGATGCCCCGCTTCCTGCCGTCCACCACGGCGGTCAGCAGCGCCGTGGCCTCCGTGCGGTCGAAGATGCGCACCCCCAGCCGCTTCAGCTCCCGGTACAGCGCGGGCTTGAAGGTGGAACCCCATACCCGCAGGGTGAATTTGTTCGTATAGTCATAGGCGAACATGAGGCCGGTTTCCTCATCGCGGAACTCCGCGCCTGCGAACTCGCCCTCCGTATCGCGGATTTTCCCGCCGAAGTCCTCCAGATCCAGCAGCCGGTCGTAGCCCTCGCGGCACTCGATATAATGGCCGATGCCGTTGGAATACTCGTCCTGCTCCTCGATATACGCCTCGGCGATTTCCTTCGGCGTCACCCGGGAGCAGGGGTTGGAGCAGGCGGACTCCCAGTGGTCAAAGCCGCTGCCCGCCGAGCCGCTGCGCTCCGTGGCGCCCTTCTCCACCAGCACGACCTTCGCGCCCCCGCGCGCCGCCGCGATGGCCGCGAAGCATCCCGCCAGACCGCCGCCCAGCACCACCAGATCGCTCTCCACGGTTTCGCGCACGCCGAATTCGTTGGCATAGGGCCAGTCATAAACGTTTTTCATCGGTATACTCCTGATCAGCAATCTCAGAAACCCAACCTATTCTACCAGTATTTTTATTATCATGCAAGGGTTATCGCAATAAAAAGGCAGATCTTTTCCATCCCGGGTATTGACATTTTTCCCCCGCTGGCAGACAATAGGTTGAAAGCCTTGCAGGAAGAGGAAACGCGATGATTAACCGCAAGATTCACTACTTCGTCACCCTGGCGGAATGCCTGAACTTCACCCAGACCGCCGCCCGCTACAACGTGTCGCAGACGGCCATCAGCCAGTACATCTCGGGACTGGAGGAGCGGCTGGGCGTGCGGCTGTTCGACCGCAGCCAGCGTACCGTGGCCCTGACCGAGGCCGGCAAGTACTACTACACCCATGTGACCCGGCTGCTGCAGCACTACGACGAGACCCTCGAGCAGGTCAGGGCCATCGACCTGGGCTACACCAGCAGCCTGACGGTGGGCGTGGGCGTATATGAGTACTGCTCCACCGAGGGGATCTTCTCCGACTTCCTGACCCGGCACCCCGAAATCAAGGTGGACATCCTGCAGTACCCCTACAGCGAGCTGACGGAAAAGCTCCGCGTGGGCGAGCTGAACCTGATCATCGGCGACGCGCTGTGCGAGGACACCTTCAGCCGCTTCAGCCTGCAGTCCCGGGAGCTGTTCACCTCGCCCAACTACATCGTTGCGGTGCCGGAGGTGGCGCAGCGTCACGGGGGCGACGTGCGGGAAATGCTGCGGAAGGAATGCATCATCACCACCTGCGAGAACAAGGGGCCTTCCTCCGTGCGGATGCTCCGGTCCATGTTCCAGGACGAGTTCGGCTTTGTGCCCGCCAACATCAGCCAGACCAACTCCCTGGACGCGCAGCTGATGCTGGTGCGGGCCCGGCACGGCATCGCCATGGTGCCGGGGTTCATCGTGGACGCCTACGGCGCGGGGCTGACGCGCTTCGAGCTGCCCAGCCGGCGGCAGATCAGCTACCGGCTGATGTGCCTGAAGGACTGCAAGAACCCCGCCGTGCAGACGTTCTTCGACTTTGTGTGACAAAAGCAAAAGGGCATCCGGCCGATCCATGAAAGGATCCGCACCGGATGCCCTTGTTGTATTCGCAATGATTTTCCCATGCGCGAAGGCCGCCGCTGTACGCCGGCTTATGGCCTCCTGCCGAACAGCCGCCCCAGGAAGCTCCGCTTCTTCTCCGGCGGAACGGCTTCTTGGCTGGCCGGGGCGGGCTTCGCCTCCGGGGGCTGGGCCGTCGCCCGTTGCCCTCGACCTCGCTGGATGACGTCACCGGCACCTGCTGCCAGGGGTACAGCAGGCGATCAGCGCCTCGATGGGCTCAGCCCCGCCGTGAGCGCTTCCTTCAATTCAGCAGACAGCGCGTCATACTCCTCCGGCGTCACCGGGCGGTCATTCTGCTCAGCATGCCGCAGTAGGCCCTTGCTTCCGCCAGCGCGCCATCCTCCAGCTGGATCAGCGGGTTTTCGGCCGCCGGATCCTGTGCTTCCCGTCAACAAGCCCGATCTCGTCAAACACACCGGGTTCCCGGGCAACGCTTCTGTTCATGCTGATTTCTCCTGCAGGCCGGTGGCGTTGCCCCCGGCTTACTGGTCGGCATTCATCTTCGCCAGAGCGGCGTTCTTGTAGCGCTCGTCCCCGGTGACCTCCCGGATCACGCGGACGCAGTCGGGGAACGTGACGTCCGCATCCTCCCTGCTCAGCTCGATTTCCATGATGGCCCTGTCCTTCCAGAAGGGGTAGACGTCAATCTCGAAGTACTGGCTGCCGCTGGTCAGGCAGTAGCGGGTCTTGCGGATGGGACGGCAGATCGGGTCGGCGTCCATCAGCAGCTGCAGGTATTCCTCCTGCGACAGCCTGCGCTCCACCTCCACCCGCGTCCTGTCCGTCACCCTGCGCTTGGTGGTCTGCGTGTAGATGTAGCTGCCGTCGATGCCCCGCTGGCGCACACGGGATTCCTCGTCCTCGCCCGCGTTCAGGTAGGTCTGGATGATCTCCACCCGCTTGCAGTTGGGCATTTTCTCCAGAGCGGCCACATCCGGGTATTCGATCAGGAATTTACGCTCGGTTTCCAGGGGCTCCGGCTCTCCCAGGAAGGCTGTGATCTCGGCCATCAGCCGCTTCAGCTTGTCCTCGAAGTCCGTGGCGTTGTCGATGATCCGCAGGTGGGGGTGGCCCGTCCATGCGGCGATGAGCTTGTCGTCCAGCGCGGCGGCCTGTTCCACCGTTTCTGTTCTGGCCGTGTTGTTGGCGGTGGTGTAGAACTGCTCGGCGCCCTTGGCCGCAGTCACCAGGTGAAACACCGCGTCATACTGGTCCCGCAGCTCCACCTCATTGCACCCCAGCGAAGACAGCACGGTGGAAAACTCCAGCTCCGTCATGTAGGCCTTGTTGTCCAGCATACCCCTGTCGCAGACGATCAGCACCTTCTCGGCGTTCATCGTCGCTGCGCCCTGCTGGAAAACCTTCTCCTTTTCCATCTGGAGCTTCATCTGGCACTTCTGATAATCCACGTTGCTGCCGCAGGTCCAGGGAGCCAGACCGCCGGTGATCAGCTCCGTCGCCGTTTCCGGGACGAACAGCACCCTGTAGCCCAGCCTGGTGAAGTTGTTCTGGATCCAGCTGATGGCGGTCGTCTTGCCAGCGCACGGCCCGCCTGTGATCACGATCTTGCTGATTGTCACGGCTTTGTCTCCCCCTTTTCTCTCCAGCAGCCTGTCCACCGACAGCCCGTACAGCTCCGCCAGCCTGCGCAGTGTGCCGGTTGTTGGCTTGGCCTTGCCGGTTTCCCATTTGGATACGGCCTTGTCCGTAACCCCCAGGTGCTGCGCCAGCGCCTTCTGCGTCAGGCCGGCCTGGGTGCGCAGCGCACAGAGATGGTTACCGAAATCAAAATCGTTCATGAAGCCTGTCCCTTCCCCCCTCATCCTTATTGTAAATGATGGAAAAGGGTTAATCAAGTCAGCGGCTATCGAAATCCGGTAGAAGTTTGTCTCAGAACGTAAAAAAGCCCCGCTGTCCCTGCGGTATATGCTGTCCCTGCGGGCGATAGCGCGGGCAGACTGTCATGGGCGCCGGCGCCATCAGAAAATGCCGCCTGCCCGGGCGCAAACCCTTCTGCAGACGGCATTTTCACAGGATTTCGCCAGCCAGAATGCATATACTTTCACCCTGACTGGCATTTGTGCAGTGGAGCAACCCCATCCATATCCGAACCACCGGCATCATTATCGCCGCCACGGTTCGCAGCATCAAGATCATCCATGGTCATTGTGCGAGTACCATCCTTGAAGTTGAAGGTCAGAACCAGCTTGTCGTCATACAGGAAAACCGCATTGACAAAGGTGTCAATCAGCATCTTCCGATGGGATTGCTGCCGAATATCCAGCTTTCTGAATTTCAGCAGCCAGAAACGCATGAACTCCTCACTGATCCGGGGCTTCTCCAGCTTCTCCTGGGCGATCTTCTGTTCAAGATCCTCCTTCAGGGCTTCCAGCTGCTCCAGCCTCTCCCGGGTGGATTTGGTGAAGATGCCCTGCTGTATGGCGTTGACCAGATTCTCTATGCCCCTCTCTGCCTCGCGAAGCTGTTTTTCATACAAGGGAAGATTGACGTTATCCCTGTCCTGATAATCCATCAGGAGTGCTACAATCGCATCAATCGCCTTGTCATCCATGACCAGCTTCATGGTCTCGGCCACAATCAGATCTTCTATCCATGCCTTGCGCACGGTCTTTTTGTGACAGCTTCCGTCTCTGCGCTTGACTGTGGCACACTTGTAGTAATGATGGGTCGTGCCATTACGGGCTGTTCCGCATTCGCCGCGCATCATCGCGCCACAGTTTCCGCAGAACAGCTTCGTTGTCAGCAGATAATCGTCCTCGGCCTTGTGACGGGCCGGAGCCTTTCTGTTGACTGCCAGCCTTTCCTGAACACGGTTGAACAGCTCTTCATCCACAATGGCCGGATGACCTCCGGGCACGACGATTTCGTTGTAGTGGTATTCGCCGATATAGCGCCGGTTGTTCAGCATCAGCTGAACGGTGTTGAAGGTAATCGGCTTTCCACGGCTGCTGGTCACATGATGCTCATTCAACCAGTCGCGAATCTCCTTCATCGTCGCACCATCAGCATATTTCTGAAAGGCTTCCCGAACAAAGGGCGCCTTGAGCGGATCAATCTGCAGATAGTGCTCCCCGTCGATCACATAGCCGATGGGTGCTGTGCTGCTGACAAACTTGCCCTTCAGGGCGTTCTCCATCAGCCCGCGTCTGATCTTCACGGAAAGCTCTGCCGAGTAGTACTCGTTCATGCCCTCGAGGATGGACTCCATCATAATCCCCTCGGGGCCGTCAGCAATCAGCTCCGTCGCGGACACGACCTTCACGCCGTTCTTCTTGAGCAGGTGCTTGTAGTGGGCGCTGTCATAGCGGTCTCTGGAAAAGCGGTCGAGCTTCCATACGATGATCAGGTCAAACAGTCCCTTTTCGCTGTCCTTGATCATCCGTTGGAAATCCGGCCGGTCGTCTGTTTTGGCAGACATGGCCCGGTCGATGTAGTGCTTGAGAATCGTGATGCCGTTCTTTTCGGCATAGGCTGTGCACTCGCGGATCTGGCCCTCAATGCTTTCCTCACGCTGATTGTCGGAGGAATAACGGGCATAAATCACTGCTTTCATCAGGCTCACCTCCTTCCGGTTACGCAGTTCTATCACAGCTTGTGAATATAGTCCTCCAACTCGCTGAAGAAACGCTCCACATAGACGGTATCATCCACAATTTTGAATATCATCAGGTAACGCATGAAGGCCGCCTTGCGGTGTCCTCGCAGCAGCGTATGGGTGCATTCAGCATAGGCGGCAGGTGTCCTGGCAAGAATACCATAGATTGACTCAACCTCGGACAGCACATGCCTGGCTGCCTGTGGATTGCACAGCTTTGTCATGATATAGCCGATGATTTCATCAAGATCGCGCCCGGCAGAAGCGGTGATTTGCACTTTATAATCCATACTTGCTCCTGATTCCGGCCAGAGAAGCTGCGGCATCAACAGTCTTGCCATGGATGATGTCATTTTCGGCCTCCATCAGCTTCTCATAGACCGTGTAAAGGCGGATCCGGTCATAGACTTCTGCGCTCATGATGACCATATCGGCATAGCCATTCTTGGTAACCGTGATAGGCTCCGATGAGGCATGAACCTTCTCGGAGATGGCAGCAGTGTTCTTGAGGTCGCGGATCGGGATGCATTGCGTCATGGCGTCATTCCTCCTTGTGGCCTTATTATACCACAGTCTTATCCAGTTGTAAAGACAGAAGCTATGCCTACCGAATGATTGATTTGTTCGGGGGATTTCGCTGGATCCTGCATGACAATGTGTTATAATGGCCGTCATGGGCGTTTTCATTTCATGGGTCAGCGCACCCAGCAGCAGTTCGCGTCGGCGTGCCTGCTCCTCCAGATCGAGTATTTTCTGCTCCACAGTTTCCGCCATGTGATCGAAGGAGGCAGACAGTTCGCCCACTTCATCCTGCGATTCGATCCTTGACCGCAGGGAGTATTCACCGCCGGAAATTTCCTCGCTGACCCGCGTCAGCTTCCGCAGCGGACGCAGGGTGCGGCGCAGGGTTATGGGCAGCAGGATACCACTCAGCAACAGGCAGGCCAATAGTGCCAGCTGCGCGTTTCGGGTCAGCGTGTCGATACGCGCAAAGGTATCAGATGCATCCTGAACGGTATACACAGTAATCGGAAGATTGAGGACAGCCGTATTCCTTGCGGTGACCAGCAGCGGAACGCCGTTCCTTTCAACCAGCCGCTGGGCCGTAATCACCTGCCCGTCCACAGGCAGCAGCTGCATGGGCTGATAGGCTGAAATGTTGTAGAGATAGACTCCATCCATCACCAGAGAATAGGAGCAATCCTTGCTTCGCAGCAGATGCGCGTAGGTTGAAAAGGTGTACTGGATCAGTGCGCGAAGGGTGGTTTCATCCGTGCCGTATCCGGCCGTGCCGGTGCGATCCAGCGTGGACAGATGCTCACAGAATACATCTGCGTTCTGCAAAGCGCTGTTCTGTGCATCGTCCAGCATCTGCTGCGTCTGCTGGATGACGAAGAAATACAGACAGGCGCAGAAAGCCAGCATGATCACCAGCAAGCAGATCAGCGTTTGTTTCAGCCACAGCTTCATACCGGCACCTCCAGCCGATAGCCCAGTTTGTACACGGTGGCAAGCTGTTCGGTCAGTCCCAGCTTCTTGCGCAGCGCAGCCACATGCACATCCACCGTACGGGTTTCGCCAAAGTACTCGTCGCCCCATACCTGCCGCAGCAGCTTCTCACGGGTCAGCACCATGCCGGGATGCTTCGTGAAGGTACACAGCAGCTCGTATTCCATGGGCTTGAGGGCAATCAATTCCCCGCCCTTGTACACAGATCGGCTGTCCAGATCAATCGCGATGTCCTGATACGTGATCCTATTCTCTGCCGGAGCGCTTCGGGCCAGCACCTTTTCCATACGGACAAGCAGCTCCAGAATGTCGAAAGGCTTGATCAGGTAATCCTCCGCACCCAGGCGAAGGCCCTGAATACGGCTCTGTACATCCGCCTTCGCGGACACATAGATCACGGGGATATTCCGCTCCTGCATATAGGGCAGCAGCTCAAAGCCGTCCAGCTCCGGCAGCATGATATCGCATAGGGCAAGATCAAAATGTTGGGCAGAAATCGCATCCAGCGCCTGCTGACCATCCATCGCACAGACAGGTTCATACCCGGCAACAAGCAGATTGCTTTCAATCAGCCGGGAGATCGCGGGATCATCTTCAACGATCATAATATGCCTCTTCATTACACCACCTCGCCTTAAGTATAGCACCAGAGAGTGCGCTACGTAAATGATGTGGATGTAAACGAGTTGTTAACGCGGCAACTTTCACAATCCATACAGCTATTTTGAAACCTATTTCAGGACATCGTGGCCTTCTTTGAGAGCGAGGAAGGTCAGCGGGAATTTGCCGAATGGCAGCGTGAGCAGACCATGCAGGCTGAACGGAACAATGGCTCGCCCAACGAGGCGGCCTGAAGATAGACGGAGGGACACCGGGCCTGGGAAGGTTCGGTGTCCCTCTTTTCGTTTACGTGGTTTTTCTTGGCCTGCCGGGCCGCCTTCGGGTCTTCTGCGCAGGTTCGTCTGGTTCGAAATAAAGAAATAATCCGAACCCATCGCCCACAAGGAACAACTGGTTCGGATTATATTGATGAAGTGGAGATGAGGGGAGTCGAACCCCTGTCCGAAGGCTCTTGTGCGGAATTTTCTCCGAGCGCAGTCAGTGTTTTGACATTCCCTTCACCCCGCGCCCGCTGACAGGCTCACGGCGTTGGTAGCTTCATGTTACGGACGTGCGGCAAAGCTTAGGCACGCTCGTTCCCCGCGTAAATGACGCCGGTTACCGGGCACGCGGGCAGCCCGGGCCAACGTCGCGGCATTACGCCGCGAAAGCGAATTCGTTATTGTCAGTTACTTTTTTTCCCCGTTTTATCGTGGTCAGGGGCCACGGCTCGCTTATCCCGCCCTCGACACCCCCGTCGAAACCGGATCATCCCCATGTGATGCTGACGATCTTCGCCTTCATGAATCGTATGTGTTACCGCTTCTGGTTCTCCCGCATGGCCCGCTGGATCTCCCGGTCCGAATCGCGTTTGGCCATGGCGTCGCGCTTGTCGTGGAGCTGCTTGCCCCGGCAAAGCCCCAGCTGCAGCTTCATCCGCCCGTCCTTGAGGTAGATTTCCAGGGGCACCAGGGTGTAGCCCTGCCGCGCCACCAGACCGTCCAGCTTGCGGATTTCGCTTTTGTGCATCAGCAGCTTTTTCGGCCGGAGCGGATCGCGGTTGAACTGGTTGCCCTGCTCGTAGGGGCTGATGTGCATGCCCTCGACCCAAAGCTCGCCCTGGCGGATCTGCGCCCAGGATTCCTTCAGGTTCACGCGGCCCTGGCGGATGGACTTGACCTCCGTGCCGAAGAGCTGCAGACCGCACTCGTAGCGCTCCTCGACGAAGTAATCGTGAAAGGCCTTGCGGTTCTGCGCCACAGGCTTGATCCCCTTCTGATGCGGCACAGGAACCCCTCCCTTCACCAATCTGCCCGCCTGGTATTTTAGTATAACATACTCCGGGACGCTTTGCAATCATGAATTTTTCTGCTATAATGGTGACGATTCACGGGAGGGGGATGTGCATGAACGATCTTCACCTGATGGCGGGACGCGCCCGGGAGGCCGCCTGGACGCTGGCCGCCTCCGACCTCGACCGGCGCAACGCCGCGCTCCTGGCCATGGCGGACGTCCTTGGCGACCACCGCGACGCCATCTTCGCGGCCAATGATGAGGATCTCGCCGCCGCGCAGGCGCAGCAGCTGGCCGCGCCGCTGCTGGGGAGGCTCAAGTTCCGCGAGGAAAAGCTGCGCGCGGTGACGGATGGCCTTCGCGCGCTGGCCGCGCTGCCCGACCCCATCGGCGAAACCACCCTGGCCCGCGAGCTGACCGAGGGGCTGAAGCTATACCGGGTGACCTGTCCCATCGGCGTGATCGGCGTGATTTTCGAGAGCCGCCCCGACGCGCTGGTGCAGATCGCCTCCCTGGCCCTCAAAAGCGGCAACGCCGTGCTGCTCAAGGGCGGGCGCGAGGCGCAGCATACCAACGCAGCCCTGTGCGGCGCGCTGCGCGAGGCTGCCGAAAAGACCGGGCTTCCCGGGGATTTCGCCCAGCTGATGGAAAGCCGCGAGGACGTGGCCGCCATGCTGAAGGAGGACGCGCTCATCGACCTGATCATCCCCCGGGGCAGCAATGCCTTCGTGCGCTACATCATGGACAACAGCCGCATTCCGGTTCTGGGGCATGCCGACGGCATCTGCCACGTGTATGTGGACCGGGCCGCCGACCTGGACATGGCCGTGCGCATCGCCGTGGACAGCAAGGCGCAGAACGTGGCCGTGTGCAACGCCATGGAGACGCTGCTGGTGCACCGGGAGGCGGCGGAACGCTTCCTGCCGATGCTGAAGCCCGCCATGGAAAAGCGGGGCGTCCGCCTGCTGGGGGACGAAGCCGTGCAGGCCATCATCCCCGTGGAGAAGGCCACCGAGGAGGACTGGCGCACGGAGTATCTCGACTACGTCCTGTCCATCCGCGTGGTGGACAGCCTGGAGGAGGCCATCGGGCACATCAACCGCTACGGCAGCCATCATACGGACTGCATCGTCACCGCGGACGATGAGGCTGCCCGGGCCTTCCTGACCCGGGTGGACAGCGCGGGCGTGTACCGCAATGTGTCCACCCGCTTCGCCGACGGCTTTGTCTACGGCTTCGGCGCGGAGGTGGGTATCGCCACGGGGAAGATCCACGCCCGGGGCCCCATGGGCCTGGAGGGCCTGACCACCTACAAGTACAAGCTCCTGGGGGACGGCCAGCTGATGGCGGAGATGAAGCGCGGCGAGCGCCGCTACACCCACCGCACCCTGGACGAACGCTGCCCCCTCTGACCCTGCCAATGAAAGCGAGCGATGATCGTGTCCGGCACAGCCCTTGCCCTCTTTGATTTCGACGGCACCCTGGCCCGGGGGGATTCCGTCCTCCCCTACCTGCTGTACTGCATCCGCAAGGGCGTGGCGCCCCGGACGCAGCTGCTCCGGGCGGCATGCGGGTATATCCGCTTCCTGATCCGGCCCTCCGCGGCGTCGGGCGCCAAGGCGCAGACGCTCTCCTTCATCCGCAGGAAAACCGTGGAGGAGATGGACGCCCTGGCCCGGGACTTCTTCCAGGAGGAATACATCCGCCGCTTCTTCCAGGAGGGGCTGCAGGAGCTGTGGCGTCTGCGGGAGGAGGGCTACCGGATCCTGGTGGTGTCGGCCTCGGCGGATGTGTACATGCGCGTTCTTCCGGAATTCCTGCCGGTGGACGCGGTGCTGGCTACCACCTGCGAGGTGGATGCCGGGGGCCGCTACACAGGGGGCGTTGGCGTCAACTGCAAGGGTGAGGAAAAGCCCCGGCGGATTGCCGCCTGGCTGGATGCACAGGGGCTGACCCTGGACGTCGAAGCCTCCTGCGCCTACGGGGATTCCCCCTCCGACGCGCCCATGCTGCTGATGACCGCCGCTCCGGGTCTGATCAATCCGAAGAAGAAGCTCCTTCGCCGCCTGCCGCAGGCCCGGGTGCTTCGCTGGCATACCGAGGACAAAGCCTGACAGAAAGGACGTGCCCGCCCGATGACTGTGATCCGCCGCGTCACCCCCGACACCGCCGCCACCGTGCGCATGATCGTCGAGCCGGTGCTGGTGGGCGATGTGACCCTCCTGCGGGTGGGGCGCTCCAGCCTGTCGCTGGGGTATCTGCCCGCCAAGCCCGCCGCCATGGTGGCCTTCCCTCCGGATGAGCGCATCGACTTCGCGTCCGCGCTGACGGATCCGGCCGCCGCGCTCCTGGCCGCCTTCGAGGATGAGCAGTGCGTCGGCACGGCGCTGGTCCGGGCGTCGGGCGGCGGCTGGGCGGAGCTGGAGGACATCCGTGTGGCGGCCACCGCTTGCCGTCGGGGCGTGGCCCGGTCGCTTATGGAGGCCTGCGAGGCCTTCGCCCTGCGGAAGGGCGCGGAGGGGCTGCACCTGGCCATCCCCGACAGCAACCCCGGCGCATGCCAGTTCGCCGAGCAATGCGGCTTCACCCTGCAGGGCTTCGACCGGCTGGCCCTGTCCTTCGCCCGATCCGAGCGGGTCAAGCCCCTGGCGGCCCGCGCCGTGCTCCTTCACTTTTACCGCACCAAGAAAGGCTGATGATACCATGATGCGTCTGCAGAAATTCCTTGCCCTGTCCGGCGTGGCCAGCCGCCGCGCCTCCGAAAAGCTGATCGCCGAGGGCCATGTGGCCGTCAACGGTCAGGTGATCACGGAGATGGGCGTACAGGTGGACGAAACCGCCGACCGGATCACCGTGGACGGCGCGCCCGTTCATCTGGAGGAGGAAAAGCACTACCTGGCCTACAACAAGCCCGTGGGCGAGGTGACCACCGTTTCCGACCCGGAGGGCCGCGCCACGGTGATGGACAAGTTCCGTGACTACCCCGTGCGGCTGTACCCCGTGGGCCGTCTCGACTACGACAGCGAGGGCCTGCTGCTGCTCACCAACGACGGCGAGCTGATGAACAACCTTCTGCATCCCAGCCGGGAGGTCAACAAGACCTACCTGGCCAAGGTCAGCAACCATGTGGACGATGACGCCCTGCGCCGCCTGCGGGCCGGCGTGACCATCGACGACCGGCTGACCTCACCCGCCAACGTGCGCCTGGTGCGCCACGAGGCTTTCGACAGCATCGTGCTGGTGACCATCCACGAGGGCCGCTACCGTCAGGTGCGGCGGATGTTCGAGGCGGTGGGGCATCAGGTGCTGCAGCTGAAGCGGGTGGGCTTCGGCTCGGTGCAGCTGGGCGATCTTCCCCGGGGCCAGTGGCGGCATCTGACCGACGCCGAGGTCAAGCGGCTGAAGGAGCTGTAAGATGAGCTACGTGCTTCGATCCGCCCGGTACCTGGCCGCCGACTGCCTCCGTCAGGTGGTGCAGCCCGGCGATACCGTCATCGACGCGACCCTGGGCAACGGTCACGACACCTGCATGCTGGCGGAGCTGGTGGGCGAAAGCGGCCGGGTCATCGGCTTCGACGTGCAGCCCTCCGCCGTGGAAAGCACCCGCAGGCTCCTCACGGAGCGGGGCCTCCTCGACCGGTGCGAGCTGCACTGCACGGGGCATCAGCACATCGCGGCATTCGTCGCGACCCCGGTGCGGGCCGCGGTGTTCAACCTGGGCTGGCTCCCCGGCGGGGACAAGTCCATCACCACCCGCTGGGAAACCACCCGCACCGCCATCGCCGCCGCGCTGTCCCTGCTGATGCCCCTGGGCATATGCACCGTGTGCGCCTATCCCGGCCACGCCGCCGGCGACGAGGAGCGCGCCGCCCTCATGGACTGGCTTTCCGCCCTGCGGCCCCAGGAGTACAACGTGCTGCATCACCGCTTCCTCAACGCGGGCCCCGGCGCGCCGGAGTGCTTCATCATCCAAAGGCAGTGAGGTGTCCATCATGCTGATCCGCAAGGCTTCCCCCGCTGACAGCGCGATCCTTGCCCGGCTGGCCAGCCGTCTCTGGGCGCACGCCCCCGCCGATTTGGAGCCGGAGTTCGCTGACCTCGCCGCCTCCCCTGAGGCCGCCTGCTTCCTGGCCTTTGACGTGGACGAGGCCATCGGCTTTGCCCAGTGCCAGCTGCGCCATGACTATGTGGAGGGGACGTCCACCAGCCCGGTGGGCTTCCTGGAGGGGCTGTGGGTGGAGGAAGGCCATCAGCGGCAGGGCGTAGCGACCGGCCTTCTTCGCGCCTGCGAGGACTGGGCGCGGAGCGTGGGCTGCACGGAGTTCGGCAGCGACTGCGAGCTGGACAACGATGCTTCCCTTGCCTTCCACCTGGCCAGCGGCTTTGCGGAGGTCAACCGGACCATCTGGTTCGCCAAGAAGCTGTAACGAATGAAGAAATGAGGAATTCGCCATGGAGCAGGTGACCTTCACCAACATGTGCATGATCGAGGACGGCGAGGGCCGGGTGGTTGTCCAGCAGCGTCAGCGCGGCTGGAAGGGCGTGGCCTTCCCCGGCGGGCATGTGGAGTACGGCGAAAGCTTCACCCGGGCGGTAATCCGGGAAATTCAGGAGGAAACCGGCCTGACCATCGAGCATCCCCGCCTGGTGGCCGTGAAGGACTGGATGAAGGACGACGGCAGCCGCTATGTGGTGCTTCTGTACCGGGCCAGCCGGTACACGGGGACGCTGACCTCCTCCGGGGAGGGCGAGGTCTGGTGGCAGAGGCTGGATACCCTGACGGAGCTGCCCCTGTCCAGCTCCATGGACGTGATGCTGCAGGCCTTCCTGAATGAGGACGTAAGCGAGCATCTGCTCCTCCACGACGAAACCGGCTGGCACAGCCAGCTGCTGTAAATCCAGCGCACACAAAAAGGACGCGACCCTGTCACGAGCCGCGTCCTTTTGCTATGCTGTTTTCTTACCCGCGGGAAGCGAAGCCGACCTTCTTCTGCACCTTGCGCAGGGTCTTGTTGGCCAGGTAGGAGGCCGTCTTGGCATTCTCGTCCAGCACGCCCTGCAGGTAGGCCTTGTCGGCAATCAGCCGCTTGTACTCCGCCTGGAGGGGCGCCAGGGCGGCGATGATGCAGTCCGCCGTGCGGGTCTTGAGCGTGCCGTAGCCCTGACCGGCCAGCTCGCTTTGCAGCTCCTCCATGGAGCCCGCGCCCAGGGCGGACATGATGGACAGCAGGTTGCTCACGCCGGGCTTGTTGTCGGGATCGTAGCGGATCTCGCCGTCGGAGTCGGTGACGGCGCGCTTGATCTTGCGGCGGATGGTGTCGGGATCGTCCAGCAGGGACACGAAGGTTTCCTCCGGGTCGGACTTGGACATCTTGCGGGTGGGCTCCTGCAGGCTCATGACCTTCGCGCCCACCTTGGGGATGTAGCCCTCGGGGATGGTGAACACGTCGCCGTACACGCCGTTGAAGCGCTGGGCGATGTCGCGGCAGATTTCCAGGTGCTGCTTCTGATCCACGCCCACGGGCACCAGGTTGGTCTGGTAAAGCAGGATGTCCGCGGCCATCAGCACGGGATAGGTGAACAGGCCGGCGTTGATGTTGTCGGCATGCTTGGCGCACTTGTCCTTGTACTGGGTCATGCGGCTCAGCTCACCCATGTAGGTGAAGCAGTTCAGGATCCAGGCCAGCTCCGCGTGGGCAGACACATGGCTCTGGCAGTAGATGAGGCTGCGCTTGGGGTCGATGCCGCTGGCGATGTAGATGGCGGCCAGCTCCATGCAGCGGCGGCGCAGATCGGCGGGATTCTGCCGGACGGTGATGGCGTGCATATCCACGATGGAATAGATGCAGTCATAGTCATCCTGCAGGCGGGAGAAATTCCGCAGCGCGCCGATGTAGTTGCCCAGGGTCAGCGTGCCGGAGGGCTGGATGCCGGAGAAAATGATCGGCTTCTTTTCAGGCTTGGGGTTCTGAACTTCGGACATGGTCTATAACCTCCCTCAAATCGTTTGCGGTGCGGGTGCGGGGAGAGCCCGGGCCGCCTTGTTTCCGGGAATAAAAAAACAGTCTCTCCGTCCACGGGGACAGATGACTGCGGTGCCACCCCTCTTGCACGGGACAACGCCCATGCCGCTCAAGCCCTGTCACGGGGGCCTCCGTCGCGGGATACTGGCACATGCGGTGTTCCCCCGCGCCCTCGGAACGCCACGACCGCGCCATCCACCGCCGGACTTGCACCCTCTCCGGCTCGCTGAAGGCAACCCTGCGCGATACCCTGTTCCTCATCGGTTTTCTTTATTATACATGCCTTTGGGGCGCTTGGCAAGGGGGAAATTGCGCGATTTTTCCCGCCATCGGCCCCGAAGCCGCACAAACCGCCGGCATTCGTGAAAAACATTGGTAAAATGCCCCCGGAGGTATTGACAGGGAACCGCGGCTGTGGTTTAATGTATAGCGTTTTGATGTTTAGAATTCCTAAACCTGCTACTTCGATTCAGAGTTTAGAATTAGTAAACTTCCCGACCCTGTGCTGGAGGAATCTTCCATGGACATTGGTGAGAAGCTGCGCCTGCTGCGCATCCAGAGGGGCCTGACCCAGGAGGATCTGGCCGACCGGTGCGAGCTGAGCAAGGGCTTTAT
>JBJEYH010000223.1:0-3790 GCA_051886675.1 Aristaeellaceae bacterium
TCCGATTACCTGAACACCGTGCTGAAGGTGACCGCCACCAGCAGCGGCTGGAGCCACATCACCGCCACCACGGCTGGCAGCTACAGCTTCTCCGTCAATACGAACCTGCTGCCCGAGAAAATCAGCACGCTGACCCTGCAGATCTACCGCTACATCGACAACGATGAGAAGCCCCGGAACACCGATACCCTCACCTTCCAAAGGGGGCAGGGCATCGTCACGCAAACCATTCAGAACGTGATGGCCGGTCAGGAGCTGTTCTGGACGCAGAACAGCAGCAGCTATGATTATCTGCTGATGATCAACACAGCGGATTTCGCCGGGAGCAAGGGCGACGATACCGTCGCGGTGACCGCTGCCCGCACCGGCTCCGTGGCGCCCAGCGACTTCCTCACGGGCTCGCCGATCCTGACGGGAACGCCCTCCGCGGGGGATACCTTCTTCATGGGCTGGTATGAGCAGGACAATGACCTGACCAACGGCCGTGAGCGGATCGAGTGGACGGTGCTGGAGGTGGATACCGCCAAGGACACCGTGCTTGTCATCTCCAGCCTGGCGCTGGACTGCAAGATCTATCATCCCTCCCGCACGTCGGTTGCCTGGGGCGATACCTACCTGCGCAACTGGCTGGTGAACACCTTTGCCAACAGCGCGTTCAATCCCAGGGAGCAGGCCTGCATCGTCCCCCAGCGCGTGGCCAGCGTAACCGATACGGTCACCATGCTGGATGAAAAGCAGATCGCCCGCTACAAGCTGGCGAAGACCGGCTGTCTGGTCAGCGAATACGCCGCCCATCTGCCCGATCCCGTGAACATCAACGAGAATGGCTTCGGCTGCTGGTGGGTGCGGATGGACAAGACCACGGCCAGCTGCAAGATGAAGTTTGTGGGGCGCGGCGGCTACGTATACGCAGCGTCCAAGAACGACAACAGCAGCTACCTGAAGAAGAAGGGCGGCAACTACACCACCTCGAAGGACAACGGCATCCGCCCCGCCATGCTGCTCGACCTCTCGGCCCTCAGAACCACTGCGCTGGAGGATGACTTCAGCGTGGTGATTGGCACCGTGGTGGACGCGTCGAATCCGACCCGGCGGATCGAAGGCGCTGCCGTCACCATCAGCGGGCAGACGGTGTATACCGATCATAACGGCGAATTTGTGGTCGGCGTGGATGCGGGCACCGTGCCGTATTCGGTGGAGCACAGCGACTACATCACGGTCAGCGACAGCCTGATCACAAACGGCGGTCAGCAGAGCGTCACCCTTGCCATCTCCCGCCGCATGGCCTGGAACGAATACCGCGTGGTGCTGACCTGGGGCGAGTTCCCCCGGGATCTGGACTCCCACCTCTGGGGCGTTACGGAGAGCGGCTCTTCCTATCATGTGTTCTATCAGCAGCTGAGGGCTGACAACGGCAATGCGCTGCTGGAATGGGACGACATCACCTCCTACGGCCCCGAAACCACCCATTTCCTGGCCTATCCCGGCAAGACCTACACCTTCAGCATTCACGATTTCACCAACCTGCGCAGCACCTCCACCAGCGCCATGGCCAACTCCGGCGCGAAGGTCGTGGTGTACCGCGGCGACGCGCTGCTGGCGATCTACGATGTGCCTGCCGGCGACGGAACCGTCTGGCGCGTGTTCACCGTGCAGGATAACGAGATCATCCCCATCAACACCATGAGCTACTGCAGCGATCCCTCCAGCGTGGGACGCTGACGCACGAAAAACGGCCGCTTTGTCATCATGGCAAAGCGGCCGTTTCATGGGGCAGGATACGTTTTTTCCGGGTTCCTGCGCAGCGCGGCCATCCCTGACCGGCAGATCAGAATGCAGACAGCGCGGCTCCTCCGAAGGCATTGCGCAGGAGCCGCGCTCTCCTGAAGCAGGCTGACAAGCATCCTCGCCAACGTCGGCGGGGCAGAACTCCCGTCGCAGCATCGCCCGCCCCGTGCCGTCACTGGCCCGGCAGGCTCCAGGAAGGCGGCGGTCTGCCGGTATCCTCATGCCCGCTCCCGGGCCATTGGGTCAGATCAGATTGACAATCAGCTCCGCGATGGCCAGCACATAGCCGATGCCCACCATCAGCCAGCCCCGGGTTCTGCCCGGCTGGCGGCCGTCTTCCGCGGCCATCAGCTGAATCGCGCCCAGCACCGAGATCGCCAGGGGAATCAGCACCCCCAGGAGCTTGGGCGCGGTGTTCACCGTGCCGTCCATGCTGAACTGCACCGCCACCTGCGCCGGCAGCAGCACATAGCTGACCGCCGCCAGCACAACCGCTGCCGCCATCAGGATCCACGCCGTGGATTTCTTCATGGTATCCCCTTCTCCTTCATCCCTGTCCCCTCACAGCCCGAAGCGGTCCCGGATCATCCGGGCAGCCTCCGCGGCGGGGATATGCTCATTCTCAATGCGCAGATAGTTGTCCCAGGGGATCTCCCCCGGCAGGCTCACCAGCCGGTAGTGGGCGTCCTCCTGCACCAGGCGGCTGCGGGCGGCGTCCACGTCCTGCTTGGAGGCCTTGTGCGCCAGCCGGTTCTCCGTGGCGCTGCGCGCAAGGCGCACCTCCTGCGGCGCAATCAGCTCCACGTAGAAGAACTCCGTGCCGTAGGGGCGGAAGATCTCCTGCACATGCGCCACGTAGTCCCAGTCCGCCTGCTGATCGAAGGCGAACATGAAGGTGAAGATCATGCCCTTCTGCCCCGATGCCGCGAACTCCTCGAAGATCGCCTCCCGGATCCGCTCCACCGCCCGGGGGTTGAAGCCGCCGAATACCGCCAGCACCGGCTCGATGGCCATGTGGTTGTGGAACAGCCGCAGCCCCGTCAGCTTCATCAGCTCCTGGCCCACGGTCATCTTCCCCACCGCGCCGCTGCCAAAGATGAACACCAGCTTCACGGGCAGACCTCCTCAGTCATCCAGCGTCTCCAGCAGGGTCAGGCTCTTGATGCGCCACTGGCCGTTTTCCTTGATCAGCACGGCCCGGTAGCTGGCCGACTGCCACTTGGGCGGATAAATCACGCTGTCGCCGTAGGCGGCGATGGCCTCCTCGGCCTTCGTGCCCTTGATGCGCCCGTCAATGGCGGGAATCCGCTCCGTGATATCCACCCGGCAGGTGCTGTCCCAGGGCCACACCCACATGAAGGACATCTCCAGCCGGTGGTCGATGCCGCGGATGTTGTAGTCCTGATAGGGCGACGATCCCTGCAGCACCGCCTGCACCGCCGGATCCCGCTCCAGAAAGCTGGACTGGAAGTACTTCGTCAGCTCGTCGGGATCCTCCTCCATCATGACCACCTGGGCCCGCCGGGCCATGCCGTCCTTGAGGACAATGTACACATTGGTCAGGTTCATGGCGTAATAGAAGGCTGTGACCAGCACCCCCAGCACAATGCAGAGGATCAGCAGGCGCGAGGCCACATACCAGATGGTGCGCCGCAAATATTTCAATGCTCCTGCTCCTTCCTGTGTGATAACACCCATTGAACGGATGAAGCCCGGGCTTTCTTGCATCCGCCCGTCACAAAGCTGCCAGAATCTGCTCCAGCTCCGTATTCACCGCTTCCTCGCTGGCGGCCATGGCCTGCAGGGTCTTGTCCATGAGCGTCTCCAGCTCCCAGCCCAGGTTCGCCGCGCCGTCCCGGATCACGTCCCGGCTGCACCCGGCGGCGAACTTCTTGTCCTTGAACTTCTTCTTCAGGCTGGAAACCTCCATGTCCGTGCAGGACTTCGACGGGCGCATCTTCGCCGCCGCGCCGATCAGGCCGGTCAGCTCGTCCGCCGCGAA
>JBJEYH010000224.1:0-3770 GCA_051886675.1 Aristaeellaceae bacterium
ACAGGTAGCTCAGGATGATGAACAGCACCGGGAAGCTGTCGATGGTGGCGATGCGCGTCTGGGTCAGATGCATGCAGTCCAGGGCCATCATGGTCATGGCAGCGAAGGCCATGTCCGTGCGCTTGGTCAGCTGCTTGCCCAGGGCATACATGGCCGGGAGCATCAGGATGCCCGCCACCGCTCCGGCAATGCGCCAGCCAAAGGGCGTCATGCCGAAGATGGCGATGCCCACGCTCATGAGCAGCTTGCCCAGGGGCGGATGGGAGGTTTCATAGGGGGCCGTGCCGCGCAAATGCTCCAGGGCCGTGCGGGCATGGTAGATCTCGTCGAAGTAGGTGCTGTTGTACCAGCTGGGCTCGTCCTTCTTTTCCGCGTCGCCGTACAGGCCGGGCACACCCTCCAGGGTGTCCTGCTCGTCCAGCAGGCAGTTGGGATCGGACAGCAGGGGCGATTCCTCGTTGGCGTTGATGTGATCCACGATGGTCGCGTTGATATGCCGTCCGTCGGCGTCCCGGAAGATGACCTCGTTGAGGATCAGCCCGATCTGCTGGGCAGTGATGCGCACGTAGCGTCCGCTGAAGCGCTGCACCTGCACGGTGCTGTTGGCGGAGTAGTAGCTACGCGAGCCGTCCGCCGCTTCATAGCAGGGGGTCAGGTACTTCCAGCGGTAGCACTGGCCCTGATTCATCTCGGCCCAGTATTCGCCCGACCAGTTCTGCCGGTCGTCGCTGGTGGCGATGGAGAAATCGCTGTACACCACCTCGCAGTAGTACAGCATGGCCACGTCGTCGTAGGACTGGCCCAGGTCGATAATGACCGCCTCGTCGCTGGTCGTGGACTTCCAGGCCGTTTGCGGAGCCTTCATGCTGCCCAGGTTCCACAGGGCCACCACGCTGTAGATCAGGGTCACCACCAGCACCAGCACCGTGTCCCGCACGCGCCAGTGCATGGAGCTGTCGGGCTGGAAGTTCAGGGGCGTGCAGGGCGCCTTCCGATGCCGCGGCAGCGGAAGCCTCTTCAGGCCCGCGTCCGGCTCCAGATGCGGCTGACCGTCATCCATGCACACCCCGTGGCAGGTCCATACCGCCAGGGGAACGCACAGCACGTTCACCACGGAGAGCAGCATGTTCAGCCAGTAGGTATCGCTGTTCAGGTGGCCCATGGAGGAGCCCAGGCGCACCGAGTTGTCCAGCACGATGCCCTCGTTGATGAACATGGTGCAGCTCATCACCGTGAGCAGGAACAGAATCCGCCGGTCCCGGTGAATGGCGTAGGCCATGCCCAGCAGCAGCAGCGCCGGGAACAGGTACCGCTCGTGCATCTTGATGCCCAGCACGTACAAAAGGATGAACAGCACGCCGCCGCACAGGGGCAGCGTATCAAGCCGTCCGGAGCGGATGAACATGGGCAGCACCATCGCAAAGGCCAGCGCCATGGCCGTGGCGCCCAGCACCGTCCAGCTGACGTCCAGGAAAACCATCGCCCCGAACGCGACGGCGAACAGCCCCATCAGCACGGGCTCCAGCCAGGCGGCCTTGCGTCCGCGCTGCCGCCAGATCAGTATCCCGCACCATACCGCGCATGCCGCGCAGAAGCCCGCGGGAGCCATACGGCCGCAGGCGTTGGCGATAGGCGTCCAGTTGGCGCCCAGCAGGTAGTACACGTTGGCGGTGTTCACCGTGGCATAGGGGTAGGAGGACAGGGTGTTGGCGTACAGCTCGATCAGCCAGGTGATGGATTCCTGCCGGATGCTGAAGGGAATGACGATCACCGCCGCCGCCACCGCCGACCAGACCACGCCCAGCAGGATGCCCTTGCGATCCTCCCGGTGGCGCACCCAGGCCATCAGGATCGCCGCCAGGCCCAGGAAGCCCAGCATCAGCGCCTGCGGCTTGATCAGCACGCACACTACGTACACCGGCAGCGCCGCCGACCACCTGCGCCGGATGGCCAGCAGGGCCACCAGCATCAGGCCCAGGGCCAGCACGCTGTCCATCTGGCACCAGGCCGCGCTGTTGATGATGATCGCCGGATTGAAGGCGATCAGCAGCCCCGCAAGACCCGCCTGCTTCCGGCTGAGCTTCTGCTCCCGGGCGAAGCAGTACGCCAGCGCCGCCGCCGCCAGATCGCAGAGCATGGGCACCGTCTTGTACACCAGCACCTGCGCCCACCGCTGGCTGAACAGCTGCGCCGCCAGCCCGTTGAGCCCCAGCACGTACAGGTACGCCGGGGTATAGTCGCAGAAGCGGTCAGGCTGGTAGAAGTTCAGCGGGCCCTCGGTGGCCATCATGTTGCCCCATGCCAGGAAGCAGTTCACATCCACCTGATAGCCTTCCACCACCGTGCAGGCCAGGCGCACGGCCAGCGCCGCCACCAGCCCCGCCACGAAGAACGTCGGCGGGCCCTTTTTTTCCGTCAGGTCCCGCTCGTCCCGCTGCAGCGGCCGCACCATGCTCAGGGCCATCAGCACGTACACCGCCGACAGCGCCAGCAGCCACGGCCAGAAGGGCTGCGCTTCCCCGCCGTCGTCGTCATCGGCCACGGTGACGGGCGTTTCAGCCTTGAACCAGAGGGTCGCCACCCCGTCGCCGGGCACGGCGTCCACCTCCACCAGGGACAGGTCGTCGAAGGCGGCCTTGCCCTGGCTCTCGCCGCTGTAGCCGCCCACCCGCGCGAAGACCGTCACGTCGTACTGATCCTCGCCCGTTTCGCCGTACAGCTCCACGTACTGCCATTCGCCCTGGGTGTCGTACACGCCCTCGCTGAACACGTACACGCCCTCGATGGACAGATTCGCGCCCCTGCCGCTGTCCAGGATGCCGTCGGCGCGGATCCAGCCGGACAGGCAGTAGAGCGTCTCCGGCTTCACCTGCACGCTCTGGGCGAAGCGGGCGTCGTTCATGCCGATGTTGTTGACCTCGGCGGCATAATCGCCCGTGCGGGCATCCCCGTCCATGGCGTAGAGGGTGAAGCCCTCCTGGCGCACATAGGCGTCGGTATACCAGCCGTCGGGCATGCCATCCTCGTCCAGATACTCAAAGCTGCCGTTGTACAGAAGGTTGTCCCCTGCCTCCTCCGCCAGCGCGGGACACAGCCCCGCCAGCATCAGCGCAAGACACACGATCAGCAGCCGTCGGAAACACGTCATCGCTTCTCCATGATGCATCCGCACACCGCTCACTCTCCCGTCCGGAAGGCGTCCCGCACATGCTGCAGGCCGTCCCGGGTAATTTCCACAACATCAAAACGGGCCGCGAAGCCCCGGTATTCCTCCTGCGCCAAAAAGGCCTGCGCCGCATGGATCATCCTTCGCCGCTTGGCGGGCGTCACCGCCGCCATGCCGTCTCCCAGACGCCCCCGCGGCCGGTGCTTGACCTCCACGAACACCAGGAAGGAGCCTTCCCGCATGATCAGGTCGATCTCCCCGTCCCCGGCCCGCCAGCGTCGGCAGACCGTCTCATAGCCCCGGGAAAGCAGGTATTCCTCCGCCCGGCGCTCGCCGTTCAGGCCCGTATCATGCGCCCTCATGGCCAGAAATGCCCGATGAAGCTCCGCCGGTGCTCCGGGCAGGGGCCCAGGCTGCGCAGCGCCGCGATATGCTCCTGCGTGCCGTAGCCCTTGTTGCGGGCAAAGCCATAGGCCGGATACTGCGCGTCCAGCGCCAGCAGCTGATGATCCCGCGTCACCTTGGCCACGATGCTCGCCGCCGCGATGCTGTAGGAGGTGGCGTCGCCCTTGATGATGGGCACCTCCTGCCCCTTCAGGCCCAG
>JBJEYH010000225.1:0-3768 GCA_051886675.1 Aristaeellaceae bacterium
CGGGCCATGGCGATGGCCATGCGGGCGTCCGTCACGGTATCCATGGCGGCGGACATCACGGGGATATTCAGCCGGATTTTGGGGGTCAGCTGAATGGACAGATCAACATCCTTGGGCAAAACCTCGCTCCTGGCGGGTACCAGCAGCACATCGTCGAACGTCAGACCTTCGCGCACGACCTTTTGCAGCATGGGTGCATCCTCCTCCGAAATCTGCAGCAGTAGTTGGTAGCGGGTGATTAAAGGTAATTGTAGCAAAGCCCATCGGGGATGTCAATGGATGCTCCGACAAAATTCCTCCCGTATCGGAAAACTTCATCGCGCTAAATTTCACGAAAAAATCATCGTCAACAGGCATAAAATGTGGTATAATTGCGTTAGATGATAGAGGCGTATGAATGTGGATGCCCGTTTTCGTCCAGCGCCCAATCAACAAAGAAAGAGAGGGATCAGGATGACTACCAATTCCGTCATCACCATCGGCAGACAGTTTGGCTCCGGAGGCCGCCAGGTCGGCGAGCTCCTGGCACAGAGGCTGAACATTCCCTATTATGACAAGCAGCTGCTGGCTGAGGCCTCCAAGGACAGCGGCATCTGCGAGGAAATGTTCGAGGATCACGACGAGAAGCCTACCCGGTCGCTTCTGTTCTCCCTGGTGACGGGGATGCAGGTGCGGGGCGATACGGGCGCCATGTACATGGACATGCCCCTGAACCACAAGATCTTCCTGGCGCAGTTCGACGCCATCCGCCGCATCGCCAGCGAAGGGCCCTGCGTCATCGTGGGCCGGTGCGCCGATTATGTCCTCAAGGACAAGAAGAATGCCATCTCCGTGTTCATCAAGGCCGATATGGCCAGCCGCATGGAGCGGGCCATTCAGCGCTACGGCGTGAACCCCGAAAAGGCTGAGGAAGCCGTCCGCCGGGCCGACAAGCAGCGCGCCAGCTACTACAACTACTACGCCACGGCCACCTGGGGCGACGTGAACAACTACGACCTGTGCGTGGATACGGGCAAGCTGGGCATCGACGGGACGGTGGAGCTGCTGGAGCGCTACATCGCCATGAGGGAAGCCCTGCGCTGACAAACAACGAATTGCGAGGTGAACCGCTGAATGATCAAACGCCTGGCAGCCCTGCTGCTGGCCGTGATGCTGCTCCCCCTGTCCGCCCTGGCCGATATCGTCTGGCCCGACCAGACTGCCGGCCAGCTGCAGCTGAAGGAGTACGTCACCCGTGTCAATGACAATCTGACCCAGCTGGGCCAGCAGCCCGTGAACAGGCTCTTTGAGTGCTACAGCACCTTCGCCGTCCTGGGCGTGACCGCCTCGGAGGAGGCCTGGGGGCCTGAGGATGTGGAGCTGACCTTCACCATGAGCACGGACTGCCTGACCGTGCTGCAGCTGCGGGTATCCAGCCTGGAAAAGTTCGCGGCCCTGGCGGCCAGCTGCATCCAGGCCTCCTGCCCCGAGGCCATGACCCTTCAGGACGCGCTGTCCACCCCTACCCTGTACATGAATCAGGCCATCAGCAATCCCGCCAATTCCTTCGAGGATCAGGTGGATACGCTGGGCGGCCCCTCCCCCCGCATGTACTATGCCTATTATCCCAACGAGTACAGCGATGGGGTCAACTGGCTGCAGCTGACGCTGGTGTTCGCCCTGGGGGGCATCAGCAGCGCGTCGCCCTCGGCCACCATGACCCCGCCGCCCTCCGACACCAGCTACTATGACGACAACGCGGAAACCGGCTATGAGGGCTACAGCTACGACGGCGGTACGCATCTGGAAATCTTCACCACCGCCACCCCGGAGCCCGATTCCGCGGCCATGGAATAATCCCATACCCAAAAAACGCGCCCCTGCCTCCCTTGCCGGAAGCCGGGGCGCGCTTTCATGGGCGCGTTATCCTTTGACGATGTCCTTGCCGTATTTGCTGACGATCCTGTCGCGGTCGGTCTGGGAGAGGATGATGGTCAGCTCGGTACCCTCGTCGGTGTAGCTTTCGTTGACCACCCGCCCCAGGGGCCGGATCTGCGACAGCACCCCATACTGGCTGAAGGGCAGGAAGAAGGTCACCGGGGCGTAGGACTTTTGAAGCTCCCGGGCGATGCGGACGCGCAGCTCCTCCAGGCCCTCGCCGGTGGATGCGGAGACCATCACCGCCCCGGGGATCGACGGGCTGCTGAGCCCAAGATCCACCTTGTTGATGACCTCGATGCGGGGCTGCTCCGTGGCGCCCAGGGAGGCCAGCACCTCCTCCACCGTCTCGTGCTGCTGAAGCATCTCCCGGCTGGCCCCGTCGGAGACGATCACCAGCACGTCCGCCAGGGCCGCCTCCTCCAGCGTGGAGCGGAAGGCGCTGACCAGCGCGTGGGGCAGCTTGCGGATGAAGCCCACGGTGTCCGTCAGCAGGAAGGGCGTATGCTCCGCGGTCTCCATGCGGCGGCTGACCGCGTCCAGGGTGGCGAAGAGCTGATCCTGGGCGTAGACCTGCGCGCCGGTCATGGCGTTGAGCAGGGTGGACTTGCCCGCGTTGGTGTAGCCCACCAGCGCCACCACGGGGATCTCGTTCTTCTCCCGGTTCTTCCGGCGGAGTTCACGCTGCTTCTCCACCGCGTCCAGGCGGCGGCGCAACTCCGTCATGCGCTCGCGGATGCGGCGGCGGTTCATCTCCAGCTTGGATTCGCCCGGGCCGCGGGTGCCGATGCCGCCCGCCAGCCGCGACAGCACCAGCCCCTGGCCGATCAGCCGCGTGGACTGGTACTGCAGCTGCGCCAGCTCCACCTGCAGCTTGCCCTCCGCGCTGGAGGCCCGCTGGGCGAAGATGTCCAGGATCAGCGTGGTGCGGTCCACCACCTTCACGTGGAGGATGTCCTCCAGGTTGCGCACCTGGATGCCGGTCAGCTCCTCGTCCAGGATGCACACGTCCGCCTCCAGCGCCTGGCACTGGCGGCACAGCTCGTCCGCCCGCCCCCGGCCGATGAACAGCGCGTTGTCGGGCTTGTCCCGCTTCTGCAGGTAGGCGGCCACCACCTCGGCGCCGGCGGTATCCGCCAGACGGGCCAGCTCCTCGAGGGATTCCTCGCTCTCGATGCCCATGAGCACCGCCCGCTCCCGGCGATTCGCCTCCTGCTGCTCCGCTTCCCGGCCCACCAGACGGTCGCTTTCCTCCACCTGCTGCACCCAGGCCGCGTCCGGCGTGCGGTACCAGCGGACGGGCTCGTCCATGAGGATGTTCTGCTTCTCCCCCAGGAAGGACGCCTGCACGAAGGTGGGCTCCCCCTTCAGGCAGCCGATGGCCACCATGGCGTCGTAGCGGAAGGAGCGCAGGGCGGACAGATCCACGTCGCTCAGGCGTCCGTCGCCGTTGGGATGGGTGTGGACGCACCGCACGCAGCTGAGCCGCCGGGCATTGCGGCGAAGGCGGTAGTCCCGCAGCTCCACGTCACGGTCCGTGCCCACGCAGACCTCCACAATCTCCCCGTCCCGGGTGATGTAAACGGCGATCTCCCGGTTCATGGCGGCGGTGAAGTGGGCCAGCGCCTGCATCAGCTCCCGCGGGAGAAACACGTCCTCGTCCACCTCATACAGATACAGCTGCCCCAGCGACGCGATCAGGGAATCCTTTACGCCGGTGAGGTTGCCATGCACTTCCTGTTTCATCGTGATACCTCGCATGCTTATTCCCGCCCATTGTACCACAGGGCGGCGGGGGAAGTAAAGGAAAATCCCCGGTTGCTTTCCCGGGTTGGGCCTGTTATAATAGAA
>JBJEYH010000226.1:0-3766 GCA_051886675.1 Aristaeellaceae bacterium
TGCCCCTGACGGTGTTCCAGTCCCTGCCGGTGGACGGGATCATCATCGTGACCTCGCCCCAGGAGCTGGTGGGCATGATCGTGGAGAAGGCCCTGCGGATGGCGCAGATGATGGATATCCCCGTCCTGGGCCTGGTGGAGAACATGGCCTACATCACCTGCCCGGACTGCAGGAAGCGGCTCTATCCCTTCGGCGAGGGCAGGACGAAGTATGTGGCGCAGGCCCATGGTCTGCCCCTGCTGGGACAGATTCCCATCGACCCGACCCTGGCCCGGGCCTGCGACGCGGGCGCCATCGAGCTGTTCCACGAGGACTGGCTGGACGCTGCGGTGGACGCGGTGGAGGCCTGCCCCGTGCGCGAGCACGCATAACCCTTCCCGGTGAAAAAACCCGCGGCATGCAGGGCAGCATGGCCGCGGGTTTTCTGTGCGGAGGGATCAGCTGGTCAGGAGTGGGTGTGGCCCTCGTCCAGGACGGTGGCGACGTTGCGGTTGATGCGCTGCACCACCCGGCAGAGGATCTCGTTTTCCTCGGGGGTCACGCCGGCCATCATCTGGGTGACCACGAGGGTCTGCACCTGCTGCGCCTCCTCCACCACGGGGAGGGCGGCGTCGGTGAGGGTCAGGTGGATGCGGCGGCGGTTCTGCTCGTCCCGGGCCTGGGTCAGGAAGCCCCGTTCCGTCAGATGCTCCACGGCCTTGGAAATGTGGGACTTGGTCATCATCCGCAGCTGGACGATCTGCGCGGCGGTATCGCAGCCCGGGTTGCTGCCCAGGAACAGAAGCACGTCCAGCTCCATGCGGGTCAGGCCATAGCGCTCCATGATGGGCGCCATCTCATGGTCGTACAGACGCTTGATGGCAAGACGGATGGTCAGCAGGGGATGACTCATAGATCAGACGCCCTCCTTGCGGCGATGGTGGTTTGGTGGAATCCGGACGTGGGCGACAAGGGCCCGGAACAGGAAGCTGCCCACGGCCAGCCCCAGGGCGATCATCATAAAGGAAATCATGGCGGCGACGCCTGTCTGCAGGCCGAGGGCGCTCCGCCCCTCGCCGATGAGCGCCATGCACCGGTACAGCCCCAGGCCTGGCACCAGGGAGACGATGGACAGCGTGACGAAGATGGTGGCGATCATGCGCATCCGCCGGGCGAAGGTGTGCGCCAGGAACGACGCCAGGCACGCCGCCGCGAAGATCGCCGCCGGATCGGACACGCCCAGCTGCATCAGCAGATAATACAGCGCGTAGCCCAGGCCGCCCAGGGCCGCCGCCACCAGGCGCGAGCGGCGCGGGGCATGCAGCAGCAGCCCGAAGCCCCACGTGCCCGCCGCGCTGGCCAGGAAGATGCGCGCCAGATCCGCCAGCATGGTCAGATCCATCACAGGCCACCTCCCATCAGCAGCGTCAGCAGGCTGGAGGCCACCAGCGCGCCGCCGGCCACCATGGCCGCCGTCAGGATGGCGTTGATGCCGTGGCTCAGGCCGGAGACGATGTCCCCGCGCATGGTGTCCTGCACGGCGTTGGTCATGGCCAGCCCGGGCAGCAGGGGCATCAGGGCGCCGGCGACGGTGGCGTCCACCAGGCACAGGCCGGTCAGGGCGTTGAAGAGCATGGGGATCAGCGCGCTGAGCACGCTGCCGGCCAGCACCGTCACCAGGCCGTGGAGCCGGCGCTTCTGAAAGAACAGGCTCATCAGCTGGGTGAGGCCCGCCACGGCGCCGGCCAGGAGGATCTCCAGCCAGCCGCCGCCGAACATCACCGCGAAGCCGCCCGAGGATACCGCCGCGGCCAGCACCAGCATCCGGGGCGTGATGGCGGGGGGCGCCTGCTCGATGGCGTGCAGACGGGCCAGGGCCTCGTCGCGGCTGAGCCTGCCGGCCTCCACCTGCCGGGACACCTCGTTGACCGCGTCCACCCGCGTCAGGTTGGTCGGGCCCTTGCGCACGCGCAGCACGGCGGTCTCGTGGGAGCCGTCGGAGCGGCGGTAGGTGACGAACACCCCGCTGGGTATGGCGAAGCTCTCCACGCCCTCCAGCCCGAAGGCCCGGCCCATCCGGGTGATGGTCTCCTCCACGCGGTAGGTTTCGCCGCCGTTTTCCACAATGAGCCGGCCTGCCAGCTGCAGGGGCTCCATGAAGCGGCTTTCATCCTGCTGGGGCATGGGGGTGCGTTCCTCCTTCCGACGGGTATGCGATCATGCGCCGCGCCCGGCAATGGGCCTTTGGCGGGGCGTCAGTTGTGCAGGGTGAAGCGGAACAGGTACAGCCACAGCGTGCGCCGGTAGCGGGCGTACTGACCGGTCTGCCGGTACAGCTCGCGGTAGCTGCGGTACATGGCCAGGCGCAGCCGGATGTTGTACAGGGGATGGCGGGCGCAGTCCATGAACTGCCGGGCCACCATGCCCGTCAGGCTGCGGTGATAGTCGTACACCGGACGGGTGCGGAAGGCGACCCTTCGCACATGGGCCAGGTATCCCGCCACAAAAACGAAATCCTCGCCCCAGTTCATCCCCTCGGGGAAGCGCAGCTGATGCTCCCGCACCACGTCCCCCAGGAACAGCTTGTTCCACAATACGCCGTAGAAGAAGCTGTTGGCGTAGCGGCTGAACAGGCGGAGGAATTCCTCCTGATCCACCGCGGCATCCTCCGGGGCCAGGCAGCGGTAATCCCGCCGGCTGCCGGTCACCTCCGTGTACGCGGCGATGACCAGGCCGCAATCCTTCTCCCGCATGCCCTCCAGCAGCGTGGCCATGGAATCCGGCGGCAGCAGATCATCCGCGTCCACAAAGCGGATGTACGCCCCCTGACACACCGCCAGGGCCGCGTTGCGGGCGGAGGATACGCCGCCGTTCTCCTTGCGGATGGGGCGGATGCGCGCATCCCTGCGGGCAAAGTCCTCCAGCAGGGCCCAGGTGCCGTCGCGGCTGCCGTCGTCCACCACCAGGATCTCCATGTCCGCCAGGTCCTGCCGCAGGATACTCTCCAGGCACGGCCCGAGAAATTTCTCGCCGTTATACACCGGCACAATCACGCTGACCAGCGGCTTCGGCACGGCTCCACCCAACCTTCCGTAGCAATGTTCCATCATGTTATAATAGCGTTTTCCCTACCGGTTGTCAAGCTATGGAGGGTGTGGTATAATGCCCCCATCGGACGACATGGATGGGAGGCGGGGCGCATGAGCCTCAGGCATGCCAGGTGGATACTGCTCATCGCGTTAGGGCTGACGGGTCTCTTGCTCATGGTGATGGGGCTGATGCTGGGCGCGACCATGAAGGGCTGTTTCCCCTGGCTGGCCGCGACGGTGGATGATCCCGCGGAGGTGCCCATCGCCTTTGGCATCCTCACGGGGATGGGCGCGGCGATGGTCGCGGCGGGGATCAGCTGCTTCATCGGCATCGGCCGCGGCGAGCGCAGGCGCGCGGAGCTGATGACCTGGGGCACCCAGGCGGACGCCACGGTGAAAAGGGTGGCGCAGAACCGCATGCTGCAGGTGAACGGCCGCCATCCCTGGTATGTGGAGGTCAGCTGCCGGCATCCCGTCACCCGGGAGGACGTGGTGCTGCGCAGCCATTATGTGTTCCGGCTGGCGGTGCAGGAGGGGGATCGGGTGCGGGTGGCCTTCGACCCCATGGATGAAAGGAAGTACGCGGTCATCCTGCCGGAAGGGCAGGCCGAAGCATGAGCGTGACCATCCTGGCCGTGGGCCACATGAAGGAAAAGCCCTACCGCATGATGGCGGACGAATACATGAAGCGGCTTTCC
>JBJEYH010000227.1:0-3740 GCA_051886675.1 Aristaeellaceae bacterium
CCGCGACCTCCCGCAGCTCCTCGCTGTCGCAGGTCACGTCCACATCGCCGCTGACAGACTTGACATTCACCTGCTCCACATCCGCACGCAGGTCGATATCCCCGCTGACCGAGGCGACATCCGCTTCCCGGATCCGCCCTTCCAGCTCCACATCGCCGGACATGCTCTGCGCCTTGCAGCGGCGGGCGTTCAGACGGGCCTCCACATCGCCGTTGGTGGCGCGCAGCTCCGCGCGATCCAGCATGATTTCCTCCGGCAGATCCACATCCAGCTCGCCGCTGGTGGTGCTGGCCACAAGCGCCGTGGCCGTCACGCCGCTGACGCTGATATCGCCGCTGGTGCTGCCCAGGGTCATCTCGCCCGCGGCAATGTCCTCCAGGCTGATATCCCCGCTGAGGGTATGCACGTCCAGCGCGGGCGCGCAGCCCTCCGGCAGGGTCAGGGTGATGTGCCCGCCGTCGCCGAAGCTCGCCACCACATGCAGGTTCCTGAACAGCTTGCCCAGGTCGCTGAAGCTGTTGATGGTCATGTTCTCGCCATCGAGGCTGAAAGCGTGGCCCTTCCGCTGCTGCTTCTGATCGCCGTCGCGGCTGATCACCAGACTGCCGCCCTCCATGCGGACGCTGACGTCCTGCATTTCCTCCCGGTCGTAGATCACATGCACGTTCCTGTCGTCGGAGGGCTCGATGGTCACGTCCTCGCTGAACAGGTTGATCTTCACGCTCCGCAGCCCCGTCGCCGGGAATACCAGCCCGTCGCCGTCCTCCATGCCGCTGGTCTGGGGCATGGGCTTGCGGGGATACTGGGTCAGCACCTCCTCCATGCCCTTGAGGCTCTCCACCACCGCGCCGGTGGCCTCGTCCTCGCTCAGCCCCTGGGTGAGCAAATCCTCGTAGCGCTCCTGGCAGTTGTTCATCACTTCATCCTTGATGGCCTGCACCTCTTCGGTCATCTCCAGATCCTCAAAGAGCAGCTCCACAATCCGTTGTACCGTTGCGTTCATGCTTTATCCCTCCAGCAGCTGATCAATCAGCTTTTTCGTTTCCCGCCAGCCCTCGCAGTCCTGACACAGCTTCTCCAGCCCCGCGTCGGTGATGGCGTAGTACCGCCGCCGGGCGCCCGTGGCCTCATCCCCCCAGTAGGAGCGGATGTATCCTGCCGATTCCATCCGGCGGAAGGCCGTGTACAGCGTGGCTTCCTTCAGCTCCGTCAGACCCCCGCTCAGCGCGCTGATCTGCTTGTTGATCTGATAGCCGTAGTTGTCGCCCTCCGCCAGGCGGCGGAGAATCAGCGTGTCCGTATACCCCCGGAGAATATCCGATGCCAATGCCATGCGTTCACCTCCATTGCTCTCGCTTACCTTGATACCTCGCCTGATGAGGTTCGTCGTCAAAATTTTTTGCAGCCCTGCGGCTGCCGTCAGGCTTCCTCCTGACAGGATTCATTGTACACCGTTATACCTCATCTGTCAAGGTATCTCATCAAATTCTCATGTTCCTTCCTGCTTACGCGCGCCGTTCCGCCTGGATTTCCATCAGCAGCCGCCAGGCATCCATGTTCCCCGAAACGTCGCGCTCCCTGAAGTACCGCAGCCGCTGACCCGGCGTCTCATAGTATACCCTGGTCTGTTTCCCGCCACGCATGATACGCACCTCCGATTATCTCGTTTGCCTTGATACCTCGCCTGCCGAGGTTGATCCGCAAAATTTTTTGCAGCCTCATCAGCTGCCCCAGGATCCCTCCTGACAGGGATTATTCTACACCAAGATACCTCACCTGTCAAGGTATCTCATCAAATTCTCATGATTGTTTTTTTCATGTATAGCGGCTTGCGAAAGTCTTCCGCCTATCGTACAATGAAAAAACGACATGGAAAGGAGCTTTTATGCCAATGAGCAAGATCCGGATGACCACGCCCCTGGTGGAGATGGACGGCGATGAAATGACCCGCATCCTCTGGGCGGATATCAAGGACATGCTGATTCTCCCCTTCGTGGACCTGAAGACCGAGTATTATGACCTGGGCCTGCCCCATCGGGACGAAACCGGCGATCAGGTGACCATCGACTCCGCCAACGCCACCAAGAAGTACGGCGTGGCGGTGAAGTGCGCCACCATCACCCCCAACGCCCAGCGCATGAGCGAATACAACCTGCACCACATGTGGAAGAGCCCCAACGGCACCATCCGCGCCATGCTGGACGGCACCGTGTTCCGCGCGCCCATCCTGGTCAAGGGCGTGCATCCCACCGTCCGCACCTGGGAGAAGCCCATTACCATCGCCCGTCACGCCTACGGCGACGTGTACCGCAATGTGGAAATGAAGGTTCCCGGCGCCGGCAAGGCTGAGCTGGTCTTTACCGGCGAGGACGGCCAGGAAATCCGCCAGACCATCTTCGACTTCAAGGGCCCGGGCATCCTTCAGGGCGTGCACAACCTGGACGCGTCCATCGCGTCCTTCGCCCACGCGTGCTTCCAGTACGCCCTGGACGTGAAGCAGGATCTGTGGTTCTCCACCAAGGACACCATCTCCAAGACCTACGACCACAACTTCAAGGATATCTTCCAGGAGATCTACCTCCGGGATTATCAGGAGAAGTTCCAGGCTGCCGGCATCGAGTACTTCTACACCCTCATCGACGACGCCGTGGCCCGCGTGGTGCGCAGCAAGGGCGGCTTCATCTGGGCCTGCAAGAACTACGACGGCGATGTGATGAGCGACATGGTCGCCACGGCCTTCGGCTCCCTGGCGATGATGACATCCGTGCTGGTCAGCCCCGACGGCAAGTACGAGTACGAGGCCGCCCACGGCACCGTCACCCGGCACTACTACCGCTACCTCAAGGGCGAGGAAACGTCCACCAATCCGGTGGCCACCATTTTCGCCTGGAGCGGCGCGCTGCGCAAGCGGGGCGAGCTGGACAGCCTGCCCGATCTGATGGCCTTCGCCGACCGGCTGGAAAAGGCCACCATCGACACCATCGAGTCCGGCGTGATGACCAAGGATCTGGCCCTCCTGTGGGATGGCGAAGCCACTGCCGTCAACAGCCGGGATTTCCTGGCGGCCATCGCGGCCCGCCTGGTGTGAGAGAATTTTCCTCCGCCGGCAGGAACAGCGCATTCCGTGTGGAATAGAGGATAGATGTATCCCCACCGAACATCAAGGAGGACATTTCCCATGACGGATCAGAACAATACGCCCAGCATGGACGAAGAACTGGAGAGCACCATTCTCCTGACCGACGATGAGGGCAACGAGTATGCCTACGACATTGCTGACTTCATCGACGTGGACGATCAGGAGTACGTGGTGCTGGTGCCCCAGGCCGAGGATGACGAGGAAGTCGTGATCCTGCGGGTCGAGGAGCAGGACGAGGAGACCGATGTGTTCGTCCCCGAGGAGAACGAGGAAATCCTGGAGCGGGTCTTCGAGATCTTCAAGGACCGCTTCGAGGACGAGTACGAGTTCACCGACGCGGAGTAATTTCCCCTGCACGGCAAAGGGCGGCATCCGGATGTTAACCGGACGCCGCCCTTTTGCGCGCTTCCAGGGATGGCCGGGCGCGGCGGAGGGAGCGTTCCATCAAGGCCGTGAACGCGGCAGGTCACGCGGAACGGCGCGGCCAGGATGGATCCGCCGCCCTTGGGAACGCCGCGTGTCGGACACGTTATCCCTTCACCGGCCGGGAGAACAGCTCGTAGAACGCCGGGATGAACCCTGCCCGGTACGCCACCCGCTG
>JBJEYH010000228.1:0-3730 GCA_051886675.1 Aristaeellaceae bacterium
CTGACCTACAACTGGCTCAGCGAGCTGAACCGCTTCGCGCCGGAGCTGAGCGTGATGGTGCTGGGCGGCTCGGGCCCCCAGCGGGCCAGCCAGATCCGCCATGTGAAGGAAGCGAAGGACATCGACGTGCTGATCACCTCCTACCCGCTGATCCGCCGGGACATCGACCAGCTGACGGACATGAGCTTCCGCTTCGTCATCCTGGACGAGGCCCAGCACATCAAGAACGCCGGCAGCGTGGGCGCGGTGGCGGTGAAGCAGCTGCAGGCGCAGACCCGCTTCGCCCTGACCGGCACGCCCATGGAGAACAACGCGGGCGAACTGTGGAGCATCTTCGACTTTGTGCTGCCGGGGTATCTGCTCAGCTACAACGCCTTCATCCGCCGCTATCAGGACGGGCAGGACGCGGAGGATCTTCGCCGGAAGATCCGCCCGTTCCTGATGCGCCGGCTGAAGAAGGACGTGCTCACCGAGCTCCCCGACAAGATCGAGACCGTCCTCACCGCGCAGATGTCCCCTGAGCAGGGGAAGGTCTACCAGTCGGCCATGGTGCGCCTGCGGGAGCGGGTGGATCACGTCATGGCGGAAAAGGGCCTGGGCCGCGGACGCACGGAGGTGCTGGCCGCCATCACGGAGTTGCGGCAGATCTGCTGTCATCCGGCCCTGGTGCTGGACGATTACACCGGCACCTCCGGCAAGCTGGACATGCTGCTGGACATCCTGCCCGGAGCCATCGCGGCGGGGAGGCGGGTGCTGCTGTTCAGCCAGTTCACCTCCATGCTGAAGATTCTCCGCCGCCATCTGGACGCGGAGGGCTACGAGACCATGTACCTGGACGGCGAGACGCCCTCCAGCAAGCGGCTGGAGATGACCGAGCAGTTCAACGGCGGCCAGGGGCAGATCTTCCTGATCTCGCTGAAGGCCGGCGGCACGGGCCTGAACCTGACCGGCGCGGACATGGTGATTCACTACGACCCCTGGTGGAACCCCGCCGCCGAGGATCAGGCCACCGACCGGGCCCATCGCATCGGGCAGACCCGCAAGGTGGAGGTCATCCGCCTGGTGACCCACGATTCCATCGAGGAGCAGGTGGTGGCCCTGGGTCAGCGCAAGAAGGCCCTGTTCGACCAGCTGGTCACCCCCGGGGAGACGCTGGTCACCGCCCTGACCGAGCAGGATATCCGCGCGCTGTTTGCATAATCAGGAAACTTATGCTATAATGGATGCTCAAACGGCGCTGGTTCGTTTGATGATAGGGAGGCCGCCTCCGGCCTTCCCTGAGTGCGTCCGATTCACTGCCGCGGCTTCGGCCCCGGCAGATACCGTCACCCCACCGAAAGGAAGGTTTTCGCATGCAGCAGATGCCTCCCGCAAGGCGCCCCGGCCGCAGCGGCCGCACCGAGCAGGCGCCCGTCAGGAAGAAAAAGAAATCCCGCAAGGGCGTTATCGCCGGGCTGATTGTCTTTATTGCGGCGCTGGCGCTGATTGTGGTCGTGTCCCCCAAGGAGCCCATCCGCCGTGCCAGCTATACCACCGGCTCCTCCACGGGCCTGGTGGAGGACGGCCAGGAGGTGCTGGTCAGCGAATATGAGGGTCTGGTGTTCAGCGAGGCCATGTCCGCCAACAGCACCGCCGTCCCCGATGAGAACGGCAACTTCGCCGACTGGGTGGAAATCTGGAACAGCAGCGATCATGAGATCAACCTGGAGCACGTCGGTCTGAGCGACCGCAACGATTCCATCCGCTTCCTGTTCCCGGCGATGATTCTTCAGCCGGACGAGCGGGTGGTGGTGTTCTGCTCGGACACCAACGCGGCGGAGGTGGGCAAGACCTTCCACGCCAAGTTCAAGCTGTCCTCCGTGGGCGAGACGCTCTACCTGTTCGACCCCAACGCCTATGAGATCGATACCCTGACGCTGCCCATCATGAGCCGGGACGAGAGCTACGCCCTGCAGGAGGACGGCACCTTCGCCGCCACCACCCTGTTCAGCCCCGGCTATCCCAACACCGCGGCGGGCCATGAGCAGTACCGCAACGCCACCATGGTCAACGACGGCGCGCTGATCATCAGCGAGATCATGCCCGATCCCCTCACCGGCCTGACCGACGAGGACGGCGAGCTGGTGGACTGGATCGAATTGTACAACACCACCGATCAGCCCATCAGCCTGGACAACTACGCCCTGTCCAACAAGGAGAACAAGCCCCTGCGCTGGCGCTTCCCCTCGGGGGCTGTGGTGCCGGCCCACGGGTACTACGTGGTCTTCTGCTCCGGCAAGGACCGCAATAGCGACGCCACCGCCGTGCCCCATACGGACTTCCGCATCAGCGCGGAGAAGGATACCATCGTCCTGTCCGACAGCCGGGGCCGCCTGGTGGATCGCGTGCTGATCGACAACATCCCCGAGGACTGCAGCTATGCCCGGGGGGAGGACGGCACCTTCACCATCCATCAGATCGCCACGCCCGGCCTCCCCAACGACGAGACCGGCGCGAACCAGATGGACTACAACATGCGGGCCATGAACCCCACCGGCGTGTACATCAGCGAGGTCATGGCCTCCAATGACACCACCGTCCTCTATGACGGGGCGGACTGCGTGGACTGGATCGAAATCTACAATTCCTCCCAGCAGACGGTGGATCTGTCCGGCTACGGTCTGTCGGACAACCTGGGTCGTGCCCGCAAATGGCAATTCCCCGCGGGCACGACCATCAGCCCCGGGGAATACAAGGTGATCCTGTGCGACGGGCAGACCGATCAGTCCACCACTGCGCAGCTGCACACCTCCTTCAAGCTGTCGCAGGCGGGAGGCTACGCCGTATGCCTGGCGGATCCCACGGGCAAGATCCTGGACAAGGTCATTATGCCGGAGGTTCCCACCGACGTCTCCTATGGCCGCACCACAGGGCTGTCGGGGTTTTTTTATTATGACACGCCAACGCCCATGGCCTCCAACGGCTACGGCTTTTCCGGCTACGCGGAGGAGCCCAGCTTCGTGGTGGAGCCGGGGCTGTACTACTCCACGGTGTACACGGGCTTCAACGTCCCCGAGAACACCACCGTCTACTACACCACCGACGGCTCCATCCCCACCCGGCAGTCCACGCTCTACCAGGGGGAGCGCATCGAGCTGAACTTCACCACGGTGCTGCGGGCCCGGGCCTACTCCGACGCCGGGCTTGAGCCCAGCGACGTGATCACCGGCAGCTACTTCATCAACGCCTACCACACCCTGCCCATCGTGTCCCTGACCATCGACCCCAAGGAGCTGTGGGATCCGGACACCGGCATGCTGGTCATGGGCGACAACGTGGACACCTCCAAGTTCCCCTACAAGGACGCCCAGTACCGGGTCTATGGCCGCATCGGCCGGGACGCCTATGTGGAGTATTACCTGCTGGACGGCACGCAGGTGCTCAGCCAGGGGGCGGAAATGGCCCTGCAGGGTCAGTTCAGTATCGACATGCCCCAGAAGACCTTCAAGCTCCGCGCCAAGGCCAAGTACGGGGAGAAGACCTTCGCGGCGTCCCTGTTCGAGGACAGGCCCTACACGGAGTACAAGTCCTTCGTGCTGCGCAACAGCGGCAACGACTGCGCCTGGACCCGCCTGCTGGACGGCTTCCAGTCCCGGCTGCTGGACGCCTACGGCACCTCGGTCATCCACCAGGCCTGGAACCCGGTGGCCGTGTACCTCAACGGCGTGTACTGGGGCCACATGAACATGCG
>JBJEYH010000229.1:0-3726 GCA_051886675.1 Aristaeellaceae bacterium
TCCATCAGGTCGTCGATGGTGCAGTCGGGGTTGTCGATCATGCAGATGACGCCGTTGATGACCTCCCGCAGGTTGTGGGGCGGAATGTTGGTGGCCATGCCCACGGCGATGCCGCTGGAGCCGTTCACCAGCAGGTTGGGGAAGCGGCTGGGCAGCACGGCGGGCTGCATGAGGGTCTCGTCGAAGTTGGGGTAGAAGTCGACGGTGTCCTTCTCGATGCCCTCCATCAGATAGGGGGCCAGCCTGGACATGCGGGCCTCGGTGTAACGCATGGCCGCCGCGCCGTCACCGTCGACAGAGCCGAAGTTGCCCTGACCGTCCACCAGGCAGTAGCGGATGTTGAAGGGCTGGGCCAGGCGCACCATCGCGTCGTAGACGGAGCTGTCGCCGTGGGGATGGAATTTGCCCAGCACGTCGCCCACCACACGGGCGGACTTGCGGTAGGGCTTGTCCGGGGTCATGCCCAGCTCCGCCATGTCGTACAGAATGCGCCGGTGCACAGGCTTCAGGCCGTCGCGCACGTCCGGCAGCGCGCGGTCGATGATGACCGCCATGGCGTACGAAATGAAGCTCTTCTTCATTTCCTGTTCCAGATTCACCGGGATCAGCTTGTCTTGAATACTGCTCATGATCTATCTCCATGCTTTAGGATGTCTGTGGTGGAGGGGGGGACGCTGGGGCTCCTCGCCCCAGACCCTCGCCAGAGGGCCGCCTGGCCCTCTGGACTCCCATTCGGGGGGGATTGTCATTGGGCGGAGGCCCGGCTCGCGGAGGGCGAGCCGGGCTTGCGGGGGTCACGGCGCGCATACGGGCGCGCCGCGACGCGGAGCCTGCGAGGCTCTCCCCTTCCGTCACGGCATAGCCGTGACACCTTCCCCGCTGGGGAAGCTGCTTTTGGTGCGCGAGCTCGGGCGGGGCTCCCCTGCGGTCGCCCCGCTTCGCCCATACGCGCGCGTCCCCTTTCAGGGGCAGGAGGCGGCGACCTCCTGCGGAGGCCGACGGAGGCTACTCCTGCTCCTCCGGCCATGCGGCGGGTACGGGCCCCGGGGTTCGGGGCAGGCAGCCCCGAGTCGGGGGGTCCAGGGGGGCAACGCCCCCCTGGGGCCTCCACGACCGCGTCGCGCCTCGCCCTTTGCGAGGCGTGACCCCTGCAAGCGCGGCGCGCCTGTCGCGCGCCGCGCACCGCGCAACCGCACGACACGCCCACGCGCGCGCAAGTGCGACCGAAGGCCCTAACCCCATTCGCGGGAATGGGAGTCCAGAGGGATGAAATCCCTCTGGCAGGGGTGCAGGGGGCAGCGCCCCCTGCCCTCGTTACACGTCGAGATCCTTCACCAGGTCGCTGTTTTCCTGGATGAACTGCTTGCGGGGCTCAACCTGGTCGCCCATGAGGAGGGTGAAGATCTCGTCGGCGGCCATGGCATCCTCGGGGGTGATCTGCATCATGGTGCGGGTTTCGGGGTTCATGGTGGTTTGCCAGAGCTGCTCGCTGCTCATTTCGCCCAGGCCCTTGTAGCGCTGGATTTCCGGCTTGGGATCGCGGCCGATCTCGTCCAGGACCCGCTGCAGCTCGTCGTCGTCATAGACGTAGCGTTCGGTTTTGCCCTTGGTGACCTTGTACAGCGGCGGCATGGCGGCGTAGACGTAGCCCTTTTCCACCAGCGGGCGCATGTAGCGGTAGAAGAAGGTCAGCATCAGGATGCGGATATGCGCGCCGTCCACGTCGGCGTCGGTCATGCAGACGATGCGGTGGTAGCGCAGCTTGCTCTCGTCGAACTCCTCGCCGATGCCGCAGCCGAAGGCCGTGATCATCGCGCGGATTTCCTGATTGCCCAGGGCGCGCTCCAGGCGGGTTTTCTCCACGTTGAGGATCTTGCCGCGCAGGGGCAGGATGGCCTGGAAGTGCCGGTCGCGGCCCTCCTTGGCGGAGCCGCCGGCGGAATCGCCCTCCACCAGGAAGATCTCGCACTTGGAGGGGTCGCGCTCGGAGCAGTCCGCCAGCTTGCCCGGCAGGGAGGCCGATTCCAGCACCGTCTTGCGGCGGGTCAGCTCACGGGCCTTGCGGGCGGCCTCGCGGGCGCGCTGGGCGCTCAGGCACCGCTCCAGGATGCTCCGCGCGATGGCGGGATTCTCCTCCAGATAGGTGGCCAGCTCCTCCTTGACCAGGTCGTTGACCACCCCGCGCACCTGACCGCTGCCCAGCTTGGACTTGGTCTGGCTCTCGAACTGGGGATCCTCCATCTTGATGGAGACGATGGCCGTCAGGCTTTCGCGGACGTCCTCGCCCTTGAGGTTGGCGTCGGAATCCTTGAGGAGCTTGTACTTGCGGCCGTAATCGTTGATGGCGGCGGTCAGGGCGGTGTTGAAGCCCATCAGGTGGGTGCCGCCGTCGGGGGTGGCGATGTTGTTGACGAAGGTATAGATATTCTCCGCGTAGGAGTCGTTGTACTGCATGGCCACTTCCACCAGGATGCCGTCCTTGAGGCCCTCGGTGTAGATGGGCTCGGGGAAGAGGGGCTCCTTGTTGCGGTTGAGGTGCTTGACGAACTCCCGCAGGCCGCCCTCGAAGCAGTAATCCTTGGTGACGGGCTCCTCGCCGCGCTCATCGGTGAAGACGATGCGGATGCCCTTGTTCAGGTAGGCCATCTCCCGCAGGCGGTTCTTCAGCACGTCGAAGTCGAAGGTCACGCCCTCCTCGAAGATGCCATCGGGATTCTCCGGGCTCTTCACGTCCGGCCAGAACCGGATGGTGGTGCCGGTGCGGTCGGTATCGCCGATGACCTTCAGGTCGTAGAGGTACTTGCCCCGGGCGTATTCCTGCTGGTGGATCTTCCCGTCCTGGTACACCGTCACCATCAGGCGCTCGGACAGGGCGTTCACCACCGACGCGCCCACGCCGTGCAGTCCGCCGGACACCTTGTAGCCGCCGCCGCCGAACTTGCCGCCGGCATGCAGCACCGTCAGGCACACCTCCACGGCGGGCCGGCCCATCTTGGGATGGATGCCCACGGGGAAGCCGCGGCCGTCGTCCCGGACGGAGACGCTGCCGTCCTTATGCAGCGTCACGTCGATGCGCTTGCAGAAGCCTGCCAGCGCCTCGTCCACGGAGTTGTCCACAATCTCGTAGACCAGGTGATGCAGGCCCCGCACGTCCGTGGAGCCGATATACATGCCCGGGCGCTTGCGGACGGCCTCCAGGCCTTCCAGCACCTGAATCTGCTCCTCGCCGTAGTCCTGGGTCACCTGGGTTGCCTGTTCAATTTCGTCATGAAGCAATTCGTCTGCCATGCTGCACCTCATCCATCACTTGTCTCGTCCGGGGGGCGGACGGGGCCGTTTCCGGCGCGTGGGAAACGGCGGAAATTAACCGTTCCAAACGTATCTATTATACCACTTTCAGCGTTAAAAGAAAAGCATTTTCCTTCATTATAAATGTCGTTTTTGGGGCGGATGCTTCCGGCCTGTCGGGATCGGCGAAATTCGCGGGCGTTTTGCAGGGATGAGGGCGCAAAAATGCACATTGCCCCCCCGGCGGAACGGGAAAAATACCAGCGCGCCCCTTGTATTTTCAGGGGTATGAAGGTATAATGGTGCAATGCACGGGCCCGGAGTTTCCGCCGCGCCCTGCATAGTGAGGAAAGAGGGAGGATCTGTTTTTCATGGAAGAAACGACGCGCAGCAACTTTATCTGGGACGCCATTGAGCAGGACTTGAAGGAAGGCAGGT
>JBJEYH010000230.1:0-16811 GCA_051886675.1 Aristaeellaceae bacterium
GCAGCGCAGCTCAGGAGGGAATTTCCGGACGATCCGTCAGGGCGCTTCCAGCAAAGCGCGCCCTTCTCTGGGGCGGGTCGGGCTTCCGGCGTTGTCCTCCGTCAAAGCCTTTGGATGTATACGCATGGGATTATAGCACGGTTTTGCGCCCTTGGCAAGGGCTTTTTCCCGAATGGGGGCGTCAGCCGCGCTTGCCGTTCTGCCCCTTGCTGCGGTTGATGCGCTGCACGGGCCGGCCCGCGGCGGCGTGGGCGGAGGCCTTGGGCGCGGGGCGGCCGTTGGCCCTGGCGGGGGCGGGGGCGTCGGGGAGCTTCATCTTGCCGTCCCGGCCGATGACGATGGGCTGGCCTGCCTTGGGCAGGGGCTTCTTCGCGGGGGGCAGATGGGGCTTGCGCTCGGGCACGGGCTCGCCGCGCATGGTCAGCCGGGCGGGGCGGGGCTGGCGGGGCGCAGGCTCGGAGGGCGTGGTGATCTCCATGGGCCAGTCGCTTTCCCGCACGGGCAGCTTGCGGCCGATGAGCTTCTCCACCTGATTGAGCTGCTTGAGCTCGTCCACGCAGCAGAAGGAGATGGCTGTGCCGTCCCGTCCCGCGCGGCCCGTGCGGCCGATGCGGTGGACGTAGGCCTCCGGCTCCATGGGCATGTCGTAGTTGAACACGTGGGACAGCCCCGCGATGTCGATGCCCCGGGCGGCGATGTCCGTGGCCACCAGCACCCGGCTCTCCCCGGACTTGAAGGCGGCCAGGGCAGCCTGCCGGGCATTCTGGCTCTTGTCGCCGTGGATGCCTCCGGCCTCGATGCCCGCCCGCTTCAGGTCGCGGACGATGCGGTCCACCCCGTGTTTGGTGCGGGAGAACACCAGGGCGTTCTCCACGTCGGGACTTTTGAGCAGCTGGGCCAGCAGATGCTTCTTGTTGACCTTGTCCACGTAGTACAGGTACTGGTCGATCTTCTTCACCGTGGAGGACACGGGATCCACCTTGACGCTCTCCGGGTCGTGGAGCAGATCAAGGGCCAGCTTCTCCACCTCGGGGGGCATGGTCGCCGAGAACAGCAGGGTCTGCCGCTTCTCCGGGAGCCTGGCGGCAATGCGCCGCACGTCGTGGATGAAGCCCATGTCCAGCATGCGGTCGGCCTCGTCCAGCACGAAGGTCTCCACATAGTCCAGGCGCACATAGCCCTGGTTCATCAGATCCCACAGCCGGCCCGGGCAGGCGATGACCACGTCCGCCCCCCGGTGGAGGGCGTCCACCTGACCCTGCTGGCTCACCCCGCCGAAGATCACCGCCGGATACACCGGCAGGCCCTTGCCGTAGGCGACGAAGTTCTCGTAAATCTGCAGGGCCAGCTCCCGGGTGGGGGTGAGGATCAGCGTGCGGATGGTGCGGGGCTGACCGGGGCGCACGGGCTTTTTCGCCAGGCGCTGGATGATGGGCAGGGCGAAGGCCGCGGTCTTGCCGGTGCCGGTCTGGGCGCAGCCCAGCACGTCGCGGCCGGAGAGCACCAGGGGGATGGTGGCGGTCTGGATGGGGGTGGGGGTGTCGTAGCCCGCGGCGCGGACGTTGCGCAGGATCAGGGGCATCAGGTTCAGGGACTCAAAGGACATGATAACATAATTCCTATCTTTCAGTTTCGCAGCGCGGAAAGCGCGCTACTCTTTATCATACCACATTTCTTCCCTTTATTCAATGGGGCGGGCGGCGGCATTTTCCGCGCCGGGAGCCAGGGCTTCGAGGGCCTGACGGGCGTAAGGGTAGTCCTGGGCGGCGGAGAGCCGGAACCAGCGCAGGGCCGCATCCCTGTCTTGCTCCACACCCTCGCCGCGCTGGCAGCACAGGCCCAGGCAGTACTGGGCGTAAGGGTCGTTCTGCTGCGCAGCCAGGCGGTACCAGCGCAGGGCCTCAGCCATGTCCGGGAGCGTGCCGGTGCCCTGCTGCAGGCAGCTGCCCGTCAGCGCCTGAGCCCTGGCATAGCCCTGCCGGGCAGCGCGGAGCAGGAGCGCGGCGGCCAGCCTGTTGTCCTCGGGGACACCGTCGCCGCAGATGTGCAGCATGGCCAGGCGGCAAAGGGCTTCGGGATCATTCTGCCCGGCACGCTCCCGCAGGCGGGCAAGCTCATGATCGGTCATGGGGATTCCTCCTTTGGCGGATCGCTGGCCTCAGCATGGCCCTGCCGGGCAGCGCGGAGCAGGAGCGCGGCGGCCAGCCTGTTGTCCTCGGGGACACCGTCGCCGCAGATGTGCAGCATGGCCAGGCGGCAAAGGGCTTCGGGATCATTCTGCCCGGCACGCTCCCGCAGGCGGGCAAGCTCATGATCGGTCATGGGGATTCCTTCTTTGGCGGATCGCTGGCCTCGGCATGGCACAGGGGTGGAGGCGGAACAAGCGAACACGGCGTGAACTTTCCGACCGGCGGGCGGATGTAAACTTCTTCCGCGCAGGGGGCCGGGAGGCTTGCTCCTGTCCGGCGGGTATGGTATCATGATGGGCGGAAAGGCAGGTTTTGACGAATGATGAAACGGCTGACAGGCGCGTTCCTTGCGCTGCTGATGATCCTGACGGCGGCGTCCGCCTGCGCGGAAACCTTCACCATCTCCATGGTGGGGGACTGCACCGTGGGCGCGCAGTACAAGTACCAGACCTACAAGTCCGCCTACATCTACAAGATCACCCAGAGCGGGCTGGACTATCCCTTCTCCCTGTTTGCGGATCTGTTCGCCGAGGACGACCTGACCCTGGCCAACTGCGAGGGCGTGTTCACCACCCGCCGCCTGGCCGCCGGGGCCAAGGAAATGTCCCTGTGCGCGCCGCCGGAATTCGCCGAGGTGTTCAAGCTGGGCAACGTGGACGTGTGCAACCTGGCCAACAACCACGGCAAGGATTTCGGCGCCGAGGGTCTGGAGGATACCCGCGCCGCGCTGGACGCCCAGGGGATCGGGCACTTCGGCTTCGAGGAGACGCTGATCATGGAGATCCGGGGCGTGACCATCGGCTTTGTGGGCTACAGCTATCCCATTGAGGATTACAAGCTCAAGCAGTATCAGGAGCAGATCGACGCGCTGCGGGCGGCGGGCTGCACCTTCATCGTGGCCAGCGCCCACTGGGGCAAGGAGGAAAGCCTGAACATCAATGTGCAGCAGCGCACCGGCGCGCCGGCGCTCATCGACATGGGCGCGGATCTGGTCTTCGGCCACGGCAGCCATACCCTGCATCCGATCCAGATCTACAAGGGCAAGGTGATCTGCTATTCCATGAGCAACTTCACCTTCGGGGCCAACGCGGCGCCCAAGGACAGCGATACCGCGGTGGTACAGGTGACCTACGACATGGCCGGGGACGGCACCCTCACCGCCGCCGAGATCACCGCCATCCCCTGCAAGATGCACAAGGACAAGGACTTCCGCCCCTACCCCATCGAGGATCCCGAGGCCTGGCAGACCTGCCTGAACAAGCTGATCTTCTACAAGTCGAAGGATCCGGACAGCTGTCTGCCGGAGGAGTTCAAAACCACGGGCCACGCGGACATCCGGGCGGTGGTGGCGCAGCAGCTGGCGGAGCTGGAAGCGGAGGCGGCGGAATGAACATTCTTCTGGTGAACGACGACGGCATCGACAGCCCGTACCTGGGGCTGTTGTGCCGGGCGGCGGCGGCGCGGGGACACCGGGTGACGGTCTGCGCGCCCTCCACCCAGCAGAGCGCCAAGGCCCACAGCTTTACGGTCTTCACGCCGGTGACGGTGCATGCCCGCGCCATGGAGGGCGCGCAGGCGGCCTGGGCGGTGGACGGCACGCCGGTGGACTGCGCGCGGCTGGGGCTGCTGTCCCTGTGCGAGGGGGAGGTCGACCTGGTGCTCAGCGGCATCAACGACGGCTTCAACGCGGGGCTGGCGACCTATGTGTCCGGGACGGTGGGGGCCGCGCGGGAGGCGGCCTTCGCCCGGAAGAAGGCCCTGGCGGTGTCCATGCAGACGGGTACGCCGCCGGAAACGCGGGCGTTCTTCGCGGACTGGGCGGTGGCGCTGGGGGAGCGGCTGGTGGATTATCCGCTTCCCGACCAGGCGGTGTGCAATGTGAACGTGCCGGCGGTACCCATGCACCGCCTTCAGCCGCCGGTGATGTGTCCCATCAGCCGGGAGCACTGGGAGGACGGCTACGAGCGGCGGGAGAGTCCCCGGGGCGGGTCGTACTTCTGGCTGATGCCGGAGACCTTCAATATTGCGCCCACCCCCGGCAGCGACATGGACTACCTGGGCCGGGGGCACATCACCTGCACCCTGCTGACCCCGGAGGGCTGCCGGCAGGAGGACTGGGCGGGGCTGCTGGAAATGTAACGGAACCCGCGCGACAAGCAAACAAGCACCGGCTGTTCTGCGGACAGGTGCGGCAAATGCCCGCGCCGTCCATGGACAAGCCGGTTTTTTCGCGGACAAGGCGCGCGATGCATGCCTGGCCCCCGCCCGCACGAAAGCCCGTTGCACGCACCCGGGAGACGCGCACCGGATGCCCGGCGTCCGCGCCTTCTGCTTCCGCCGCCCCCTTGCAAATTCCGCTCAGCGCGCGTATGATGGGCCCACAGCCCATACCGCGCGCAGGAAAGGAACACAGCCATGAAGCAGACCACGACCCTCTTCACCGGCGGGAGGAAAAGGGTGTCCGGCAGGACCCTCGCCTGGGACGAACGGGAGACCGGGCGGGAAAAGGATCTGATCAACCTCTATCCGGACGTGCAGTATCAGACGCTGCGGGGCTTTGGCGGCGCGTTCACGGACGCGGCAGGCTATGTGTACGCGCAGATGCCCCGGGAGAAGCAGCTGGACATGATCCGCGCCTGCTATTCGCCGGAGGGCCTGGGCTACACCCTGGGCCGCGCCTCCGTCGACAGCTGCGGCTTTTCCGCGGAGCAGTACGATTCCCTCCCCGAGGGCGCGGCGCTGTCCGGCATGGACGTCTCCCGGGCGGGGAGATATGTGCTGCCCATGCTGGCCGATGCGCAGCAGGCGGCGGGACGGCCCATCGCCATGATGCTCACGCCCTGGAGCCCTCCCGCGTGGATAAAGACCAACGGCAGCCGCGTGGGCGGCGGAGCGCTGAAGGAGGAATACGCGCCGCTGTGGGCGGAGTACATCTGCCGCTGCATCCGGGCGTATCAGGCGCAGGGGGCGGATGTGCGGCTGCTGTCCGTGCAGAACGAGCCCCGGGCCGTGCAGCGGTGGGATTCCTGCATCTTTACCGCCGCGCAGGAAAGGGAGTTCATCCGCCGTCATCTGGGGCCTGCCCTCCGGCGACACGGGCTGGACGGTATCTGCCTGCTGATCTGGGATCACAACAGGGAGCGCGTGTGGGAGCGGGCGGTGGAAACCATCGCCGATGACGAGATGGAGCGGCTGGTGGGCGGCGTGGCCATGCACGGGTACGCCGGGGATCATTTCGAGGCCCTGCAGATGCTCCGCGACCGCTTCCCGGACAAGGAGCTGATCCTGTCCGAGGCCTGCGTGGAATACAGCGTCCACGGCGGCGGGCATCAGCTGCGCAACGCCCAGATGTACGCCCATGACATCATCGGCTGCCTGAACCACGGCATGAACGCCTTCCTGGCCTGGAACCTGCTGCTGGACGGGCGCGGCGGCTCCAATCACGCGGGGAACTACTGCGACGCGCCCATCATGTACGACGCGGCGACGGGGGAACTGCGCAGAAATCTTTCCTATGAATATATCGGCCATTTCACCCGGTACCTGAAGCCCGGGGCGCGCAGGATCGGCATCAGCCGGTTCGACGAGCGGGTGGAAGTCACGGCCTTCCGCAATCCGGACGGCGGCATCGCCGCGGTGCTGCTGAACCGGCGGAAGGAGGATGCTGCCTGCTTCCTGCGGATGGGCGGAAGGGTGTGTCCGGTGACGCTGCCCGCCGGGAGCATCAGCACGGTGGAGCTGGGGCAGGCGTGAGGCGATGAAGCGCGCAGGGTGCGGATGACGTGCCCTGCGCTTTGCTTTGCCGCGGGAAGGGACGGGACGCCCGCATTGACAAGCCCTGCGCGGGGGGCTATACTGATGACAAATTCCTCCGTCCGCAGGGGCGGAGCATAACGAGGTTAAGCCTATGGAACTGATCAGCCAGAAAATGCGCCGACTCGCGCCGGAAATGGATCCCCTCCGCCTGGGCACCGGCTGGAAGCCCGGGGATCTGGCCAAGCCCCAGATCATGATCGAAAGCACCTTTGGCGACAGCCATCCGGGCAGCGGGCATCTGGACCGGCTGGTGGAGGCCGCGCGGGAGGGGATCGCCCAGGCGGGAGGCTTCGGGGCGCGCTACTTCTGCACGGACATCTGCGACGGCGAAAGCCAGGGCACCGACGGCATCAACTTCAGCCTGGCCAGCCGGGAGATGATCGCGGGGATGATCGAGATTCACGCCAGCGCCACGCCCTTTGACGGCGGGGTGTTCATCGCCTCCTGCGACAAGGGCATGCCGGCGAGCCTGATGGGTCTTGCGCGGGTGAACTGTCCGGCGGTGGTGGTGCCGGGGGGCGTGATGAGCGCGGGCCCGGAGCTGCTGACGCTGGAGCAGCTGGGCATGTACGCCGCCAGGTACGAGCGCGGCGAGATCGACGAGGCCCGCATGTGCTGGGCCAAGGAAAACGCCTGTCCGGGCTGCGGCGCGTGCAGCTTCATCGGGACGGCGTCCACCATGCAGATCATGGCCGAAGCCCTGGGTCTGGCGCTGCCGGGCAGCGCGCTGCTGCCCGCGGACAGCCCCGAGCTGCTCGCCTGCGCCCGGGAGGCGGGGGCGAGGGCGGTGGCGCTGGCCCTGCAGGGGCTGAAGCCCGGCGACATCGTCACCATGGACGCCTTCGAGAACGCGATTCTGGTGCACGCGGCCATCTCCGGCAGCACCAACGCGCTGCTGCATCTGCCGGCCATCGCCCACGAGTTCGGCCTGCGGATCGACGGCGACACCTTCGACCGGCTGCACCGCAGCGCCCGCTATCTGCTGGATATCCGCCCCGCCGGACGCTGGCCCGCGGAATTCTTCTGCTACGCGGGGGGCGTGCCGGCGATCATGGAGGAAATCCGCGATTCGCTGCACCTGGACGCGATGACCGTCACGGGCAGAACCCTGGGCGAAAACCTGGAGGAACTGAAGCGCAGCGGCTATTACCAGCGGTGCGAGGCGCGGCTCCGGGAAGCCAACGCCCGCCGGGGCCTGAACCTGACCCGTCAGGATATCATCCGGCCCTATGACCGGCCCCTGGGGCAGGAGGGCAGCATCGCCATCCTCCGGGGGAATCTGGCCCCCGAGGGCGCGGTGATCAAGCACACCGCCTGCCCGAAGGAAATGTTCCACGCCATCCTGCGGGCGCGGCCCTTCGACAGCGAGGAGGAATGCCTGGACGCGGTGCTGCATCACCGGGTGGAGAAGGGCGACGCGGTGTTCATCCGCTACGAGGGCCCCAAGGGCAGCGGCATGCCGGAAATGTTCTACACCAGCGAGGCCATCAGCTCCGACAAAGAGCTGGGCCGCGCCATCGCCCTGATCACCGACGGCAGGTTTTCCGGAGCGTCCACGGGGCCGGTGATCGGCCACGTAAGCCCCGAGGCGGCCTCCGGCGGGCCCATCGCCCTGGTGGAGGAGGGCGACCTCATCGAGCTGGACGTCCCGGGCAGGGTGCTGGCCATCGTGGGCGTGGCGGGGGTGCCCATGACCCCGGAGGAGGTGGACGCCGTGCTGGCCGAGCGCCGCGCGCGCTGGAAGCCCCGTCCCCGCAGGTATCCCACGGGGACGCTGCGGCTGTTCGCCGAGCACGCCGCCTCCCCCATGAAGGGCGCGTACCTGGAATTCCCGGACTGACCGCCCGGGCGGAAAAGTATAGCACAGGTATAGTTGACGCGGGCGGGAGTTTATGCTATGATAGCATTGACCGAAAGAATCCATTTCAAATGAAAGGAGCGGACTGTGATGACCATGGATGCCATAAGGGCTTCCCGCAGCATCAATCGATCCCTGTCCACACTGCCGTGCAAAGGTCAGGGTTCTCTTTGCGTACGCCCGCGGCAGACATGCCGGCTCTCAGCAGTCCGTTCCCCCCGGTGATTCTGCCGGAGAAGCTGTGTTGAGCAAGTCCGTCTGTCCGTCAGGGCAGGCGGATTTTTTCATGCAGGCGATGATCCCCCGTGGCCTGAGACCCGCGGACAGATGCCATCCGCCGGCGGATCCGGCCGCATACCCGATCGATCCCCGGGGTCTCCGCGCCCCGGATGAAGGAGGAACCATGGACATTCAAGGAACCTATGCCACCGCGGTCTGCTACGCCAGGACCGTGGATGAAAGGGCGCAGGAGCAGATCCGCGCGCTGTGCTCCACCCCCGTGGCCGAGGGCAGCAGGGTACGCATCATGCCCGACGTGCACGCCGGCAAGGGCTGCACCATCGGCACCACCATGACCATCCACGGCCGGGCCGTGCCCAACGTGGTGGGGGTGGACATCGGCTGCGGCATGTACACCCTGCCCCTGAACGAGCGGGACATCGACTTTGCGCGGGTGGACGAGGCCGCGCACTACATCCCTTCGGGCATGCGCGTGTGGGATGCGCCCCTGGAGGCCTTCCCGCTGGAGGAGCTGCGGTGCTGGCAGAAGCTCGGTCACCCCAGGCGTCTGGCCTGCAGCCTGGGCACCCTGGGCGGCGGCAACCACTTCATCGAGATCGACCGCGCCTCCGACGGGGGGTATTTCCTGGTGATCCACTCCGGCAGCCGGAACCTGGGCAGGCAGGTGGCGGAATGGTATCAGCAGCTGGCCATCGACTGGCATCGGGGCAAGCCGTACCTGACGGTGGATCGGGAGGCCCTCATCGCGCAGCTGAAGGCCGAGGGCCGGCAGCAGGAAATCCAGGCGGCGATCAAGGCGCTGGAGAAAGCCACCCGTGAACTGCAGGTGCCCGAGACGCTGTGCTGGCTGGAGGGGGATTACCTGGCCGACTACCTGCACGACGTGGAGGTGTGTCAGCGCTTCGCCCGCCGCAGCCGCGAGCTGATGGCGCAGATCATCCTGCAGCGCGCCGGGCTGAGCGGCCGGGAGGGCTTCCACACCATCCACAACTACATCGACACCTCCGAGATGATCCTGCGCAAGGGGGCCATCGCCGCCCACCGGGGCGAGAAGGTGCTGATTCCCATCAACATGCGCGACGGCAGCATCCTGGCCCTGGGCCGCGGGAACCCCGACTGGAACTATTCCGCGCCCCACGGCGCCGGGCGCGTCATGTCCCGGAAGGACGCCATCGGCCAGCTGACCCTGGAGGATTACAGGGCCGCCATGGCAGGGATCTACACCACCACCGTCTGCGCCGCAACCCTGGACGAGGCCCCCATGGCCTACAAGCCCCTGGAGGAGATCCTCGACGTGGTGCGGGACACCGTGGACGTCCTCGATATCATCAGGCCCGTATTCAACTTCAAGGCAGCGGGCTGAACGCCCGTCCGTCCGGCTGCCGGAAAGGAGCATCCCGTGCAGCATGCAGCCCTCCCCACCGTGAACATGGCCCTGACCGGGGCCAACATCCGCGCCCTGCGCAGGCAGCACGGCATGACCGTGAAGGAGCTGCAGGAGGTCTTCGGCTTTGCGACGCCGCAGGCCATCTACCAGTGGCAGCGGGGCGCGGCCCTCCCCACCGTGGACAACCTGGTGGTGCTGGCCAGCGACTTCCGCGTGCCCATGGAGCAGATTCTGGTGATCGAGCAGGAGCGGCAGCGTCTGTGACGCGCCATCTGTGCGCGCGGCATTCCGCAGGGCGTGAAAAGTGGGAAAAAACATTGGGAAACATGCCTGAAGCCCTTGACAAGACTGGGCTTTCCTGCTATAGTGCAATGGAATGAAAAGCTTCAGTGCTTTGCATGACAATGCGCTGCTGGAGGTCAGACGGCGCATGCCAAAAAAGGGAGGGTATAACCCGTGAAAAAGCATGTTCTGGTGGCGCTGCTCCTGACGATGCTGATGTGCCTGGCCGTCTGCACCACAGTGTACGCTATGGATCTGCCTACAATTAATGAAAATCCGTATGGCCAGATCATCATGGAGGGCGGAACTGCTCACTACAGCGTGACTGCCTCTGGCGAGGATCTCCATTACCAGTGGTATATCAGGCGCAATACCGGTGATGAGTCGATCTGTCAAAACATTTACGACCCCCCGCTCGCTATCCCCGCGTCGATGACGAATGATTCGCAGTCGCCCGAGCTCTACATGACCAATACGCCCAAGGAGTATCACCGGGCGTTTATCTATTGCGTGGTGTCGAACGCGGCCGGCGAGGTTGAGTCTTACTCTTGCGGCCTGACTGTGTTCAGCGTAGACGTCACGATTACCGGGCAGCCGGAAAACACCACCGTCAAGGCTGGTGAGGACGCCGTTTTCACGGTGACCTATGACCTCGCGACGGGTCAGGACGCCAGAAACTGTTACATTCTCGATCTGAATGGCAATGAGCAGGTGCATTTCCAGTGGCAGGTGTGCCGCAACGGCGTGTGGTCGGACTGCGATGCCGAGGATTCTGCCACGCTCGTCGTGAAGGATGTGACCCTGGCGGATAGCGGCCGTGCCTATCGCTGCGTGATGAGCATGGGCGGCAATGTGAAGTGCACCACCGATGCGGCGACGCTGACGGTGGTGAGCGATGTCACGCCTCCGCAGACGGGTGATGCTTCCCGTCCGCTGCTGTGGGTGGCGCTGCTGGGCGTGGGCCTGCTGGGCATGGTGGCTGTGATGCGGCGCAAGCACGCGTAATCAATTGCATACGGCACACAGGGGTGAACCGGAAGGTTCACCCCTTTTTTGATGCGCAGGGAAACGGCGGCTGATCCGTTAGCCGGGCGGGCGTCCCCCTGAGGGGACGAGGGCGCGCCGTGCTGCGGCCGGGGCGGGCGCGGCGCATCCATCCGGCGGGCCAGCGGCCGGACGATGGGATTCGGCTTGCGCAGGCTGCTTTCTGTAAGGTACTTTACAACCATGATCTTTTACTTTACCTCCCGGGGAAAATATGCTATAATCAAGCATCATACGGGAGGAACGGCGAATGAAAAAAAGTGTGACCATGCGCGAAATCGGCGCGGCGCTGGGGGTCAGCACCGTGACCATATCCAAGGCCCTCAGCGGCAAGGACGGCGTCAGCGACGCTGTCCGGGAAAAAATTATCAGAACGGCGCAGCAGATGGGCTATCATTATGTGCCCCCGGCGGGCGCCGCGGAGGACCAGAGCAAGCTCAATACCATCGTCGGCATCCTGACGCCCGACCGGTTTTTCAGCTCGGCGTCCTTCTACGCGTCCCTGTACAAGGAGCTGCTCAAGCAAATGGTCGAAACGGGGATGCTTGGCGTGCTGGAAATCGTCACCACCGCGCAGGAGGACGCGCTGGCCGCGCCGATGATCGTGACGGATCACCGGGTGTCGGCGCTGATTCTCATGGGGCAGTTTGATCAGAGCTACGTGGAGATGATCATGGAGGCCGGGCTGCCCACGGTGCTGCTGGACTTCTACTGCGACGGCCCGGATGTGGACGCCATCGTCAGCGACAGCCTGAGCGGCTGCTATCAGCTGACCCGCCACCTGATCGACCGGGGCCACAGGGATATCGGCTTTGTGGGGTCGGTGCAGTGCACCACCAGCATCATGGAGCGCTACAGCGGCTACATGCGGGCGATGATCTTCGAGGGGCTGCCCCTGCGGCCCGAGTGGCTGATTGCCGATCGCGGCGCGGACCTGAAGTATCTGCCGGCCTTCGATCTGCCGCAGACGCTGCCCACGGCCTTCGTGTGCGAAAACGATGAGATTGCCATGCAGCTCATTGCCCAGCTGGAGCGGCGCGGCGTGCGCGTGCCCGAGGACGTATCCGTCACGGGCTTTGACAATTTCATTTTCGCCACGCTCAGCGCCACGCCGCTGACGACCTATTCCGTCGATCAGGTGCGCATGGCGCAGGTGGCGGTTCACCGGCTGCTCAGGCGCATCAAGGAGGGCCCCGAGGGCCCGCTGCGCACGATTGTGGGCGGCTGGATTGTGGAGCGCGCCTCCACCCGCGACCTGCGCGGGGACGGCAACTGAATATCACCGGCGCATCGGGCTGCGACGACCCTGCAGAGGGATCGGGCGCAGCCCCTTTTTTGTGTGCGCGGGGCATGTGAAGGAAACATGGTTGAGGTAAAGTGAAAGAAAATTTACAGATAATTTAGGTTAACTATTGACAATAGTAACTTCATAATATAGAATGTGTTTAGCTTATCGGTTAGCCTGTAACCGATGAATTTCATAAGGGAGGTACCAACCATGAAGAAGCTCCTGTCCGTGCTCCTGTGCGCATTGCTGATCGCCCTGGCGACGACGGCCTGCGCGGAACTCCCCAGCTACCTCGACCTCAAGGTGGGCGAGGACTACACCGACATCCAGGCGGATCTGATGATCCTCAATCACCGCACCGACCTGGCCGATACCAAGTACCCCCAGTACATCGAGGAGTTCACCGCGCTCTACCCCAACGTCACCGTCAGGATTGATACCATCACCACCTACGCCGATGACGCGCTGACCCGCCTGACCGGCGGCAACTGGGGCGACATCATGATGATCCCCGCCCTGGACAAGGACGAGCTGCCCACCTACTTCATCCCCTTCGGCACCGAGGCCGAGCTGATGGAGGTCTACAACTTCGCTGACCAGTGGGTGTGGGACGGCCTGACCTACGGCATTCCTTCCACCGGCAACGCCCAGGGCATCGTCTACAACAAGAAGGTGTTCGAGCAGGCCGGCATCACCGAGCTGCCCAAGACCCCTGACGAATTCATCGCCGCCCTGCAGGCCATCAAGGACAATACCGACGCCATCCCCCTCTACACCAACTATGCCGCCGGCTGGACCATGGGCGCCTGGGATGCCTACATCGGCGCGTCCTGCAACGGCACCGCGGAATTCACCAACCGCATCATGATCCATCAGCACAATCCCTTTGCCGACCGCGGCGACGGCACCGGCCCCTACGCCATGTACAAGGTGCTCTACGACGCCGCCGCCCTGCACCTGATCGAGGACGACTACACCACCACCGACTGGGAAGGCTGCAAGGGCATGATCAACCAGGGCAAGATCGGCTGCATGGTGCTGGGCTCCTGGGCCTATCCGCAGATGGTCGAGGCCGGCCCCAATGGCGATGACATCGGCTACATGTCCTTCCCCATCACCGTGGACGGCAAGCAGTACGCCTCCGCCGGCGCGGACTACTCCTTCGCCATCAACAAGGACAGCTCCGAGAATGATCAGATCGCTGCCATGCTCTTCATCAAGTGGTTCACCGAGCAGAGCGGCTTCGCCTACAGCGAGGGCGGCATCCCCATCGACAAGACCGGCGAATATCCGGCCGTGTACGCCGCCTTTGAGGGCATCGAGTTCGTGCCCGACGTTCCCGCGGTGGCGGGCGAGGAAACCCTGCTCAACGACCTGAACGCTGAAACCGAGCTGCGCATCAACGCCGGCGGCGACGCCAAGATTCAGGAGATCATCGAGCATGGCTTCAACGGCACCAAGACCTTCGACGAAATCATGGACGACTGGAACGAGCGCTGGACCGACGCGCAGGATTACCTGGGCATCGAGGTTCGCGAATAAGCCCGGCTGATCCGCATGCATCATGGGGGAGCCGGGAGGCATAACGTCTTTCCGGCTCCCCTGCTTTCGTCAGGAAGGGAGAGTGCAGTATGGCTCAATCCGTCACCGCCCGGGGCGGTCAGCCCAGGCCCGGCTTCCGCGCCTGGTTCTCGCTGCCGCGCGTTCAGAAATGGTTTGTCATCGTCGCCTTCGCCATCGTGCCGATGCTTCTGCTGATGGTGTTCACCTACATTCCCTTTGGCAAGATGATCGAATACAGCCTCTATGACCGCAGCTATACCAAGGTGCGCGCCTTTGTGGGGCTGAAGAACTACGTCCGCATCTTCACCAAGAAGGACTACTTCGACGCCATGTTCCTGTCGGTGTACTACATGGGCGGCGCGCTGCTTCAGCTGGCCCTGGCGCTGTACTTCGCCACCATGCTCAGCTTCAGGACCCGGGGCGGCAATTTCTTCAAGGGGACGATCTTCTTCCCCTACCTGATCAACGGCATCGCCATCGGCTTCATCTTCAAGTTCTTCTACACCCGCGGCTTCGTGCTGGATACCGTGCTGCAGGCCCTGGGCATCCCCCTGGAAAAGCTGCCCTACTGGCTGCGTGACCAGAGCATCAACAACTACTCCCTGGTGGCCACCTCGGTCTGGCGCTACATGGGGCAGAACATGGTCATGTTCATCGGCGCGATCATGTCCGTGGATCCCACGCTCTACGAGGCCGCCCAGATCGACGGCGCCAACCGCTGGAAGCAGTTCCTCTACATCATCCTGCCTTCCATCAAGACCATCGTCATGCTCAACGTGATCCTGTCCATCACCGGCTCCCTCTCCGCCTTCGAGCCGCCTTACGTCATCATGGGCGGCGGCGCCTCCGGTACGGCGACCTACTTCATCAAGATGCATCAGGCCGCCCATATCGATCAGAAGGTCGGCATGGCCTGCGCCATGGCGGTGGTGCTGATGATCATTATCATCATCGCCACCATCCTGCAGAAGCTCTTCTTCCGCTTCGTGCTCAAGGAGGGCGTGGACGAAACCGCGCCCAGAAAATCAAGGCCCGCCAGGGCGGGAAAGGGGGCGTAAGGCATGAGCAAGAGAGCGGCTATCGAAAGTCTGTCCCCCGCCGAACGCCTGGGCCGTGCGGTAACGGCGATCGTCAAGTACTTCTCCCTGCTGCTGGCGGCGTTCATCGCGCTGCTGCCGCTGGTCTCCTGTCTGCTGGTGTCCTTCAAGACCGATGAGGAGTATCAGCTCACCCCCGTCATGCAGCTGCCGGAAAACTTCCTCAACCTGTCCAACTTCCGCCGCGTCTGGGTCGAGGGCGATATGGGCCGCGCCTTCGCCACGTCGTTCTTCGTGGTGGTGGTGGTGGTGGTGTTCTCGGTGCTGGTGGGCTCCATGCTCGCCTATGTGCTCAACCGCTTCCGCTTCCCCGGCAACGGGCTGATCCGCAATCTGTTCCTGTTCGCCACGCTCATTCCGGGCATCGCCATGCAGGTGACCATCTACCAGATCATGTCCTCCCTGAAGCTGGTCAATTCCCTCATCGGGTACATCATCCTGCAATGCGGCACGGACGTCATCTCGATCTACATCTTCCTGCAGTACTTCGAGAACCTGTCGGTCTCCCTGGATGAGTCCGCGATCCTGGACGGCTGCACGTATTTCGGCGTGTTCTTCAAGATCCTGTTCCCGCTGCTGCGCCCGGCGATCGTCACCGTGATGATCCTCAAGGGCATCGGCGTGTACAACGAATACTACGCCGCCAACCTCTACCTGCAGGACAAGACCCGTTTCGTCACGGTATCCACGGCGCTGTACACCTTCACCGGCCCCTTCGGCAACGCCTACAACCTGATCTGCGCCGGCGTGATCCTGACCCTGCTGCCCATGCTGGTGATCTTCATCATCTGCCAGCAGCAGATCTACAGCGGTCTGGCCGCGGGCGCGGTCAAGGGCTGACGCGATCCCCCATGCGCTCTGCGCGCGCCGTGCGCGCAGAGCCTTTCCCACAACCTGTTGTTATTGGAGGTATGACCATGAGCAAGGTCAGGATTCTCACCGGCGGCAGCCTGCCCAATATCCCCTGGCAGGACCGTCCCGCCGATGACAGACACGACGCGCCTGTCTGGCGCTACAGCGGCAATCCGGTGATCGGCCGAAATCCTGCCCCCGGCGTGACGCGGATTTTCAACAGCGCCGTCTGCCCCTGGGAGGATGGCTTTATCGCCGTGCTGCGGGGCGAGCAGGTCAACGGCGTGCCGCATATTTATCTGGGCCGCAGCAGGGATGGCATCCACTGGCAGGTGGATCCGGAAAGGATTCCCTTCGTCAACGGGCAGGGCGAGCCCTTCATGCCCCGCTACGCCTATGATCCCCGCCTGGTCAGGGTGGAGGATACCTATTACATCATGTGGTGCCAGGACTTCTACGGCGCGTCCATCGGCATGGCGGAAACCCGGGATTTCAGGACCTTCACCCGCCTGGAAAATCCCTTCATCCCCTTCAACCGCAACGCGGTGCTGTTCCCCCGGAGGGTGAACGGCCTGTATCAGCTGCTGTCCCGCCCCTCCGACAGCGGCCATACGCCCTTTGGCGACATCTGGCTCAGCCAGAGCCCGGACATGACCTTCTGGGGAAAGCACCGGCATGTGATGAGCCGCGGCGACAAGTGGTGGGAATCCGTCAAGATCGGCGCGGGCGCGGCGCCCATCGAGACCAGCGAGGGCTGGCTGCTGCTGTATCACGGGGTGTCCAGCACCTGCAACGGCCTGATCTACTCCATCGGCGGGGCGATCCTGGACATCGACGAGCCCTCCCGGGTGCTCTACCGGTGCGAGAACTTCCTGCTCACCCCCGAGGAGGAATATGAGGAGCGGGGCTTCGTGCCGGGGGTGTGCTTCCCCTGCGCGACCCTGCAGGACACGGATACCGGCCGCATCGCCATCTATTACGGCGCGGCGGATACGGTGGTCGGGCTGGCCTTCACGCAGGTGGACGCGCTGGTGGACTACATCAAGGCCCACAGCATCACCTGCGAGACGGATACGGAGACGGGCATTCGCTGAGGCGAGGGAGAATGGATCATGAGCGGACTGATGCGGGAAATGGAGATTCGGCAGGCGGAGCATGTGAGGCTGCTGGGACGCTATGACCCGCAGCAGTCCGC
>JBJEYH010000231.1:0-16700 GCA_051886675.1 Aristaeellaceae bacterium
CGCTCGGTGTCGTTGCGGCCGATGAGCTCCTTCAGGATCACCTCGTAGCGGAACAGGTTGCCGTCCATGTCGGTGAAGAGGATCTCATCCCCGTCCTCCATCTCCACAAAGCGGCGGAAATGGCTGAGGTAGTTGTGTCCGCAGATGATCATGTCGTTGCGGTACACCGAGCCGGTGAAGCGGCAGGGGGCAAACTTCAGGTTGGGATAGCTCCACTCGCTGATCACCGGCAGCTCCAGCCCCAGCTTCGGGATGGTCATGACGCCAATGTACGCCAGGCCGTCGATGACCTGCTCCGGCATGGCGACGTCGGGGTTCAGCACGTAGAGGGGCTGCTCCGTCGACAGGAGGTCCGGGACGGGCGTGACCGTCAGGGGCGAGGGGGTGGGCTCCAGGGGAACGGGCTCGGACAGATCGGCGGACAGCGTCTGCGGCTCGGGGGTGGCGTCGGTCAGAAGCTGCCGGAGCTGCGTCACGGCGGAGGCGGAGACGGAATTGGCCTGATTCTCCTCATACAGGTTGACGGCCAGATAGCCTGCCGCGCCCAGCAGCATCGCGCCGCCCAGCAGCATCAGGAGGATCCCGGCGGAATGCTTGCGCTTGCCCATGGTTACTTCCCGCCCTGCCTGCGCATCGTCCACCCCAGGATGAACAGCGCCATGCCGCCCAGGGCCAGCAGCGGCACGGGCCACCAGGTCTGACCGGTCTGGGGAAGGTCGGGCACGGGGGTGGTCATGGAGGGCGCGTCATTGGTGATGATCACGACGTCGCCCTGGGGATCGATGGTCACCTTGTACTCCTCGGGGATGCCGCGCTCCACCACCGTCCAGGTGATGCGGTTGTCCAGCCCTGTCCAGTGGTAGCGCCAGTTGTTGGCCTGGCTGAGGATCACGGTATCCATCAGCACGCCGTTGCCGTACAGCTCCACGGTGATGGAGTCAGGCCGGACGACCGCGCTGTCCTCGTCCTTCCAGATCTTCACGACCTCCAGGTCGATCCGCTCAATGGGCTTCACGCTCCACTTGGGGCCGATGGTCACATCGTACTGCCAGCGGCCGTCATCCTGCAGGTTGGGCAGGGAAATCAGCGTGGGGTTGACGGTGTAGATGTACTCATCCGCGTCGTAGCTGTCGGCCATGACCAGGTACAGCCCGGCCTGCAGATCGCTCCAGCGAATCTCCCCGGCATCGTCCGTCAGCGCCTGCGCAAGGGGCGTCAGGCTGTCCGCCACGGCATAGCTGGCCAGCGTATTGGCCAGAATCTGCCATTCCGCGGCGGTCATGTTCCGGCGGAAGTCGATGCTGTAGCGGTCGAAGGGCGCCACGGGGGTGAAGGCGATGGAGTCATCCACATCCGCCACGCGGTAGAGCCGGAAGGCAATCCCCGGCGTGATGTGCTGCACCGTCAGCGTGGACGGCTTGTCCGGCTCCAGATAGGGCGTGGTGTCAGCCCCGGCGCAGGGCAGAAGCATCAGGGTCAGCAGGGCCATGCACAGCCCGGCCGCGAGCCGCGGGAGCATCCTGCGGCGGAAGGAACGCTTGCGCACAGCGCATCACCTCTTTCTCGGAAGTAGCATCATGCCGATGAGCCACACCAGCAGCAGCGGTACGGCGATCACGGCGGCGACAATCAGCGGGCTGAGCATGGACGCGTCGCTGGTCACATGCACCACGGCGGCGGCCACCTCGGTTTCAATGCGGGCGCCGCGCACCAGCAGCCGGTGGGAGTTGATGCCGTAGGGCGTGCAGGTCACCAGCGTGCAGTAGTCCTCACCCGGGACGATGGCCAGGGGCTCCATGTCCTCCGGCTCCACCACCAGGATCTGATCCACCTGGTAGGTCAGCGTCTCGCCCAGCACCCGGATCAGGAACACGTCCCCCACGGCCAGCTGATCCAGATTGCTGAACAGCCTCGCGCTTGGCAGGCCCCTGTGGCCGCTGATGACGCAGTGGGTACCCTCGCCGCCCACCGGCAGGGAGGAGCCCTCCACATGCCCCAGCGCCACCTGCAGCACAGCCTCGCTGGTGCCGTGGTAGACGGGGAGATTCACGCCCAGGTCGGGGATTTCCAGCGTGGCCATGACGCCGGTGCCCGTCACGTTCAGCAGGCTGTCGTAGACGGCGCGGGCATCCTCGGCCATGTAGAAGCGGTTGCGCGTCGAGGAAAGCGACGCGTTGTAGGCCTGGGCGGCTTCCCGCGCGGCCTGGTAGCTGGCGGTATCCAGCTGCTCCACCTGCTCGGCGTAGGACATGACCACCCGGGACTGATGCGAGGAATTCCAGTAGTCGCTGACTGTCGGATACAGCAGCAAGGAGAGCCCTGCCACGAATACCAGCACGAGCAGCAGATTGGGAAGGTGCTTTTTCATCGCAGCGTTCTCCTTGCTGCTGCACCCGGGGCGGCGGTGAACCGCCCCGGTGCAGCGGATTTGCCATGGGGAAGGGGATTACTTCTCGGCGCTCACGCGGCGCTTGCTCACCAGCAGGATGAACGCGCCCACGACCAGCAGGCCGCCCACCACGTAGAACACGGTGGTGCCGATGCCGCCGGTGGAGGGCAGCTCGGTGCCGGACTGGTTGTTCACCTTGGCGACAACGGTGGTGTAGGTCAGCTCGCCGTCCACGGTGGTCGCACCGGTGATCACGACTTTGACATCCTCAGCCAGCTTGTTGTAGCCGGCGGGCGCCTGCACCTCGCGCAGGTAGTAGGTGTCCGCATCCAGGCCGTCGATTTCGATCTTGCCGTTCGCGCCGGTGGTCAGGACGGTGCTAGCGGGCCAGGTGATGGAGCCGTCATCCGCAGCGGTGGGAACGTCCGCCCAGCCGGTGACCTTGCCGCCGACGATGGTGGCAACCTTCGTCTTGGCGCTGTTCAGCAGGACGAACTTGGCATCCGCCAGCACGGCGCTCTCATCGCCGTTGGCGTACTTCAGCACGTCCAGATCCCAGGTGTAGGTGATGGTCTCGCTGGGGGGCGTGACGTTCGAAGTAGCGGTGCTGCTGTCGCCATAGGACAGCTTGCTGGCGTTGGGGTTGCCTTCGCCAGCGATCACCGCGTTCTCATTCACCGTGGCGGTGTAGCTGATGACGATCTGGTCATTGGCCTTCAGCGTGTCGCAGAAAGCCTGGGTGAAGACCACCTCGAAGGTGCAGTTGTCGGTCAGGCCTTCGGTTACAACGGTGTAGTTGGACGCAGCCACCGCCGCGCCGTTCAGGGTGATGCCGGTCACGCCGGTGTAGGTCAGGCCAGCGGACATGGTGTCATGGAACACGTAGTTCTCAGCACCGGCCTGGGCGGTGATGGTGCTCTTGAAGTTCACGGTCTGGCCGATGTCGGCATCGTTGGTCTCGCCATAGTTGCCAGTGGAGTCCTCCTCCACGGTCTTGACGTTGGCAGGAGCCTGGTTCTTCTCCTCCATCACAACGTTGGGGTTGGTGGTGTCCAGAGAGCACAGGGTGCCCAGGGTGGTGTCCACCAGGTAGTAGCCCAGCTTCAGATTCTCAAACTTGACCGTGGAGTAGGTCGCGCCTTCCGCAGCGGCAGGAGCCGTGGCGGTAGCATCGGCGGTCATCTTCGCAGCCTCGACCTGCGCCAGCTTGGCGAAGGCGGCAGCGTCAGCACCATCAACCCAGGTCACATAGCCCTGGGCATCGAAGGACACATAAGCGGTCTGGGTCTTCAGCCAGGTTTCCCAGGCGCTGTTGGCCTTGTAGGCGTAAGCGCCGCTGTCAGCGTTGTAGCTCTCCAGGTACAGCAGCTGGTAGGCATTGTAGATCTGTCCGGGCACTGCGTCGTTGATGGTGATGGAGCCACCGGTCAGCGTACCTTCCTGGGTAGCCATCGCGGGCACGATCATGCACATGCACAGCATCAGGGCCAGCAGCGTGCTGATCAGGGTACGGGTTTTGTTCATCCAGAGTTCCTCCCTTACTTTTGTTGAATGGGCAGCCGGGTTACCGGGTAATCCATCGTGGGTTGGGCTTACACTCGCATCAGGTGAGATGCTCATCCCCCCTTCTGCGATTGAGAAGCTTATACAACAGGACGCTCAGCATGCAGAGCATGATGCCCGCCCAGGTATACGGTAGTGTGCCGGAACCGCCGGTTTCGGGCAGCCGCGCCATGGACTGGTTGGTGCAGGCGATGGTCGCGCTGTCCGTCAGCGTGCCGCTGGCGGTGCTGCCGGCCTTGCCGTTCATCGTGACCTTGTAGCCCGGCGCATCCTCGGCGAGGGTCCATCCGGTGCCCACCGGCAGGCCGTAGATCATCAGCTGCTGCTGATGGGTCAGGGTGAAGGCGATCGTGCTGTCCGTCACGGCGATGCTGACGGGGGAGCCGCTTTCCTCCCAGGCCTGCTGCTCCTCCGACCAGACGAAGTACTGCCCGGTGTAGGCGGCGCTCAGGGCTGTGCCGGAGGGGGCGGTCAGCGTCAGGGTGAAGGCGAAGGGCTCGCTCTGCTGCTCATCGGTGCCGATGACCGTCTTGCTGATGGACAGGGTGGTCAGCTGGTTGGTGACCGTGCCGTCCGTCATCGCGGGATCCATGGTGATCTGGTCGTAGGCCACCTGCACGCGGTACACCGTGCTGTCGGCGATGGCGCCGGCGGGAGCCTGCGTCTCGGCGAGGGTGTAGGTGTGGCCCGAGGGAATGCCGCTGAAGCTGACCACGCCGCTGCTGTCGGATGTGGCGGTCATGTCGGGAACGGCCACGGACGTCGATCCATCGCCCCGGCAGGCACCGCAGGCGTCTGTGTCATGGGTGAGGGTGAACACCGCGCCCGCCAGCGGCCTGCCCAGCTGATCCGCCTTGCTGAAGCACAGCTCGCTCAGGAAGCCGTGCACCGCGGGGATGGGGAACCCCACCTCCTTGGCGGCGGATACGCTCTGGTTGCCGTCCACGGATACCAGCGTGCGGTACTGCAGGGTGGTGGTATCGTTGGTGTCGTACACCGTACCTTCCACGAAGCCTTCGTTCTCGTTCTTCAGCCGCACGCGGTAGGTCAGCTGATAGGTGTACAGGGTGGTGTCGCCCGTGGTGACGGAGGTGTAGCCGGAGGACTTCAGGTCCCAGCTGATGGCGTTGGCCGCGGCGCTGTAGGACGCGGTGTTTTCGCCGCCCTCGGTATGGGAGCCGGTCAGAGTGTCCGACACAAGCTTCGGCGTCTGGTCGTAGAAGCCGATGAACTCCACATCCTGCACGCTGTCCGTTACAGGCAGCGGATCCGTCGCCACCCAGTCGGCCACGGAGCCGGCCTCGTTCCGGTGCTTGATCTCGGAGAAAATCTGCTCATACGCGCTCTTCAGGCCGGCAGAATCCGTACTGTCGTAGTAGTACCCCGAGCCGATGCTGTTGCGCAGCCAGCTCTTGTAGGCTTCGGTGCTGGAAGCGTCGCCGATCTCATAGGAGGTGCCGGTGCGGTCCACCACGGAGTAGCCGCTGGCGCCTTCGCTCTGGGTGACGTATTTCTGGATGGTCTGCCCGGCCACATCCACGCCGATGGAGAAGATGGTGATGCCGGAGCCCTTGATGGCCGCGGCCTTCTTGCGGGCGCGGATGGCGGCTTCGTTGCTGTAGCTGGTGCCGTAGGTACAGGGCTTGTTCAGCACGTTATCGTAGAACTGACCTTCCGAGCTGGATGTTGCCCCGGGGGTGTAGGGGTCATAGCCGCTGTAGCCGCTCTTGATGTAGGTGGTGGGGAAGCCGTCGCTGAGGAAGATGATGTACTTGTTCTGGTTGGAGACGCCGCTGAGCATGCTGGCGGCCATGGCCAGACCGGCTTCCACGTTGGTGAAGCGGCTGTGGGATTCCGAGTAGCCATCAGCGGTGATGATCGGTCCGGTCTGGGAGCGCATGGTATTTTTCAGGGCGTCCGCCTGCTCCTGCGTGGCGCAGGGCTGCAGCCCGAAGATCTGATGCGCATCCGTGTTGAAGGCCACATAGCCCACCTTGCTGATGCCCAGGGAGTTGCTGGCCGCGAACTGATCCAGGAACGCCTCCGCGGCGTCCATGGCGGCGGCGTAGCGGGTCACGCCGCCAAAGTTGCTGTTCATGGTGTTGGAGATGTCCATCACGATGACCACCGCCATGTCCGGCTCCGTGATGATTTCGGTGACGTTCATGCTGGTCTGCACCTGCAGGGTGATGTCGAAGACATTCTCCAGGTCAGTGCCGGCAATGGTCTTGCTGACGGACACGCCGTCCTCGGTATAGTTGCTGCCGCCGGTGTGGTCGACCTGCACGCCGGAGGGCGCGTCGTCGTCCGCCAGGGCGGAGGGCTCATCCGACAGCAGCGATATCGACCGCATCGCATAGGTCGAGGATCCCGCGGCTGTCGTGGACGCGCTGGCACTGGCGCTGTAGGCCTGGAACCAGCCGCTGCTGCGCAGGCTCATCCAGTTCGTGCCCACGGCGGGCTCGGCCACGTCGCCGTAGAGCATCAGGCCCAGCTGCGCCCACAGCGTGATGCAGGCTTCCGCGCTCAGCAGGCCTGCGTCGCATGCGGCCTGCAGACGCTGGTAGACAAGCTCCGTCGCGGCCTCCTCGCTGTCGCTGAAGGCCTGCGCGGCATACCAGGCGATCAGCGTGTCGATCACCGGGGTGAAGCCGTCGCTGACGCTGCCCGCGATCTGCCCGTAGCCCAGGATGCCCGCATCCGCCAGGTCATAGCTGAAGCTGCCGACCTGTCCGCTGCGGTTGCCCTCGATGGTGCTGATGGTGAAGCGGAAGCCGGCTTCATCACCGGTGCGGGCAAGGCTCAGGGCTTCCACCAGACCGGCGTGGTCGGGGGTGCCGTTGCCGTCGTGGTCAAAGAACACCACGTCGCCCGGCAGGGGGAACCAGGCATCGGCAGGCCGGTACAGCCCCTGTGCCTGCAGCCGGTCAAGCCACTCGCCGCAGTTGCTGTGGAAGGGCACGTCCGCGCCGGCGTAGTGCAGGCAGAAGCCCGCGAAGGCCGCGCACCAGTTGATGTAGGGCGCGCCGTACCAGGCGCCGTAGCGGCTGTAGTACATCCAGTCATCGCCGGGCTGCACGGTGAAGTCCGTGCGGCTGGCGGTATAGCCCAGCTGCGTCCGGGCAATGGCGATCACGTCCGTCCGGAGGTCGCCGGTCAGCTGCGCCTGGGCGAAGCTGGCACGCCAGTCCGCGTCGGTTTCTCCGGTGCGAACCGATACCGGCAGGCTGGTCTGGGCGAAGGCGGTACGGCCGTCCGCGTCCGTCACGGTGACGGTCAGGGCGTGCATGCCGCCGCGCTCCGGCGCGTACAGCAGGGTGGCGTCGCCCTCCGCCTCCACCGCAACGGGCGGCACCTCGGCGGTGGAGCTGCTGCCATCCTCCGTCAGGGGCAGGATGTCGGCATGCACCTGCAGCGTATAGGGCGCGCGGCCGCCGCTGATGCTCACCAGGTACGCGGCGGGTTCCTCGCCCGCGTAGACGAACAGCGCATCCCCCTGCAGGGTCATCGCCAGGGGCCGGAGCAGACAGGCCTCCGTGTGGATGTGCTCCTCCAGGCCGCAGCACAGCACGCTGTTCTCGTCATAGCAGTCCGCCGTGTGCTGATGCTCCGGCAGGCCGCAGATGGTTTCCGTCACGTCCGACAGATCCGTGTCCGTCGACAGGCCGATGTCCTCGGGATCGACGGGGAGGTCATCGGAAGGCTCTTCGGAGGGATCGTCGGTGGATTCGTCGGAAGGCTCCCAGGAGGGTTCGTCCGTGGGCTCGTCGGAAGGCTCCCCGGAGGGTTCGTCCGTGGATTCGTCGGAAGGCTCCCCGGCGGGTTCGTCCGAAGGCTCGTCGGAGGGTTCATCGGAAGGTTCGTCCGTGGGCTCGTCGGAGGGCTCATCGGAAGGTTCGTCCGTGGGCTCGTCGGAGGGCTCGTCGGAGGGCTCGTCGGCGGGTTCGTCCACGGGTTCCTCAGCAGGCTCGTCCGTGGGCTCCTCGTCAGGCTCGTCAGCAGGCGTCAGGCATCCGCTGAAGGCGTTGCCTGCCACATTTCCCACACCATCCGCAAACGCGGGATTCAGCTTGCTGCAGTTCTCAAAGGCCTTGCTCCTGATTTGCTCCAGCTTGTCATTGATGACAACGGTCCGCAGCTCCAGACAGCCCGCGAAGGCGCGCTCGCCGATGATCTCCACATCCTCGCCAAGCACAACCTTCTCGAGACGCTCGTTGTCGCGGAAGGCCTCCTTGCCGATCTCGCGCACACCCTTGGGGATGACCACCGTCCGGTCATCGCCGTTGTAGCGCACCAGCACATCCTGCTGGATCTCAAAGACCGGTGTTTCCTGCGGCGTGGCCTCGGGCGCGGGGGTGTCGGCGGCGTCGTCCGTGGGATCGGCCGGGGGAGTGCCGGCGGCGTCGTCCGTGGGATCGGCCGAGGGAGTGCCGGCGGCGTCGTCCGTGGGATCGGCCGAGGGAGTGCCGGCGGCGTCGTCCGTGGGATCGGCCGGGGGAGTGCCGGCGGCGTCGTCCGTGGGATCGGCCGGGGGAGTGCCGGCGGCGTCGTCCGTGGAATCGGCCGAGGGAGTGCCGGCGGCGTCGTCCGTGGGATCGGCCGAGGGGGTGCCGGCGGCGTCATCCGTGGGATCGGCCGAAAGGGTGACGACCGCGTCGTCCGACGCATCGGCAGGCGCGCCGGTCTCCTGCGCCGCAGGGGCATCGGTCGCCCCGGCGGACGCTGCGGTGGCATCCGGCGTGACGCCGGGCGCGTTCAGCAGCGTCACGAACGGTGACGGCGTCACGGCGATTTCACTGGCATGGGTGCCTGAACCGGCGGGAATAGCGGTGATCAGCATCACCAGCGCCGTCAGTGCAGCCAGATATCTTTTGCGCATGCTTACTCCTCCTTAGGCCTGCCGGCAGCGGATGGATAATACGTCGCTGCCCCGATCGGCCACGCCCGCAGAATCACGCGGCCGATGATCTGCTCCTGCGCCACACAGCCCGCGGCCGTGCTGCGCGAATCCACGGATACTTCCCGCTGATCGCCCATGACGAACAGCTGCCCCTCCGGTACGGTGAAGGGCATGTCGATATCGCATGTCCCCAGGGCCTGCGTCTGGACATAGGGCTCGTCCAGCGCCTCGCCGTTGACCAGCACGCTGCCATCCTCCGTCAGCTGCACCGTGTCGCCGCCCCGGGCGATGACTCGCTTGACCATCAGCTTGTCGCCCACGGAATAGGCAATGATGTCCCCCGGATTGCAGGACACGTGCCTGAGGGCCACCACCACGTCGCCCCGCGCCAGGGTGGGCGCCATGGCGTCCGAATGCAGGCGCATGGCCGGGAAAAGCAGCCACGATGCTGCCAATGCTGACAGCACAATCAGCACCAGCACGATGATCGTATGCCGCATGGCGGCGGCGAACCGGCGGTGGTAACGGGCGCGCTGCAGCTCCTCCCGCAGGGCGTTGATGGATGGTGTCTCAGGGGGCCGGGTTGGTTCCTGTTTCATCACTGAATTCCTTCTGAGTCCATGAGGATAACATTTAATTGGAAACAATACCACTCCGTATTGTACTCCCATAAAATCCCTTCGTCAATCGCTTTGTGAAAGAAATCTGACATTTTCGCAATATTTTCGCCATTTTTTTCTCAGGACGGGAGGAAGCAGAAAACGCGGAAGGAAACTGCCGGTACAGAGTCGAATTCCTTGAGCATCAAAACCGGACGGAGGCATATACATTCATGTTTGGAAAAACCCTGAGCGCGGGTGATCTTTCCCGCGTGCTGACGGTCACGCCCATCGACATTTTTCCGCCCATGAAGGATCGCGCGGCATGGGCGAGCGTCGCGCCGGAGGACAGGCAGGATCTGCTGGCCGCGGCGGCGCGCTATGCCGCCATGCCCTATCCCATGCTGCTGGCCACCCAGTACATGGCCTATGTCCGCGACGGAAGCCGGCGGGTGTTCGAGCAGCCCTATTTCGAGCGGCGGCGCAAGCTGATTGCCGCCATGCTCCACTGCTGCCTGACGGGCAAAACGGATCAGCTGGACACCGTGGTGGACGGCTTGTGGTGCATCTGCGAGGAGAGCAGCTGGGTGGTCAGCGCCCACAACATCAACGCCATTCCCGGCGCGCCCGCCCGGGAGGAGCGTCCCCTGCCCGACCTGGAAACGCCCAATATCGACCTGTTCGCCGCACAGACGGCCATGGTGCTGTCCCTGGTGTGCCGGATCATGGGCGAGCAGCTGGATAGCGTGACGCCCATGCTGCGCCGCCAGGTGCGCCGGGAGATCGATCGGCGGGTGCTGGAGCCCTTCATGACCCACGATGAATTCTGGTGGATGGGCTTCATCCGCCGTGACCTGAACAACTGGACGCCCTGGATCATCTCCAACATCATGGCGACGGCCCTGAGCTGGGTGGAGGATCGGGCGCGGCTGGCTGAGCTGCTCAGCCGGGCGCTGAGCATGGTGGACCGCTGGCTGGCCGTCATCCCCGCGGATGGCGGCTGCGATGAGGGCGCGGGCTACTGGAACATGGCCGGCGGCTCGCTGCTGGACTGCCTGACCCTGCTGGAGCAGGCCACGGGAGGCCGCGTCACCTACTGGCAGGAGGAGAAGCTGGCCAACATCATGCGCTTCCCGTTCCGGGTTCAGCTGCACAATGGCTGGTTCGTCAACTTTGCGGACTGCGACGCCAAGCCCCAGATCAGCGGCGAGCGGCTGCAGACGGCGGGCGAAAAGCTGCGGATTCCGGCGCTCGTCAGCATGGGCAACAAATTGCGGGGCCGTCCCTGGGAGCAGGTGACGGACACGCCTCAGCTGACCCGGCTGCTGACGCGCCTGTTCCATCTCGCGGCAGAGAATGTGTCCCTGGGGCCGGTGGACAAGGACATCTGGCTGCCCCAGCTGCAGCTGCGGGTGCGGGAGGCGGAGGGCTTCCTGCTGTGCTGCAAGGGCGGCCACAACGGCGAGAGTCACAACCACAACGATGTGGGCTCCTTCATGCTCTACGTGGACGGGGAGCCGGTGATTGTGGACGCTGGCAACATGGTCTACAACGCCAGGACCTTCTCCGACGCCCGCTACACCCTGTGGCACACCCGCTCCGGGTATCACAACCTGCCCATCATCGGCGACTGTGAGCAGCTGGCCGGAGCGCAGTACGCCGCCCGGGACTGCCGGACGCTGGCCAACGGCATGGAGCTGGACATGGCCGGGGCCTATGACCCCAGGGCAGGCGTGAAGAAGGCGAAGCGGTTCATCAGCGTTGCCATGGGCATCCTGACCCTGGAGGATACCATCGAGCTGACGGAGGCCAGGCCCGTGACCTGGGTGTTCATGCTGCGGGAAAAGCCGGAGCTGGAGCCGGAAAAGATCCACATCGGCAAGGTCTCCATGCTGATCAATCAAGACATGATTCCCGCGGTGCAGGAAATCCCCATCACCGATCCCCGCATGGCGGGCAGCTTCCCGGGGAGCCTGTGGCGGCTGACCCTGACCGCGAAGCCGGATATCAGCCACCACCGCATCTTCATGGTGGAGCGGCGGTAACGCCGGAGGACACAACGATCAATTTGAACGAAAGAGGTGCACCAGATGATTACGATCCGTGTGATCAACAAAGAAGGTCAGCTGCTGGCGGAGGCCAGCCACGCCAGCGAGGCCATGCTGGCGGTGGAGCGCGTGTACGAGGACGGCGACGCGGTGGAGATCCTGAGCGACAGCAGGCACCTGATGGTGCAGATGGATGTGGCGATTCTCCCGGGCGAGGTGTACCTGCCCGAGGGCCGCATGACCTGGCGGGTGCCCGCCGGGGAGCATCGGCTGGCCTACAGCCCCGCGGCCTTTGCGGGCGGGAAGCATCTGATCACCGCCCGGGCCATGACGGCGGACGAGGTCTCCGCCCGGCGCAACGTGGCCTGCAACCCCGCCGACCTGCGTGGGGATACGGACTTCTACCCCCACTGCACCGCCAACGTGGAGACCCGCAACGAGGCCTGCTTCTGCGCCCGCAACGTCATCGACGGCATGCGCATCGGCAACAATCATGGCCAGTGGCCCTTCCAGTCCTGGGGCATCGGCGCGCGGGAGGACGCCTGGTGCCTGCTGGACTTCGGCCGGGAGGTGCGGGTGGACGGGATGGCCCTGACCCTGCGCTCGGACTTCCCCCATGACGCCTACTGGGTGTCCGGGCATGTGGCGCTCTCCGACGGCAGCGAGGTGGCCTACGACCTGGAGAAGACCGGCGAAAGGCAGTTCATCCCCCTGGGCGAGCACACCGTGCGCTGGATGCGCCTGGAGCGTATGCTCAAGAGCGACGATCCCTCCGCCTTCCCCGCGCTGATCGAGTGGGAGGTTTTCGGCCGGGACGCGTAAGCCTGCGCAGCAAAAAAGCCGCGCGCCTGACAGAACGTCGGACGCGCGGCCTTTGTATGTTTTGGGGAGGACTCATGCCTGGGCCGTTTTCTGCATTTCGGGGGTGAAGCGGGTTTTCACCGCGACGTTCAGCACCGCGCACAGAAGCAGCATCACCACGGATACATAAATCGCGCTCATGCCGCCGGTGAAGCCGAACACTTCCGCCAGTGCGCCCACCAGCGTGGGCATGATGATCGCGCCGGTGGAGCCCATGGCCAGCAGCGCGCTGGTCGCCATGGGGTAGGTGTTGGTGAAGATGGCCGCGTCGGAGTAGATCATCGGGCAGATGCCCGCCATGCACAGCCCCAGCCCCGCCACGGAGAAGACCACCATGGCAATGGAATGGCTCATCAGCATGACCCCATAAAAAACCGTCATGCCCGCGCTGCATACCAGCATCATCTTCTTCTGCGGGAAGCGGGTGGACAGCACCGCGCAGCTCAGCCGGCCGATGAGGATCACCACCCACAGCAGGGACGCCATGGTCTGGCTGAAGCTGGCCGGATCGCTGCCGGAGGCGGCGAGGGCGGCGCAGAGGCTCTCCTTGTTCTGGATGTAGGTCACCAGCCAGCCGTTGATGGCGTACTCGCTGCACATGTAGCCGAACATCATCCCGCCCAGGATCAGGAAGGACGGATTCCGCAGGAACTTCCAGGTGGTGTTGCCCTTGTTGTGGCGGTCGAGGCTGTCCTGCTTGAGGCGCATGCGGCTGAAGGCCAGCACGCAGCCGCAGCCGAAGAGCAGCACGAAGCCCAGGGCGATCCGCCAGGAGAAGGCGTTGCGCAGGGCCAGGAACACCAGCGGCGCGCCGATGGCGCCCACGGCGAAGGAGCTGTGCAGGAGGTTGGACGCGGCGGGGCTGCCGCCGGAGAGCTTGTTGACCATGCGGTTGTCGAAGTTGGTGATGCTGCCCCGGCCGAAGCCGATGAGCAGGAACGCCAGCAGCAGCCACGCAGGCACGCCGCAGAGGGTCAGCATGAAGTAGCCCAGCACAGCCATGGCGCTGAGCAGGGTGATGGATCTGCGCTGGCCCAGCCACAGGGGGATCATGCCACTGACAAGCCCCGCCACCAGATTGCCCGCGGAATGGGCGGAGAGCAGCAGACCGCTGGTGGCGTCGCTCAGGTGGTAGGCAGCCTTCAGGTCGGGCATGACGCTGCCCATGGTCATGGAGAGGATGCCGCTGAAGCAGAAGCCGAAGAAGCAGGTGAACAGCGTGCGTTTGTCGCCCTTGTCCAGGCGGGTGAAGAAGGAAAACATGCGGGCGCTCCTTTGCGTTTTGATCGGGGGACACGCAAGAACACGGGACGTGTGTCACGCCCCGTGAACGGAAATCACGCGTTGATTACAGGGTCACGCCGGTCTTGAAGATGGCCAGGTCATGGAAGCCCCGCCGTTCGGAGCAGACCTTGCGGCCGCTGGCGGTCTCCAGGACAAAGTCCATCAGCGCCTGGCTCAGCTCGGGGAGGGACTTGCCGTCGGTGAGCAGCGCGCCGGCGTTGAAGTCGATCCAGCCGTGCTTGCGCTGGGACAGGGGGGTGTTGGAGGCGATCTTCACCGTGGGCACGGGGCAGGCGAAGGGCGTGCCGCGCCCGGTGGAGAACAGCACCAGATGTGCGCCGGAGGAAGCCAGGGCCGTGGCGGCCACCAGGTCGTTGCCGGGGGCGGAGAGCAGGTTCAGGCCGGGCACGTGCACCTTCTCGCCGTAGGCCAGCACGTCCTTGACGGGGGAGAAGCCGCTCTTCTGGGTGCAGCCCAGGGCCTTGTCCTCCAGGGTGGAGATGCCGCCGGCCTTGTTGCCGGGGGAGGGGTTCTCGTAGATGGTCTGATGATGCTCCTCGAAGTAGCGCTTGAAGTCGTTGATGAGGCGGACGGTCTTGTCGAACATCTCCCGGGTTTCGCAGCGGTCCATCAGAATGGTCTCCGCGCCGAACATCTCGGGCACCTCGGTGAGGATGGTGGCGCCGCCCTGGGCCACCAGCAGGTCGGAGAACCCGCCGATGACGGGGTTGGCCGTGATGCCGCTGAAGCCGTCGGAGCCGCCGCACTTCAGGCCTACCACCAGCTTGGAGGCGGGGCAGGGCACGCGCTTTTCATCGCGCATGTTGTCCGCCAGCTCCCTGAGCAGGGCCATGGCGGCCTCATGCTCGTCCTCCACCTGCTGGCACACCAGGAAGCGCACGCGATCCTTGTCGTAATCGCCCATGTGCTCCTCGATGATGGCCGCGCTGCTGTTCTCGCAGCCCAGGCCCAGCACCAGCACGCCGCCCACGTTGGGGTGGGTGGCCAGGTTGGCCAGGACGGTGCGGGTGTTCTCCTGATCGTCGCCCATCTGGGAGCAGCCGTAGGGGTGGGGGAAGGCGTACACGCACTCCACGCCGCCGCCCACCAGGCACTGGGCGTCCTTCTCGATGGCGCGGGCGATGTCGTTGACGCAGCCCACCGTGGGCAGGATCCACAGCTCGTTGCGGATGCCCACCCGGCCATCCTTGCGGGGATAGCCCATGAAGGTGGCGGGCTCCTTCGCCTCCACCTGGGGGAAGGTGGGATGATATTCATACTCCAGCTCGCCGGAAAGGAGGGTGTGCAGGTTCTGCACGTGGACATGCCCGCCCTTGCGGATGTCCTCCTTGGCATAGCCGATGGGGAAGCCGTACTTGACGACCTTGCCCTGGGCGGGGATATCCTCCAGGGCCACCTTGTGCCCGGCGGGGATGGCGTCCACGGTGGTGAGGGTCACGCCCTCCACCGTGAGGGTCACGCCCTGATCGATGGCGGACAGGGCCACGGCCACGTTGTCCTTGGGGGTGATGCGGAGAAGCTCAGCCATGGGGGAACAGGCCTCCTTCAAATACAAGAATATCCGCCGCGGGCGACATGCGCGCCGTCCGCGGCGGTGATGGTGACGGGGATTACGCGCCGAACTTCTCGGTCATGACGGTGCGCATGCCGCGGGCCAGGATGTCCTCCAGGGACGCGGACACGGACTCGATCAGGCCGGGCACCTTGCACAGGTCGGGGCCGAAGAAGCTCTCGTTGGACAGGAAGGCACGGGCCTGATCGGCGGGCGCCTGGTCGGAGGTGGTGGCGAAGAACTCCAGCACCGCCGCGTCATCCTGCAGGGTGTAGGGCTGACCGTCGCGCAGGCACTCCAGCTTGCCGCCCACGACCTTGCCGCCGCGGTACAGGCTCATCAGGCTGGCCAGGGAGAAGGTCAGGCGCTCGGGCAGCCTGCCGGTGCGCTCCACATACACCAGGAGGCTGGGCATGCAGCGGGCGCGCCACTTGCTGACGGAGTTCAGGCAGATGGACAGGAGCGCGTGCTTGATGAAGGGATTCATGAAGCGGCCGGTCACCGCCTCGGCGAAGGCCATCAGGTCGTCCTTGGGCAGGTCGAGGGTGGGGATGACCTCGTCGTAGAGGGTCTTCTGCATGAAGTTCAGGATCATGGGATCCTTCATGGCGTCCAGCACGATGTCGTAGCCGCACTGGAAGGCAGCGGGCACGAAGGAGGTGTGCGCGCCGTTGAGGATGCGCACCTTGCGCTGCTTGTAGGGCTTCTGGTTGTCGGTGTAGATGACCGGCAGGCCGCACTGGGGCAGGGGCAGCTCCTGGCTGATATCCTTGCCGGACTCGATGACCCACAGGCCGAAGGGCTCGGCGGTGACCAGGATGCGGTCCTCATAGCCCAGCTTCTCCCAGATGGCCTGATCCTCGCCGCGGGGATAGCCGGTGACGATGCGGTCCACCAGGGTGGAGGTGAACACGCAGGCTTCCTCCAGCCAGGCGTCGAACTTCTCGCCCAGGTTCCAGATCTTCGCCAGGGCCTTGACGCACTTCTTGAGCATGATGCCGTTGTCGTCGATGAGCTCCACGGGCAGGATGATCAGGCCCTTGTCGGGGGCATAGTTGAAGTGCTCGGCGCGCTCATAGAGCAGCTTGGTCAGCTTGCCGGGATAGGTGCGGGGCGGGCAGAGCGCCAGCTCGTCGCTCTCGTCCAGGACGATGCCGGCCTCGGTGGTGTTGGAGACGATGAAGCGCAGGCTGTCCAGCCTGGCGTAGGAGGCATAGTGCTCATAGTCGGCGTAGGAATCCACCGCGTCAGCCACGGAGGTGATTACGCGGGTCTGCTCCACGGCCTCGCCGTCCACCAGACCCCGCAGCATCACGGTGTAGCGGTAGTCCTGCTCCTTGAAGGCGGGGAAGAGCGTGCCGATATTGATGGGCTTCACCAGGGCGATGGAGCCGTTGAAATCGGTCTTTTCATTGGCGATGTCAATGAAGTAGTCCACAAAGGCGCGCAGGAAGTTGCCCTCGCCGAACTGCAGCACCTTCAC
>JBJEYH010000232.1:0-3655 GCA_051886675.1 Aristaeellaceae bacterium
ACAGCGTGCCCTTGAGGTTGATGCCGATGACCCGGTCGAAGCTCTCCTCGTCCATGTCCAGCAGATCCCGGCGCACGAGGGGCGCGACGCCCGCGTTGTTCACCAGCAGATCCAGCCGGCCGTAGGCAGCCAGCACATGCGATACCGCCGCCTGCCGCTGGGACGCGTCGGCAATGTCGCAGGGGAAGAAGTCCCGCTCCGGGGGAAGATCCTCCGGCCGCCGGGGCTTTGCGCCGGAGTAGATCACGGTGTAGCCGTTGTCATGGAGCATGTCGGCAATGGCCCGGCCAATGCCCCGGCTGGAGCCGGTCACGAGTGCGGTTTTCATGGCTTGTAAACCTCCCTGTCACGTACAATGCATCCCGCGGGGGTCCCGGCGCGCAGCAGAACCGCGCATCCGCCGCAGGTCAGGCAGACGCGGCGGGGATCGATGCGGCCGTCCCTGCGGGCATCCTGCACGAACTCCGGATAGGCGAAGGCCATCCGGCCGAAGCCCGCCATGGCCGCGTGTCCGCCATCCACCATGCCCGCCGCCAGGTTCGGCGAAAACTGCCGCAGGTAGGAAAACGCGCTGCCCAGCACCGGGATGTCCACCGCGTGCTGGATCTCGCTGACGCCCTTCATCACCCGGCCCACGCCCTCCAGCGGATGCTCGTCCGGAACGTAGTTGCCGTGGTCGTAGGGGCGGTTCACGTGGGGGTTCTTGTAGGGGTTGCCCATGGTGATGTTGATCAGCGGAATATGGAATTCCGCTTCCAGCTCGCGGATCAGCCGGATGGCCTCGGTCATGTCGGGCTCCAGGCTTCCCTCCTTCACGCCGAAGCCGTAGGGGTAGGGGAATCCGTCGTAGGCGTTGAGCCGGCTGGTCAGGAAGAAGTCGCCGGAGGTCAGCCCCGCCTGCGCCGCCCGGTAGCAGTTCCTGAGGAAGCGGGTGCGGTTTTCGAAGCTGCCGCCGTAGTCGCCGGGCCGGGTGTACGCGCTGAGCAGCTCGCAGGCCAGGTAGCGGTGGCAGCACTTCACGTCCATGCCGTCGAAGCCGGCCTGCTGGCACAGCCGCGCGGTTGTGGTATAGGCATCCTCGAAGCGGCGCAGGTCGTCGTCGGAGACGATGCGCCCGGCGGGCAGGGGTGTGTCCTCCAGGGGCGGGCAGCTGTAGGCGATCATGGGCTCCGGATAGCCGTGGGGCTTGGAGTAGCGGCCGCTGTTGGTGGCCTGCATGACCAGCACAGGCACGTAGCCGTTCTCCCGCAGGCAGGTTTCGCGGATGTCGTCGGTCAGGCGGCGGAAGGCGTCCACGTTGTCCCCGGTGAGGTACAGCTGATGGGCGCTGGCCCGGCCCTCCGGCACGGTGGCCACGGCCTCGAACCAGATCAGCCCCGGGCCGGCCTTGGCAAAGCGCTCATAGCGGCGGACGGTCAATTCGCCCGGCGCGCCGTCCTCCGTGCCGTCGGTGCCCTCCATGGGCTGGAAGGCGATGCGGTTGGGCGCGGTGACGGCCCCCAGGGGCAGGGGCCGGTACAGCGGGGTCACGTCCTCCTGCAGGGGCACAAAAACCTTCAGCTCCTCCGCTTTGCCGCGGACATCGTCAAGGGTCTGGTAATGATATGTTTCATGCAGCATCACAAAAACTCCTCGCGCTATTCTACTGAAAATGATAAAGTATACGCGGGAATGAAAATATGTCGTTTTGCACCGAAAATATGGAAAAATGACCTGATGCGCGAAAGGTATGCTGCGTCCCTTCGCCGATGCCGCGGCGTATACCGCTGTGTGCCCGGCAGCTCGGCCAAAATGGGCGGGCCGTACGCCTGATTCGACAAAACAAGCCATGATCCGTCAAAGGAGCCGCCGCAGCGGACGGCGAATCCTCCTGCGGAAAGGGGGCGGGGATATGCCGGCATGCCTGGCGATCACGGACAGCGCACAGCAGGGGCTGGACTGGCAGCTGGCGCTGGAAAACCTTGGCCCGGGCTGGTCATGCAGGGTATGCGCGGGCGCGGAGGATCCGCTGCTTCTTTTGACGGAGGAGCCCGTTCAGCTGGCGGTGTGCGGCGGACAGGCGGGGGCGCGGGCGCTGGCGCGGCTGCGGGAGCGTCCGCCGCTGGCGCCGCCCTGGCTGCTGGCGGAGCAGCCCTGTCCCTGGGCGGATGCGGTCATCAGCCTGGCCCGGGCGGAGCAGCTGCCGGAGCAGCTGGCGCGCTGGGAGCAGGAGGGCCGTCTGCCGGTGCTGGCTCTGACGCGTCACGGGCAGATGATCTGCCTGGCGCGGGGGCTGCTGCACGCCATGACCATGCCGGAGCATCTGCGGGCGTGGCGGTTTCTGCCGGACATGGCGGCGCTGATCACCGTGCATCCCGCGCTGATGGAGGATCTGCACACCCGCCTGTATCCGCTGACGGCCCGGCGGCACGGCATGACCCCCGCGGCGGTGGAGCGCAGCCTGCGCCTGGCCATCGAGTCCACCTGGAGCGGGGCCAGCCTGGGCGCGCTGGAGCGGTTCTTCGGCCACAGCGTGGATCCCGAGCGGGGCAAGCCCACCAACCGGGAGTTCCTCTGCCGCGTGCAGGAGCGGCTGACCCTGGCGGGCAGGCGCATGGTATAGGCAAAGCCCGCGCGTCCGTCATGGAGGCGCGGGCCTTGCGGCTTACGGCAGGAGGCGCAGGGCCACCACGTCCTGCCCGTCGAAGGTGCACAGGAGGGTCAGGGTATCCGTGTCCGGGTCGTAGCGGTAGAGCTTGAAGGGCCACCACAGGTTCACGTTGAAGTCCACCACGGCGTAGTACGCCCCGTCCTGGCGGATGACCTTGGCGGACATGATGCTGTGCTCCAGGGCGGCGACCTGATCCAGCAGCCGGTCGATGACGGGATCCTCCGCCAGCACGGCCCGGTCGTCCTCCGACAGCCAGGCGTCCTCGCGGAAGTTCAGCACGCGGCTCCGGCTTCCGCTGGAGTCAATGTAGCTGTCGAAACAGCAGAAGGTGTGCGTCCAGGGGGTGTCGGCCTCGAAGGGCTCCGTGGTGCGGGTCAGCTCGGCGAGCCCGACGGCTTCCCAGGTGATTTCGCCCGTATGCGCGTCCTGCAGCTGCACCTCCAGGATGGGGGTGAAGGGCACTGGGGAGAGGTCGGCGAGCAGGAGTAGCTTCATCGCCACGGGAAGAACGGCGCACAGCGCCAGCAGCATCAGCACGATGAGAAAACGCTTCATGCAGCGGTCACCTCCGTCATGGGATGGATCGGGATGGGGAAAGTATAGCATCAGTGATATTGAATGTCAATAGAAAATTATTGATAAACGATAATTACAGGGACAGGCAAAGGGGCTGCCTGTCATGGGCGGCGGGCAGCCCCGGGGTGATCGGATGCAGGGATGATGCGCGGGGGTGGGGGACGGGACGTTCCTTTGCGGGGAGCGGAACCTGCCGTTTCCGACGCGGGCGGACTTCGTCGCCAGCCTGGAAACTCGGGCTTCTTTCTGCTCCTATTGCTCTTTCGCTTTGTGTTGGGCCTGGGCTTGCCGCGACATCCCCGCGCAGGGGGCATCGCCCCTTGACCCGTTTCCGCTGGCGCGTTATCTTGGGGATGTGCGTCAGGTGCTTTCGTTGACGCGCTCACGGGCGGTGGACAGCATCAGCTTGATGCGGTTGAGCTGGTTCAC
>JBJEYH010000233.1:0-58449 GCA_051886675.1 Aristaeellaceae bacterium
GTGTAGTAGGCGCACTTTTCGGCGGGCTTGTAGGTGCCGATGTGCAGGTCGCCGCTGCTGATCATCACGCCCCGGTACACGAAGCCCTTCGTGGGCTCCGGGCTGGTGGCGTAGCAAAGCTCGTGGTACTTCTCCGAGGAATAAATGAAGTAGTACAGCCCGTCCTTCTTGCGGATGGAGGGGGCCTCGAAGAACGCATGCCCCTCAAAGCCCGTGCCTTCGGTGCAGGTGCTGCTGGGGGCCACGAACACGGGGGCCTCCAGCACGGTGAGCATGTCGCTGCCCAGCACGGTGCACATGGCCCCGTGGCGGGTCTTGTCTCCCACCCCGCAGATGCCGGTGTACAGGTAGGTTCTGCCGTCCTCGGTGATGACCCCGGGGTCGAACTGGGGCTCGTCGCCAACTCCTTCCCCCAGAAGCGTGCCGTCAGGATAATGCACGTAGCCGTAGAAGGCGAACTGCCCGGCGGGCTCGTCGCACACCGCCACCGACACCACGCTGCAGTTGCTCAGCACGTAGTACAGGTAATACCGCCCGTCGGGGCCCACGGTCACATCCGGGGCGTACAGGTTGCCCTGCAGGTCGCCGTTGCGGGGATCCTGATCCTTGCGGTAGATCACGCCCTCATAGCGCCAGTCGCCCAGGTTGTCCACCGGGGCCGACCAGCCCACGTAGTCGCCCATGCAGTACACGTCGCCCTGGAAAAAATCATGGGAGCCGTAGACATACACCCGGTCGCCGAACACATAGGGCTCGCCGTCGGGCACATACTCCCACGAGGGAAGGTAGGGGTTCACCGCCTGCTTCAGATTGTCCATGGGGGTTCCTCCACTTCATTTGCGTAGGGACGCCCGGCCCTCAGCCCTGCTTGCCCAGATGGACGGCCACGGCCTCGAAGGGCGCCTTCAGCGTCACGGTCAGACGCCCGTTCTCCAGGGTGACGGCGTTGTCCTCCGAGCACATGACCCGCAGGATCCGCGCGGCGTCCACGGGCAGGGTGACCTGCTCCGGGAAATTCCCGCCGAAGGTGTGCAGCACCACCAGGGTTTCGTCCCCAGCCCGGCGGCAGACGGCCTGCCAGCCCGCGGGATGCCGCCAGGAGGCCGACACCGCCCCGTGGAAGACGGACACGCCGTCCCGGATGATCCTCCGCACGGCCCGGTAGAAGGCGATGCCCTCGTCCACCTTGCGCCACTGGGCGTCGGAGAGGGTCAGCACGTCGCCGGAGAGGCACATCACTCCCAGGAAGGTGTTGATCAGGGAATAGTTGATGCGGCGCAGGCTGTCGGTATGGCGCAGCACCGCCCAGATCTGCGACTGCCCGGGCAGGATCATCCGGTGCAGGTTGGCGGCGATGATGGGGATTTCCGCGCACTCGTGGGCGTCGGAGAAGGAGGCCATGTCCGTCGCGGCCATGAGGGAGGGCTCCAGCCGGTGTCCGCCGGAGGCGCAGTTCTCGATGTACAGCCCCGGCACCGCCGCCCGCATGTCCCGCAGGAAGCGCAGCGTGCCCTGCATGTTCTGCCGCAGGCCCTCGCCCAGGCTGTCGGGATCGTCGCAGCCCACGCCGATGCAGTCGTTGTAGTCCACCTTGATGTATTCAAAGCCGCAGCGGAGCAGCAGCCCCGTCACCCGCTCCCGCAGGTAGGACTGCACCTCCTCCCGGCGCATGTCCAGGAAGCGGCGGTTGTCCGTGTCGATCACCGCGCCGTGCCGCCTGAGCAGCATGTCCTCCCGCTTGAAAATGTCCGAGCCGTGCGCGCAGGTCTCCGGCTCAAACCAGATGCCGGGCTTCATTCCCGCCGCGCGGATGGCGTCCGCCGTGGCCTTCAGCCCCTGGGGGAACAGCCGCGTCTCGTTGGGCACCCAGTCGCCGCCGCAGTCGCTCCAGCCGCCGTCGCCCCGGGCGTACCAGCCCGCGTCCATGACCATGATGTCCATGCCGTGACCCTTCAGGCAGCCGGCGATGTTCACCATGTTCTCGTGGGAGGGCACGCCCCAGGTGGTGCAGTATTCGTTGAACATCACGGGCAGATCCTCATCCCGCCGCAGCCAGTTTTCCCGCTGGACGCTCAGCAGCCGCTGGGATACCGCGTCCACGCCGCCCTCGCCCACGGTGAGGAAGGCCTCCGGGGCCTCGAAGGATTCCCCGGGCTGCAGGGTCCTGCACCAGTGGCCGTAGTCCTCGTCCGGCAGACCCAGCATCAGGCTCAGCCCATCGTCCCTGCGGCGGATCTCCCCCTGCCAGGAGGACGGACAGGCCAGCTGCATGGCCCAGGTGACCCCGGCTGCGGTATCCTCCGCCGCCAGGAACGGGAACCATTGCCGCACCGGCATCGAGCCGATCTGCCCGAACTTCTCCATCCGCAGGAACAGCCCCGTCCACGCGCGCTCCAGATGCAGCGCCTCCGCGGTGTCGCTCTGCAGACGGCCCTCGGCGCTCCAGGCGCTGCGAACCCGGTGGATGATCAGCGCGCCGCAGGCGTCCCCCGCCGTGAAGGGCGTGATGCCCCCCAGGTTCACGCTGGACAGCAGGTCCAGGGTGATGGGCGCGTCCGTGGCGTTCTCGAACACGGTGGATACCCGCACGGCCTGCAGCCCCTCATGCCAGGTCAGACGGTGCTGCACCCTCCGGCCGGTACCGTCGGCAAGGGTGGTCACGATGGCGTCGCCCTGCCGCGCCTGCCCGGCCAGCGTCATGCGGTCGGTCGCGGCGGTGGTGGCCAGGGTGTGGCCGTTGCCGCAGTTGTGGGGCAGCTGATCCCCGCGGGCGTGGCACTGGACAAGGCTTTCCACGACCCAGTCCTTGCTCAGCGCGTCGGCGGCGCGGGCGGCCGGAAGCAGCATCAGCCCCACATGCCCCGCTTCATCGGTCACATAGCGCGCCAGCATGTCGCCCAGCCGGTATTCATGACAGATGTTCATGGTCGTATCCTCCGCCTTTCAGCAGTTTATTCCACCCGGATTTTCATCACAACGGGCATGTCGGTGATCAGGTCGGTCGTCACGTGCAGGCCCTGCGCGTCGCGCCGCCAGCGGGCCGGGGCGGAGGCGCCCAGCACCTGCACCTCCCTGATGATGCCATGGAAGTTTGCCAGCCGGGAGGCGTCCTGCTCGCCCAGGGAGGCGATGCAGTACTCGCCGTCGCCGCTGCCCCGGAGGGCCGTGGCGTACAGGCAGCCGTTCCCGCAGGTGAAGCGGATGTCCCGGGAGGTGAAGTTCTTCCTGATGCCGTCGGCGAACTGCCCCTCCACGATCTGCGTGGGGCCCTCGCCGTACTTGCGCCAGACGGTCGTGCCGTAGATGGCCTCGCCGTTGATGGCCAACCACGCGCCGATTTCCTCCAGAATGCGCCGATCCTCTTCCGCGAAGGTACCGTCGGCCTTCGGGCCCACGTTCAGCAGCAGGCATCCGTTCTTGCTCACGATGTCCACCAGATCCCGCACCAGATCGCCGGCGGGGCGGTAGTCGTTGTGCTCGGTGTAGCACCAGCTGTTCAGGGCCACCGCCGTGTCCGTCTGCCAGAAGTAGGGCTTCATGTCCGCGAACTGCCCGCGCTCCACGTCCGGCACCGCCGTGCCGAAAAGGAACGCGTCATGCTTGTAGTTGATGACCACCTCCGCGCCCCACTCGGCGGCGCGGTTGTAGTAGTAGGCGGCCAGCCGCTTGAGGTAGGGGCGGACGGCGCTGTGCTGGATCCACCAGTCGAAGTAGAGGATCCGCGGCTGATAGCGGTCGATCAGCTCGCAGGTGCGCACCAGCCAGTCGTCCAGGAATTCCCGGGAGGGCGCGGGCTGGCTGAACAGATCCTGATGATTGGGCTCGGGCATGGAGGGCCAGTACAGATCCCCCCGCTGCAGGGGCTCGTGAAGATCGCTGTCGAACTCCTTGCCGTGGCCCATGAAGAACCAGTGCTCCACCCGGTGGGAGGAGCAGCCCGTGGCCAGACCCTTTGCCCGGCAGGCGTCGGTCACCTCGCCCAGCACGTCCCGATGGGGGCCCATCTCGTAGGCGTTCCAGCGGGAGATGTCGCTGCGGTACATCTGGAAGCCGTCGCAATGCTCGGCCACGGGCACCACATACCTGGCTCCGGCCCGGCTGAACAGATCCGCCCAGGCGGCGGGGTCGAACTTTTCCGCCCGGAACATGGGGATAAAGTCCTTGTAGCCGAATTCCCGGTGGGGGCCGTAGGTGGCGATGTGATGCTCGTATTCCCGGGAGCCCTGGACGTACATGTCGTGGGAATACCACTCGCTGCCGAAGGCCGGCACGCTGTATACCCCCCAGTGGATGAAAATGCCGAACTTCAGCTGCCTGTACCATTCGGGGGTCCGGTAGCGGGAGAGGGATGCCCAGGTGGCGTCGTAGGGCCCCCGGGCGATGACTTCGTCAATGGTGCGCAGATATTCCTGCATCGCTGGCGTCCTCCTTGGTGTGCGTATGTCCGTGCCTCTATGGCATTCAGCATAGTACGTTCCGGAGGGGAAGTCAATGGAGGATTTGATTGCATATTTGGTAAATCCATCGCCATTTCCGACGGCTGGAGGGGTATCGGGCCCGGCCGCGGAGCCTGCGGCGGATTTCACACAGATTTCAAACGGGCGTGGTATCCTGACAGAACCCGGAGGGAGGGATGCGGCGATGTTTCATATCCTGCTGGCGGAGGACGACGCCAACCTGCGCTGCGTGGTGGAAAAGACCCTGCGCGGCGCCGGATACACCGTGGCGGCGGCGGAGGACGGTCAGGCGGCGTGGGAGATGTTCTGCCGGGAGCGGTTCGACCTGGTGGTGACGGACGTCATGATGCCCCGCATGGACGGCAACGCCCTGACCGCGGCGGTGCGCGGGCAGAGCAGGGACGTCCCCGTGCTGATGCTGACGGCCCTGGAAACCATTGACGACAAGGAGAAGAGCTTCACCTCCGGGGCGGACGACTATCTGGTCAAGCCCTTTGTGCTCCGGGAGCTGCTGCTCCGGGTCAAGGCGCTGCTGCGGCGCTACGGCGCGGTATCGGAGAGCCGGATCGTGCTGCCCCACACGGAGCTGGATTACCAGACCGGCGCCGCGCTGATCAACGGACGTGAGGTATCCCTGACGCGGAAGGAATTCCTGCTGCTGTTCAAGCTGCTGTCCAGCCCGAACATGATCTTCTCCCGGGAGCAGCTGATGAACGAGATCTGGGGCTATGACAGCGAAAGCTCCGACCGCACGGTGGATACGCACGTCAAGTGGCTCCGGGACAAGGCGGAGAACGAGGACTTCCGGATCGTGACGGTGCGCGGTCTGGGCTACAAGGCGGTGCTGCAATGAGCGGGAAAATCAGGACGCGCAAAAGCACCCTGTCCAGACAGCTGCTGCTGTCGCTGCTGGGAGGGCTGGTGATCAGCGCGATGACGGTGAATCTGGCGGCGTACCTGCTGTCCTTCGCGGTGGGGCGGGAGGCCGTGGAGCGCAGCATGTATGCCTTCCAGCTGATTCTGCTGGTGATGGTGGTGGCGCTGTTCTACCGCAGCGTCAGCAGGCTGGTGCTTCGCCGCCTGCAGGCCCTGAGCGGGGCCATGGCGCAGGTGGCGGAGGGCAACTACGCCATCGCGCTGCAGGACGGCGGGCACGACGAGCTGTCCCGGCTGACGGACGGCTTCAACCGCATGGCGGAGGAGCTGAAGGCCAACGCCTTCCTGAGCCGGGAATTCACCCGCTACATATCCCACGAGTTCAAGACGCCCCTGGCAGTCATCCGCAACTACGCGGAAATCACGCAGGAATCCCCCTCGCCGGAGGAGACAGTGCGGAACATGGACGTGATCATCGCCGAGACGGACCGGCTGACGGGGCTGTCCAGGGACGTGCTGGAGCTGTGCAGGCTGGACAGCACCACCGCCATCAGCAGGCAGGACAGGTTCTCCCCGGCGTCGCAGCTGCGCACGCTGATGCTGGACATGCAGCTGCTGTGGGGGAAAAAGGAAATCGAGCTGATCCCCGAGCTGGAGGAGTTCGAGATCGTCAGCAGCGAGGCGCTGCTGTTCCGGGTATGGCAGAACCTCCTGGGCAACGCGATCAAGTTCACCGGCCAGGGCGGACGGATTTCCGTCAGCCTGCGCAGGACGGAGGACGGCTTTGTCTGCGATATCGCGGACAACGGCGCGGGCATCAGCCAGGAGGATCAGCAGCACATCTTCACGCCCTTCTACGCCGGGAACCGCTTCCGCAACAGGGAGGGCAGCGGACTGGGGCTGTCCCTTTGCAAAACCATCGTGGACAAGCTGGGCGGCAGCATCACCTTCGAGAGCGCCGAGGGCGTGGGGTCGACGTTCACGGTGCGGATCCCCTGCTGACGCCCCGGGGCATCGCGGGATGCCCGGGACAATCGGCGCGCCACGGAGCGGAGCAATCCGCTTCTTTTTTTTGCGCGGGACGCGGGCGGCATCCGCCTGAAAAACCGCAGCATTAACAAAACTGACGAGAAAATTTCGAATTTGTTTGACAAAACACCGCTATGATCATCCCATAAGGTCTGGGGCGTCCACGGAGGGCGCGCAGGCCGAACACCATACGGGAGAGGGAAGGAGGACGTATCCATGAAGACTGTGATCATTGTTGCGGTTGTGGTCGTGGTTGTCGTGGCGATTGCTGCGGTGGCCGTCAAGAAGCTCCGCCACTGATGCGAAGCGACCCCCCCTTGCGGACAGACCCTCCGGCAAACCGGCGCACCAGGCCTGATATGCCCCCCGCGGCCTATCAGGCCTGCGCCGTATCATGGCGGCCGTCCGCCGGGAGGATCAGGTGGCACACAAGAGAAACACAGGAGGCTGACCATGAGCATCAAGACCTCAATTCAGGCCCTGGGCCTGCGCAAGGCCTATGACTATATCGATAAGGATCCCCAGGCTCGCCTGCCCCAGGCCGTCGCCGTTCTGGAGAAGTTCGTGCCCGCCGGCAGCGCCATGGACGCGCCGCTCAACGGCGTGAAGGCCATGCTCGCCGATCCGGACAACCCGTGGAACCGCTTCGTCATGAGCCTGTGGGAGGATATCGACGACGACGTGCGCCGCGCCGTGTTCGAGAACTTCGTCATCAACGGCGCGTTCCTGGAGAGCGAGATCCACGACGCCCTGGAGGCCGAATACGGCTGCAACATTCCCTGGACCCTGCTCATCGACCCCACCTCCGCCTGCAACCTGCACTGCACCGGCTGCTGGGCGGCGGAGTACGGCAACAGGCTGAACCTGACGTACGAGGAGCTGGATGACATCATCCGGCAGGGCAAGGAGCTGGGCATCCATTTCTTCCTTTTCAGCGGCGGCGAGCCCCTGGTGCGCAAGGCGGATATCCTCCGCCTGTGCGAGAAGCACAGCGACTGTCAGTTTTCGGCCTTCACCAACGGCACCCTCATCGACGAGGCCTTCGCCGACGATATGCTCCGGGTGAAGAACTTCATCCCCGCCATATCGGTGGAGGGCTTCGAGGCGGATACCGACTTCCGCCGGGGCGAGGGCACCTTCCGCAAGGTGGAGAAGGCCATGGCGATCCTCAAGCGGAAGAGGCTGCCCTTCGGCATTTCCTGCTGCTACACCAGCAAGAACGTGGAGATGATCGGCTCCGAGGCCTACTTCGACCAGATGATCGCCTGGGGCGCGAAGTTCTGCTGGTTCTTCACCTACATGCCGGTGGGCAACGCCGCCGTGCCCGAGCTGATGGTCACACCGGAGCAGCGGAAATTCATGTACGAGCAGGTGCGCAAATTCCGCCGCACCAAGCCGCTGTTCACCATGGACTTCTGGAACGACGGCGAGTACGCCGGGGGCTGCGTGGCCGGCGGGCGGCGGTATCTGCACATCAATGCGGGCGGCGATATGGAGCCCTGCGCCTTCGTGCATTACTCGGACGCCAACATCCGCGACAAGACCATCCTGGAGGCCCTCAGATCCCCGCTGTTCATGGCCTACCACGATGGCCAGCCCTTCAACGGGAATCATCTGCGGCCCTGCCCCCTGCTGGACAACCCGGACAAGCTGCGCAGCATGGTGCATCTGTCCGGCGCGCACTCCACCGACATGGAGAGCCCCGAGGACGTGGACAGCCTGACCGCCAAGTGCGACGGCCCGGCTCAGCGCTGGGCGCCGGTGGCGGATGATCTGTGGGCCTGCTCCGGCCACAGCTGCGGAAGCTGCGCCGCCTGCGGGAAGCAGCCATAACCGCCGGCCCATACCGCCTGCATGGCCGCCGCCCTTATGCTATGGCGCCATGCGGGCGGAGTCACGGCCGCTTATCGTTAATATGAAAGGAAATGGTACCATGGACAGGCACGCTCATCTGTACCGCGCCCTGTGCGCGCTGACGCTGGCCCTGGCGCTGACCGTCCCTGTCTGCGCGGAGGAAGCCCCGCCCTCCGTTCCGACCGGAGCACCGTCCCTTGCGGAAACGCTGCGCGACGCCGTGCAGCTGCCGGAGACCTTCCTGATCACCTGCGCCGTGGAGCGCCGGGACGGCTCCGTGTCGATACTCACCTATGGCCGGGACAGCGCGGGACGCTATTATGTGGCCGCGGACGGCGGGGAAGCCCTGTATGTGCCGGAAGCAGGCTATTACCGGCAGGCGGGGGATGCCCGGCAGGCCTGCACCCTCAGCCATATCGAACAGCAGACGGAGGAATTCCTGACCTGCGCGGAGGCCTCCCGGCTGCGTTTCGCTAACGGGGCCACCCTGGTGGGCACGGAGGAAATCTGCGGCCGCACGGCGGACGTGTACGAGCTGACCCACGACATGCTGGTATTCCGGTATACGGCCACCTTCGCCGTGGATCAGGCGACGGGCGTCTGCCTGTCCATGACCGACGACGGAAACCTGATGGGCTATGGTCTGGACGCGATGCAGCACATGGTCTGCACCCGGTTCATCACGGAGGATGTGGCGCTGCCGGGCACGGAGACCGTTGCCGACCCGGCGGAGAGCCGGCTCTGACGGCCGCGGCGCCGCTGTCTGTCCCCCCAAAATACAAGCAAAGGAGCAAACCGATGACAACCCTCTTTACCTCCGAATCCGTCACCGAGGGGCATCCGGACAAGCTGTGCGACCGCATCGCCGACAGCGTGCTGGACGCGCTGCTGGGGCAGGATCCCGAATCCCGCTGCGCCTGCGAGGTAACCTGCGAGCCGCAGCTGGTGCGCGTCATGGGGGAGATCACCACCCGGGCGTCGGTGGATTATGAGAAGATCGCCCGGCAGGCCATCCGGGAGGTGGGCTACACCGATCCGGCCTGGGGCTTCGACGCGGACAGCGTGCGGGTGGAGGTTTCCCTGCGGCGGCAGTCCCCGGACATCGCCCGGGGGGTGGACTGCGCCATGGAAGCCCGAACGGGCGGCGCGGCGGAGCTGGGCGCGGGCGATCAGGGCATGATGTTCGGCTTCGCCTGCGACGAGACCGCGTCCCTGATGCCCCTGCCCATCGAGCTGGCCCACGCCCTGACCGCCCGCCTGGCCCTGGTGCGCAGGGCGAAGCTGCTGTCCTGCCTGCGGCCGGACGGCAAGGCCCAGGTCACCGTGGAATACCGCGACGGCAAGCCTGTCCGGGTGCATACCATCGTCGTCAGCGCGCAGCATGATCCCCTGGAGAGCATGGACGCGCTGCGCCGGGACATCATGGAGCATGTGATCCGCCCGGCGATTCCCGCGCAGCTCCTGGACGATGACACCCGCTGCTATATCAACCCTACCGGACGCTTCGTGCTGGGCGGCCCCGCGGCGGATACCGGGCTGACGGGCCGGAAGATCATCGTGGATACCTACGGCGGCTATGCCCGGCACGGGGGCGGCGCGTTCTCCGGCAAGGATCCCACGAAGGTGGACCGCAGCGCCTGCTACATGGCGCGGTACCTGGCCAAGAACGTGGTGGCGGCGGGGCTGGCCCGGCAGTGCGAGATCCAGCTCAGCTACGCCATCGGGGTGGCGCATCCCGTCAGCGTCATGGTGGATACCCGCGGCACCGGGATCATCGCCGATGAGCAGATCATCCGCCGGCTGCGTCACGCCGTGCATCTGACCCCCGAGACCATCATTGCCGACCTGCATCTCCGCCAGCCCATCTATACGGCCACCTCCGCCTACGGGCATTTCGGCGCCAACGCCGCCCGCATGCCCTGGGAGAAAACCGACCTTGCGTCCTTCCTGACCTATTGCGCCTGATCAGGCGGCAGAAAAACGCCCTCCGGAAGCCATTGTCCGGAGGGCGTTTGCATGCTGGGCAGGGGAGACGCTTATTCGCCGCCCTGGAACTGCTGATGCTCCAGCGAGATCACCGGGAAGCCGTCCTGCATGGGCACCTTCATGATGAAGGCGTGACGGTTGGGATCGTAGAGCGGATCGCCGATGATTTCGTCGTAGGGGCGGGCATGGTAGGAGGTGTAGAATTCGCCGTCCAGGGCAAAGAAGGTGTTGTGCCCCGGGCCGTAGATGCCCTTGTCCTCATCGGTGGTGAGGACAGGACGGCTGAGCTTGTGCCAGGCGGAAACGTCCATGGGATCCTCCGCGGCGTTCATCCACATCAGCCCCATGCAGTAGGCGGCGCTGGTGTCGCTGGCCGAGAAGCTGACAAACACCTTCCCCTCCGCCTGCAGCACCGACGGGCCCTCGTTGACCCAGAAGCCATGACGCTCCCAGGCGTAGGACGGGCTGGTCAGGAGCATCTGCGGCGTGGCCAGCCGGGTGGGGGAAAGCATCTGCGCGATGTACAGGTTCGAGATCTTCCTGCCCACGCTGACCTTTTCGGCCCAGATGCAGTAGTGCCGATCCCGCAGCGTGAAGACGGTCATGTCCAGCGAAAAGTCGGTGAAGCTGAATTCGTCGCCGTCGGCGCGCTCCAGCATGCCGCATTCCGTCCAGGGGCCCGCAAGGGGATCGTCGCTCTCACAGCGCAGCACCCACGGACGGATCTTCCAGATATCCTCCTTTTCGCCCGCGGCAAAGTAGAGGTACCACCTGCCGTCCAGGCAGTGAAGCTCCGGCGCCCAGATGTGGCAGCTCATCACGCCGCCGGCGTGGGCATGCCACACCTCCTGCTCCGGCGCGGTGCGCAGCCCCTCCAGGCTGTCGGCGCGGCGCAGGACAATGCGGTCATACTCGGGCACGGAGGCGGTGAAGTACCAGGCGCTTCCATGGTGCAGCACGTAGGGGTCGGCCCGCTGGGCGATGAAGGGCGTATTCCACGGGGTGCGGCGGTAATTATGTACGTTCATGGTCAATCCTCCCTGGCAGAGATAGTCAGCTGCACTAAGAATTCTCGCCCGGGAAGGGCAAATCCTGCTCAGGGAGCGATTTCATGCGTCCGGCGCGCCTGCTCACCAGCCGCGCTCGATCAGCATGGCGGCGATCTCCGCCTCCCTGGGGAAGCAGGACAGGGTGCAGTCGCCGTTGATCGTGTGCAGCTGGATGTTGTGCACCAGGGCGGTATTCCTGGTCTTCTGTCCGCCGTAGTCCCGGAAGGTGCAGCTCATGATCTGGCGGTAGGCGGCGTCCACGGCGATCTCCCGGGAGAGCTTCTTCTGCCGGAAGTGAAAGCCCTTGTCGGTCATGAGAATGCAGGCATCGGAGAGATGCGCATAGTCCGACAGCAGCAGGGTTTCGTCCTCGGCCAGCGCCGTCCGGGCCAGTTCCTCGAGGGACTGCCGGGCGTCCTCGCTGGCAGCGCTGTCTTCGTAGCTGCTGTTGCGCAGGCGAACGATCAGGGGGCCCACGACGGTGGAGACCAGAAGAATCAGCAGGCAGAGCATGAAGTCAGACATGGGGATAGCCTCCTTTCGGATTGTCGGGATGGAGCGGCTTCGTGCGTCCGGCGCGCCTGCTCACCAGCCGCGCTCGATCAGCAGCCGGGCGATCGCCTCCGACTGGGGGAAGCAGGACAGCACGCAGTCGCCCTCGGAGGTGTGCAGCTGGATGTCGTTCACCCGGTCGGGGTTCCGGACCTTCGAGCCGCTGCAGTCCCGGAAGGTGCAGCTTATGATCTGGCGGTAGGCGGCGTCCACGGCGATCTCCCGGGAGCGCTTCGTCTGCCGGAAGTGGAAGCCCTGGTCGGTCATGAGCACGGAGGCCCTGGCAAGGTGGGAGTAGTCCGACAGCAGCAGGGTTTCGCCCTCGCACAGCGCCGTCCGGGCGAATTCCTTGAGGGACTGCCGGGCGTTTTCGCCGGCGGGGCTGTTTTCGTAGCTGATGTTGCGCAGATGGACGATCAGGGGCCGCACCACGGAAATGATCAGGATGGTCAGCGCGTAAATCATGAAGTCGGACACAGGGACAACCTCCTTATGCGATGGGGGAATGCAGTCACGGCTCGCGGGGATGGCTGACGCTGCATGGAACGCCCTCCGCAGGAACCGGTATATGCTGATTATACAGGATCGCGCGTGTGTCCTTTGGAATCTGTTTCCGGGGCAGGCCGCCCGGACGCGGCAGGCAAACGGGCCTTTACAAGGGGTGTATACTATATTCCAAAGGGATGAACGGCGCATGGAGGCTCCAGACGTTCATCAGCACAAAGGAGGCCTGCCTGTGCCCGGCTATCATGAGCGACTGCGCGACCTTGATCACACCCGCTGGCTGATGCGGGATTTTCTGATCCATGGCTTCAGGGCCCGGAACGAGCAGCATCTGGGCAGCGCGCGCACCTATGACAACGAGCGTCACCGCATCGAGAGCCTGCTGGGCGATACCCTGCGGTGGCGGCAGGGCGAGGGCGGAAGGGAATATTTCATCGCGGCGGAGGCGGCGGCGCTCAGCGCCAATCCCCTGCACAGGATCTACCGCCTGCGCACCTTCACCGACCGCGACCTGATGCTGCACTGCTGTCTGCTGGCCCTGCTGGACAGGGAGAAGGGCATGTCCGCGGACGAGGTGACGGACGCCATCGCCCTGCGCACGGAATACTACGCGGACGTGCAGGCCGTCCGCCGCAAGCTGCAGGAATATACGGCCCTGGGCATCGTCCGGGAGGAGCGGGACGGCAAGCGCAAGGTATACGCGCTGGAGGGCGCGGCGTGGGACGCGGCGCTGCCGGACGATACCGGCATGGACGCGTGCCTGGCCTTTTTCCGCGAGGCGCTGCCGCTGGGGAGCCTGGCGGACGGCATGATGCTCCGGCGGGGCTACGGGAACCGGTTTATCCGCTTCAAGCATCATTTCCTGATGCACACGCTGGACGACGACGTGCTGCTGGGGCTGCTGGAGGCCATGCAGGCCGGCGAGGCCGTCCGTGTGAGCGCGGAATCGCAGGCGGCGTCCTGCGAAGTCTATCAGGCGCAGCTGGTGCCGGCGGTGGTCCGGGTCAGCGAGGAGACGGGACGGCGCTACCTCATCGGCTATGACATGGAGCGGCAGGCGGCGCGGGCGCTGCGGCTGGATCTGATCCGCGGCGTGGAGCGCATCGGGCCGCCGGAGGACAGGCAGGCGTGTCTGGACAGGGTGCGGGAGGCGCTGGAGCACTGCTGGGGCATCGCGCTGCCGGAGGGGGAGGAGGCGCATCGGGTGGTGATGGACGTGCGCATCCGCCTGCCGGAGGAGGCCTATGTGCTGGACAGGCTGCGCAGGGAGGGCCGCGGGGGAAGCGTGACGCGCATCGACTGGGATCTGTTCCGCTATGAGATCCAGGTCACGGACACGATGGAGATGATGCGCTGGATCCGCACCTTCACGGGACGGATCGTGGCCCTGCGGGACGACAGCGGCCGGGTGGACGGACGCTTCCGGGAGGATATGGCGCGGCTGCGCGCGATGTACGGGGTGGAGGTGAAGGAATGACGCTGTTTGACGCGATCTACGGGGACGCCTTTGCGGCGATGGAAGGTCTGCTTGCGCAAACGCCGGTGACCCGGGGGCGGCTCCGGGGAATCCTGAGCGGGTTCATGACCCCTGACGGCGTGATGGAAGCCGAGCAGAAGCTGCAGGACGGCAGCTGGCCGCTTGTGCGCCGCAACGGGCAAGGGGAGTACGACAGCGCGCTGCCGCCCCTGAAGGAACGCCCCCTCACCACCCTGGAGAAGCGCTGGCTGCGGAGCCTGTGCGAGGACGAGCGCGCGCCGCTGTTCCTGACGGACGGGCAGCTGGCGCAGCTGCGGGCGGCAGTGGCGGACGTGCCGCCGATTCTGGCGCAGGGGCAGCTCGACAGCTTCGACGCCAGCCGCACGGGCGACGCCTTCACCGATCCAGGCTACCGGCAGCGCTTCCAGCTGATGCTCCGGGCCCTGCGGGAGGAAAAGGGCCTGATGATCCGCTACGTGACCTTCGCGGGCAGCTTCCGGGTGCTGCACATGATTCCCGAACGGCTGGAATATTCCGCCAAGGACCGGCGTTTCCGCCTGCACGGGCAAAGCGGCGGAAGGCATACGACCCTGAACCTGGCGCGCATCGCCACCGTGCAGCTGGAGGACGCCCTGGAAACCGCCGCGCCTGAGGCGTCCGCGCTGTGCGCGGAGCCGCTGGTGCTCCGCATCCTCAACGAGCGCAACGCCGTGGCGCGCTTCATGCTGGAATTCTCCTGCCTGCGCAAGGAAAGCACCTTCGACCCGGCCACGGGCACGGCGGTGGCGAAGGTCTGGTATCCCGTGCAGGATGAGAACGAGGTGCTGATCCGGGTGCTGGGCTTCGGGCCCCAGGTGCAGGTGCTGGGGCCGGAGCCTTTCATCCGGCGCATCCGGGAACGCATCGCCCGGCAGGAGCCGCTCTGAGCCCAAAAAAAGAAAAGCCTCCGTTACCAGCGGAAGCCTGTACAGTCGGTCCGGAAAGTATGCGATTGTCAGGCGTGGATGGGCTCGTAGCGCTTGCTGTTCAGCACGCGGAGCATGTGGCTCAGGGGCGTCACGTTGCCGTCGAACTTCTCCTTCAGGGACGCCATGGCGGTGCCGCTGGTCAGGGCCGCGCCGCGGGTGTGGGCGGTGACCGGGGCCTGCATCTGCCAGCTGTTCACGTTGTGGAACACCACGGCAGGCAGCTGATAGCCGGCATCGGCGAATTTCTCCCGGGCAGCGTCGTAGACCGTCTTGTCCGGATTTACGATGGCCCAGTTGAACTCCATGTCCGAGAAGATGTACAGCACGCTGGGCAGCTCCTCCTGCGGCGTGTGATGCTTCACGGCGGTGCGCAGGATCAGGTCGAACACGGCCTCCAGGTTGGTGCTTCCGCCCCAGGGCGCGTTGCTGATGTAGCGCAGCTTGTCCTCCAGGGTGCTGCCGTGAATCTCCATGAGGTGCGGCTGGGACTCAAAGGTGATGAACATGTTGTGGAAGGTTCCACGGCACCGTTCAGCGCAGTAGAGGCCCATGGCCTGGGAGATCAGCGCGGGCATGGGGGTTCCTTGATCGTGACAGTACATGGAGCCCGACACGTCGATGACGCTGATGGCGTTCTGGTTGCCCAGCTCGGCGCCAAGGTTCTTCCAGAGCAGGTTCAGGGTGTCGCTGCCCTGGGCAGCACGCGGCATCCAGAAGGAGCTAATGAAATACGGCCGCAGGATCTCATGGGGATCCAGGGTGTCGGCGTGCATGCGCTTCTGACCGGCGTCGACGTCCGCAAGGTACTTGTTGAAGCGGTCGCCGTCGCGGCGCTCAAAGGCCTGGCGGTAGCGGAGCATGGCGTGGGCGGGAACGGCCTCGTAGTTGATCTTTCCCGTCTGCCTGCGGGTCAGATACCGCTCGGTCAGGCCGATGTACCGGCGCAGCCGGGTCAGCATCCGGCGGTATGCCTTCGGCTCCATGTCCAGGGCCTTGCAGACCTTCTGGGCCAGCTGCCGGGTTTTGGCGCTGGACGCGTTCTCGGAAGGCAGCCACTTGGCCAGCAGGGAGATGGGGGCTTCCGGATCGCCGTTCTCGCGGCGCTCCACGGCGGCAAGATCCTTGTCCAGCTGCTCGCGGATGACCTGGACGGCGGTGGCGTGGGCGGGTGTGTTCAGCAGACACAGCACGTCGTCCCAGCGGCCGTATTCGGTGATCCAGGCCACGTTCTTCCTGGCGGATTCGGGCCAGGTGCAGGCCACATGCTTCAGCAGGGTGCGGAACATCTTCCGCTCGCCCATGCCCTGACGGATGTCGCGCATGTGGAACAGGAGCTTCATGGCCAGGTCGGGCGTCTCGATGTAGGCCTTGTCGAACAGGCTGATCTGATCCCTCGGCCTGCGGTAGCGCATGCCGCCCGCCACGGCGAAAAAGTCCAGACAGGCTTCGCCGGTGGAGGCGTGGGTCACGGCGCCGTTCAGGGTGCGGGTGAGGTTGGCCTCTTTCTTCAGCTGTTCACGATAGCTCATGCTTGTTTCCTCCTTTCTTCCTTGCTGACGGCATTTCAGCCGCCGCGAAGCCGTCTGACCTTTCTTCCCCGGACTGCCGCCGGAGGCGTTTCCGGCGTGCGTGAACCGGCCCGCAGACCCTGTCGCCCCGGTCTGTCGTGCTGCGGATGCAGAACCATCTCCTTGCCAGGGGAGACGGAGTACGGCCGCATGGCATTTCAGCTGCTCGTCACCGTTTTTCTGCTGTCCGGAGGCATCTTTCGCATGCCCCGTTCGTTCGGTGTCCATTGGTCAGGGACTTCCCCGTTTCGGGCGCCCGGCAGGTGTTTCCGGCGTCACCGCAGCCGTGGTCCCGTCTGTCTCCAGATGGGCGGGTTTTGCAGTCAGGCTGCGCGTTCCAAATGAATTTGCCCCTTCGGGCAGCGATGCGGCTCCCCACTCTGTTGAGCGCGCATGGCCATTCATGGTTCGGCGCAGACTGTGCAATGGTGACGCCATTCTCTCCGTCTGTGGAGCGGATGCGATCGGCAGCTGACCGGAAAACCAGGCTTCGACAAACTCGGCGCAAATCGTGTCAATCATGCATCAGGTGACGTTATGGTCGATGAAGCCCCATTGGACTCGCTCCTTCCGGAGTGGCTCGTCGATGGGTGATGCCGCCTCACAGATACCGGGGCACCTTTTCATCTCTCTGCTGTATGCGCTGAAGCCTGATAAAAGGGACCAGCTGCCGGGATGTCCGCCGCCTGCCGGAGGGCATCCTGGCTTTTTGCATTGCCGGGGGTGTCACCGGGGAAGCAATGCTCCTCCCCGGCGGGATCACAGGAGTTCCTGGCAGCGTTCCAGACTTTCCCGCCGCGCCCTGTCCGTCCCCTCCGCCTCTTGCCGCCTTCCGCGCCGTTCATCGCATCCGGTCGGCCGTCAACAGCCTTGGTTCTGTTCAGTTTGCCTTGGTTCCGTGGGTCAGCTGCCGTTCTTTCCCCGAGTCACGGGGGCCAGTGTGGAATCAGCCGGAAAACTACGGGGCTGTGCTATCAGACGCAGATCGAGTCATTATTCGAAAATGCTTGCATGCTACAGGTTATCGACAATCAATCAACGAGCACCTCCGATCCGGAACGGCTCATGGTCGATGGGGGAATGGGTGCTTGTGACTCTGGCTTTTCGTCAGCCTCACAGACCGTTTGGATTCCCGCACGCGATAACGTCTCTGCTGTATGCGCCTGACCCCTGCAAACGGGGCTGCTTCCACCTCGAAGCTGTCCTGTGTCCTTGCTTCTTTCAGAGGGCCTTTCCGATGCCCTGCTGACAAGTGGATTGTATCACCTGTCAGGCTCGCGGCTTGCGTTGCGTTTCCGCACCGCCCGTCCGCCGGGCTTCGGGGTGTTTCCCCCTGACAGTGCCTATCTTATCACAGGACAGGGAGGCAATCATTTCAAAAACGCTGCGAACAGCGGCGTTTGCCATGGAAAAATTCGCCCGCGGACGGCAGTACAAGACCCTGCCGGGGGGTGACGTCCGGCAGGGTGGGAGGGGGAGGGCTGACGCCTCAGGCGCAGACGATGGTATAGGGCATCGCGTCGGCCTGGATGCCGGTGACCTCAATCCGGCAATCCTGGAGCAGGCCGTGATCGAACATGTAGCGGCTCAGGGGATTGACAAACATGCTCTCCACAATGTTCCCGATGCCGCGGCCGCCGTTGTCCAGGTTGGCGAGGGCCCGGGTCTTCAGCGCCGCAAAGGCCTCCTCCGACACGACCAGCTCGATATGCTTGCTTTGGCGCAGGTTGTCGGCGATTTTCCGGAGCTGCCCCCGGAGGATGCTCTCCGCGACGTCCTCGCGGATGAAGTCGAACACGACGATGTTTTCGCCGATGCGGTTGAGAAGCTCCGGCCGGCCAAGCTGCTGCTTGAAATACCGCGCGATGCCCTGGCGCACGGCCTGCTGAACCTGGGCATAGGGCATATCCGCGCGCACCTTCTGCTCCCGGAAGCCGTCGCGGTTGATCTCGTAGATGCCGAGGTTGCTGGTGAAGATGATGATGGCTTCGGAGAAATAGACCGTTTCGCCCTTGCCGTCGGTCATGCGGCCGTCCTCGAGGATCTGCAGGAACTTGTCCAGGATGGAGGGATGAGCCTTTTCGATTTCGTCAAAGAGCAGGATGCTGAAGGGATTGTTTTTGACCGCGTTGGTCAGCTGACCGCCCGCCTCATAGCCCACATACCCCGGAGGCGCGCCCAGCAGCCGCTGATCGCTGTGGGGCTGGCTGAACTCGCTCATGTCAAAGCGGATGCAGGCGCGTTCATCGCCGAAGATGATCTGCGCGAGCATTTTGGCGGTTTCGGTCTTGCCGGTGCCGGTGGGACCGGCGAAGAACAGCACGCCCTTGGGCTTGCCCTGCGCGGAGGCGGTGATGTCCGACATGCCTGTGACGGCGCGCTTGACAATATCCAGGGTTTGCGTCAGGGCTGCCGGCTGACCCTTGACGCGTTCCGCCAGGGCTTCGCCGGCGGTGGCCAGCTCGACCCTGCTCCAGGGATTCTCCTGGATGCCGAACTTGTACAGGTCAACGATGCTGCACAGATCCTTGATGTGCGTATGCTGCGTCTTGCACAGCTTGCGCAGGCCGATCAGCTCCGTGAGGGTAAAGCCCTCGGTCAGGGCCACAAACCGCCTGTGCAGCTTGTCCAGATCATCCGCCGTGAAACGGTCGATCTCCTCGCGGTACACCGATACGTCGAAGAAGGTGCGGAACCGGTCGCCCGCCAGTAGCTGAGCGCGTTCCTCCTTGGTGGGCGTGGGCAGCACGATGGCCTTGACGTTCGGATTGTTGAAATAGAACCAGGCCGGGATGTCGTTGATCTTGTTGACCAGCAGGATGATCAGATTCTTCAGGGGCCCGTTGTCCGAAGGCGCTTCATTGGCGGCCAGCGAGGCCTGCAGCAGCATGGTGAAGCCATCCACCTCGCTCTGGCGCATGTTCGCCGGATCGGGAATGTAGCGCGAGGCGAAATTCATCACGATCACCGTCGGCTCCTGCGCCTGCGTCACGGCGCGCTCCACATAGGCGGCGGCGTTGGCCGAATTGCCGGCAAAGGCTGCCCGGAGTCTGCCGTCGGCGACCTCCCCCTGAACCAGCTGGGCAAACCGTTCGATATAGCCGTTCTCGCAGCGGTTGTGAAATCCGGTGATCGCGTCGTAAAAGACGATGTTTTTGTATCCGCAGGCCTTGAAATTGTAATGCAGATACTGCACCAGGCTGATCGGCGCCCCGTACAGCTCGCTGTCCTCCAAGGGGAGAACGTATTTGTCCAGAATGTTGCCCTCCAGGATGATGCAGGATTTGATCCTGCGGAAAATATCCAGTTCTCTGTGCCACCTGGGCAGCTGCTCAGCCATGATCCGTTTCCTCCAGTCCGTATTGGGCAGCGGCGCTGCGCAGCGCATCCTCATAGCCCGGCCGATGAATGCCTACCGATATAACGCCGTCCCTGGTCGAAAAATTCTGGATGCTGCTCACCGCGCTTTCGAGGTATGCCGTGTAGCGCGCGCGATAGGCGTCGGCCATGATGATCCGCTGATTGTCCGAGCCACGGAGCAGCGCCCCCGTATTTCGCGCGGCGTCGTACTTGCCGTCAATGACAACCGCGATCATCCCGGTCAGGTCGGGGGGCAGCTCCTCATACAGAAAGCCCGTGTAGACCAGGATGTCCTCCGATATGGCCCGCAGCCGGGGCAGCAGAATCCGCAGCGCCTCAGGCTGACAGAACGGGTCGCCGCCCGTGATGGTAAAGCCGTCAACGGGATGCTGGTCCGCGATCAGATGAATCAGCTCCATGACCGTGCTGATGTCCGTATGATACTTTTCCTCCTGCGCCCACAGCTCCGGATTGCTGCATCCGGGACAATGATGGATGCACCCTGCCATCCATATGCCGATGCGGTTCCCCGGTCCCAGTACCCGCACAGGATACAGGATATGGCTTATGTACATGCGCAGAGCCTCACAAGGAAATAGGCCGCGTCGTCCTGCCGTTTGCCATCGCACTCGTTGCCGCCCAGGCCGATGATGTCCCCGTCATGCAGCTCCACCTCGCGGGAGGGACAGCGCATGTTGTTGACAAAGGTGTAGTTGGACTGGCTGAGATTGGTGACGGTGAGCTTCCCGTCGGCCAGGCGGAACATCGCGTGCCTGCGGCTGACAAACGGTTTGGTTCTGAGATACTCGCTCATGACCTCCTGCCGGCCCACGGTGGTTTCGCCCGCGGGAAGCTCAAAGGCATACTGCTCGTCCAGGGAAAGGAGCGTGGCCTGGGCGGGGGACTGGCTCTGCGAATCATCTCCCTCCTCCGCCGTGGGGATGATCCCTGTCAGATCATCCTGACAACGCTGGCATTGACCGGCATTGACCGGATTGTGATGTCCGCAGCTTACGCAGATCCGCACCATCACGGGGCCGGCCGGAGGCTGCGGCGCCGGGAACTGCTCGTTTTCCTCATCCGTGGGGTTGACGTTGGTGATGTCGATGCCGCATTTCATGCATTCGAAATCGGACGGCTTGTTGCGCTCGCCGCAGGCGGGACATACCTTGTACTTCATGCCTTATTCACCCCTTTGCCTGAGCTGCCTTTCATGGCGGTGCGCGGTGCGCGTTTCGTAGTCCGTCACGGCTTCCGTCAGCGCATAGCGGTCGGCGTTGATGATCCGGGCAAATTGCGCTTCGGGCGGCATGACGCTCAGCCTGTCGGCCTGGATGCCCTGCGCGACCAGCCTTTGCTCCAGCTGCGCGTAGTCCTGGCAGAAATGCTGCATGTCCTCTGTCAGGGCGGCGCTTTCCTCCGCCGTCGGAAGCCGGTCGGTGTGGGCGATGCCGCCCAGCTCCATCGATATCTGCCCATTGTCCATGAAGGTAACATCCACCGCCGTGCCGTCCTGCAGGCTGTACAGCTGATGCTTCACCTGCCTGCCGGTTTTCGGCCGCACAACGACGCGATCACCGATCAGTCTGTAGCCCATGCCGCGCATCGCGTCGTCCAGCGCCTCATGGATGCAGGCTCTTTCGCGATCCTCCAGAATGGCTGCCTCCAGGGCGGCGGATGCGGTCTGCATAGCCTGGATCCCCTGGACGGAGTAGGCAAACTCCTCCGGCGCAACCCCCTGCTCCCGGGCGAGCAGCTCATACCGCGCCCGGACAAGGGCATAGCCCTGGGCCTCGCATTGCCGGCACCGCTCGATGAAGGGGTCGATATCAAGGACAAGATAGTTTTTCAGGAAATCCGCCTGGACAATCGATTCCGACTTTTTCAGGATCCTGTCCAGCTCGTCCCGCGCGGCCCTGGGCAGAGGCAGCGCGCGCAGGGCCGCCATCCGGCTGCTGATTTCCCGGCGGAGACCCTCGTCCCGCTCGGCCGTCCGCGCCACCTCGTCGGGCAGCGTCAGATGAATGCCGTCGGCAATGGCGTCCTCGATGCGGGTTCGTTCCCCGGCGATGGCATCGGGAAGCCTGGCGTACAGATCATCCAGCCCGGCCCTGACCGCCTGTACCCTGTCGCCCAGGGATGCGCAGGCCTGCTCCATCACGGCAGGGTCTTCGCCTTCCGCCGCGGCGGCGCAGCGGCTGATATCCTGCCGGGCCGCGGCAAGCAGCCGGTTTGCCTGCTCCTTCATGGCCGGAGGTACAAACGCCTCCTTCAGAACGGCCTGCGCCAGCGGCACGAGCCCTGACAGCTGCTGCTGATGCCTGTCCAGCTGCTCCCGGGCCGCGAGGATCCGGGCCTTGCGCAGCTGCTCCTGCCTTCTGCGCTCCTGTTCCATCTGCAATGCGCGCCGCTGTGCCGCGCTCAACCGGTAAGCGGAGGATTTCGGCCCACTCATGCCGGGTCACTCCTTTGCCTTGATGATGCTGTTCCGCCATTGGTGGACGGTATTCTTCTTTCCCAGCGCAATCAGCCATGCCTCGAACTGCGGCGACAGCCCGTTGTCGTAGGCGATCAGCGAATGGCAGCATTGCTCAAAGGCGATCGTGTCGGTATCGCGCAGCTGCATGATATGGCTGGTCAGGGCCGCAATGCTTTCGAAGGCCCTGTCGCCGAGCTTCAGGACGTACTTCCCCTGCAGCTGGTACAGCATGACATGGCAGCAGACCTCCTGCTCCCTGCGCTGCGCCGCCAGATTAATGAAATAATTCTCGATTTTCCGGATCTGATCGGACAGCTCGCGGCGCTGCGGATAGACGATGCCCGCATGCACGGAAATGGCGTGCTGGGCCATGGCGGTTTCCAGGCAGCTGCGCAGCTGACGGTCACGGGCGACGAGGGCCTCCTGCGCCTGATAGGCGAAATCCTTGATGTGCTGGAAATACCGGCCCTTCCACATGAAGGCGAAGGTGCCGTGATCGACCACATGCAGCGCGCGCATCAGCACGATATCCGCATCCCCGCCCTCCGACATCAGCTGCTGCAGCTCGCTGCCCGAGACGCTGTCCCGCTGGGAAAAATGCCTGACCAGACGGCCGCTGAACAATTCGTCCTTGCCTTCCTCCCAGTTGACGCACAGCTGCCGGGCCAGCTCCTCCCTGGTCTGGATGCTTTTCCCCTGGAAGGCGTAGGCCGCAATGGTCCCGAAGCCAGCGCCCTGCCCCTGTCCGGGCACGGCGGGACAAGCGCCGTCGCACCATTGCCGCACCTGCTCGTAGCTCCAGCGGCAGTTGGGATTGTCGGTATCCTCGCGGTTCCGGATATCGAAATAGGTGGTGCCCAGAATCAGATCCCGCAGACGCGGGGACACGTTTTCGGGCACCGGAAAGTTCTGAATTGAATAGTACTTCCCCAGCTGCTCCGGCGTCATGTCGCTGTAGGGGGTGTGGCCTTCGAGCAGCTCGTAGACCGTGACCCCCAGGGCATAATAATCGGAATACCGAGAGAAGATGTTGTGCAGGGTTTCTGGCGCCGCGTACTGCAATGTCAGGCCGGTGGAGGTGAACTTCAGCGTCCGGTCGCCATCCAGATGCGAGCTGATGCCGAAGTCGATGATCAGCACATCCTCGCCGTTATCGGCCCAGACCAGGTTGGAGGGCTTGATATCCTTGTGAATCACTTTGGCGTCGTGCAGGGCGCGGAGACCTTCGTTCACGCAGCGGATGACCCGGATCAGCTGCTGCTCGTTCAGGCGGGCGGAAGCCAGGCTTCCGCGCCGGTAATAGGGCAGGATCTCCACCGTCTGGCCGTCCGTCCAATGGCGTTCCACCGCATGGACAACATAGGGGCTTTGCACAGCCTGCAGGGCTTTCCACACGTCATCCTTGACGGGCTTGTCGCGGCGGTAGACCTTGGCGATGTAGTTGACGCCCTGGCTTTCGCACAGATACAGATCAGCTTCGCCGGATACGCTGTCCAGCGAGGAGATGACCCTGTACTGCGTCGCGATCCAGTCGCCGGGATGATAATGCTCCGGCCAGTGCACGGCCGCGTTGAGCACCGTGGCGTCCGGATCCTGCGTCTGCTGCGCGCCGTGAACCAGGGAATTGAGCGTGGTCGCATTCTCCGAGGCCGCGGCCGCCTGATTCAGCACCGTGCGGCTGTCCGCGCCGGCCGGGGACGCGGGCGGCGCGCTGTCCTGCGGGGCCCAATGCGCAAGGACGGCGCGGTACTGCTCTTCCGAGAGCTGGCCGTGGCTGCCGATACGCATGCGGCTGGTGCGCAGCCAATGCTTGATCTCCGATTCGCTGACCTGCAGGTATGCGGCCAGGGCCTGAACAGTGCGGGGCAGATCCCGTTCATGCTCGCTCATTCATCCATCCCTCTTCATCAGTAGTTGGAGAAGTTCATGCTGCCGGACTGCGCTGCGTCGTTCTTCGGCCCGGGGATTGCAGGCTCCTGCGCGGGCGGCGCGGGAACAGGCTGGGACTCGGGGGTCACGGCAGACTGGGGCTCGGGAACGCTTCTGCGCATGACGGCCTCATCCCGCAGCATGCCCGGCTGTACCGGCCCCAGCATACGCTGCTGGGCTTCGATCTTCGTCCGCATATTGCGGAAGGCCAGGAGCGTCTGCTGCATTTCCTTCTCCATGTCATCAAAGGAGCGCTGCAGCTCGGCGAAGGAATGATCAATCACCTTCGGCACATTGCCGGTGACGGCGCGCAGCTGCTTCATGGTGGCCGGCAGCTCCTGCAGGATCAGCTGAAGCTCATCGTTGAAGCCTGCGAGGGCATCCGTCAGGGTCACGCTGACGGTAGCGTTGATGTCGGCCAGCGACTTGTTGAACTGCTCCGTGCTCTGGGCGATGCGCTGGACATACTGTGCCGCGCTCTCCTCCACCCGCCTGTTCAGCTCCGCAACAAACTGGCTGACCACCTCTTCCAGCGCCTCGGTCTGGGAATCGCCGACGAGCTGCGCCTGATGCTCCAGCAGGCTGTGAAGCTTGTCCAGCTCGGGCTTGAGCGCATCGGCAATGCCGTCCTGAATCCAGGCCGGCAGCTTTTGCAGGATATAGCTGCTGTCCTGGCAGAGAACGGCGCTGCGCCTGAGCTGCCGGCCCATGAGGATCAGCAGGATGAACAGCAGCAGACAGATGAGCGCAAGGATACCCGTCGTGACAAGCATGATGATGGTGACGCCATGGGTCGTTGCCAATGCGGACATGATCATCCCTCCTGGCTGATGGCCAGCATGCGAAGCAGCTGCATCAGATTTCCGATTTCGCCCTGGTACTGGTAGTCGTGTTCGGGGTTGTAGAACACCAGCGATAGCCGGATGAAGTGCTCCCAGGAGAAGAAGAGCCGTTCTTCCTTGTCGTTGGCGCAGATGTCGATGACAATGGGATCCTGGAAGCCCTCCGAGAAGCGGCGCATGCTGGCCATCTGCCGGACGATGCTGACGCTGCCGGGCGTGCCGTCCTGCTTCTCCATGCGGGCGATGTATTCATTCGCCTTCCGGGCAACGGCGGACAGATCGCGTCTGCCATAGCCCATCCGCAGGTCCGAGTGGCAGGTGGGGCACAGGCACAGCAGGTTGTGCACCGCGTAGGCGAAGGTGGTGCCCGGCCTGTCGGCCAGCATGAAGCTGTACTGGTCCTCCGGGATATGCTCGGGGATGATCCGCCCGCAGATCTGGCAATGGCCCCGGTAGATGCGCCGGAGGAAGCTCTCCAGGTTGAATGCGCCGTAGTCGGTGTTGGGCAGCGGCTTGTCGCTGTTCCAGATCAGATCGCGGGTGGTCTTGAGCATAAGCCACAGCTCGAGCTCCTTCCCGGCGCTGGCGACATCCCCCAGCGGAATCACCGCGTGATCTTCCACCGGGGTGGAGGTGTACTGGTGCGGGGCGGAGATGAAGCTGCGGATATCATAGATTTGCTGGCGGAAGTCCCGCTGGCAATTCCGGCCGGACAGATCAATCTGGCTGGTATCCAGGTGATATTTCTTCCCGACGAATTGCAGCACGCCCTTTTCCGCGGCTTCCTCCGGCACGAGGAGAATCTGCTCGTCGGCAAGGTCGGCGTTGCTGATGGATTCGCACCAGGCAACGAGGTACTTGCCCTCGGACAGGGCGGGCGTGGTATAGATGTTGTTCCAGATCCTGTCCAGACGGAGCGCGGATTTGACCGCGGGCTTGGCGGGAACGACCTGGACAAGACGGTCCTTCAGACTGCTGGCCCTGGCGTATTTGCTCACCGGATCGCTGATGATGATGTGAATGTTCTTCAGCGTTTCCGACATGGCCAGGGCGTTGATCACCGCGGCGTCGCGAACGGCGTCGGCGACTGTGGTGCCCAGGCGGAAACGGAAGGAACGATCCGTATTCTGGGGTGGCGCGGAGCGGATCAGCCGGAGGGCGTCCATGACCAGCGGACGATCCGCGTCGGCCGTCATGGCATGCCCGCGCATGGTCTGCCACCCGAGAATCAGCCGCGCCGTGGTGAGATCCGGCAGATAATGCCATATCCAGCGATAGAACTGGCCTTCCGATACCCGCAGGTTCCCGAAGCGGTATTGGGGCATGTACTGGATGGAGCCGTCCAGCGGATGGACGCGGAGCGTTTGCCAGAACTGCGCGTTGGCCTGGGAAGAGCTGGTTTCGTAGGCGCTCTCGTCAAGGTGGACAGCCTCCAGCGGATCATCGGTCATGGCGATGCGCGCCTGGCCGTTGAGGGGGGCGGGCTGATAGAACAGCGAGCAGGAGAGCGGAATATAGCTGCTGCGCCTGTTGCGGACAACGATGCCCTCACGGTAGAGCACGTTCTGCACAAGCGAGCGGAAGGCGACGGCGTTTTCCGCCTGCACGAGGGAGAACACCACATAATGGGACAGCTGGCAAAGCTCCTCTTCCAGCTCGCTGATGCCGCTCAGGGGAAAGTAAACGTAGTCCCTGATGCCCAGAAAGAGCCGCCTGAGATACGGGCTGCAGGTATTGTCGGAACGGACGAAGCTGGCGGGCACCCCCAGCAGCTGCAGCAGGTGATCGGGGTTTTTGCCGGCATGCGCCCGGGCGGCGGCAAAGAACGGTCCGCTGCCGGGATGCTGATGAATATCCCGGAACACGCCCAGGCGAAGCAGCAGCTTCGCATACTTCGGGTCGCAGTAGGTCGGCAGGAAGAGGAAGTAATCATTGTCAATGTTGCCGGAAGCCGCCTTGCTTTCATCGCCCAGAGACTCGCTGCCATTCCACAGCTCGTAGATCTCGGCAGCTCGGGCCCACCAGGCCGCGGAATAATCGTACTCCTGCTTCATCTGGCTGATGATCTTGCGGATGACGGTTCTGCGGTCGTATTCCTGCAGGAAGTCGCCCAGGACGGCAATCAGCTGTTCCTTCAGGCCGGATGGCAGCACACCGTCGGCCAGGATGCGGTAGCTGCCGCGGCTGGTCTGCGGGGCCTGGCCGTCCTTGAGGTAGAACCAGGGAAGATGGTCGGCCGTCAGGCTGGTCAGGTGAATCGAGCCGTCGGAGGCCGCGTAGGGGAAAATGTTCATCCTTGCCAGGCGGCTGGCCTGCAGGGAGCGGCTGCTCACCTCGTTGAGCAGCATCTGCATCACTTTGGCGTACAGAAAGCGGTGCTGCGTATTGTCCGGGCTGTACACAGCGGCTGCCATGGCTTACTTCACCTCCTCCGTGCCGTATTCAGCTTCGAAATACTCGATGACGTATTGATTCGCGGGCCCGCTGAGCGGATATCGGCCGTCGGGTATTCCAACCCCCTGGGCAAACTGCTTCAGCGTGCGCTGGACGCCGTCCTGCCGGGAGGCCAGCGCGCAGTCGGCGGGCACGGCCTCCGGATGCTGTGCGCGCAGCCAGGCGTCGTAGACCTCCGTGCGCTCCTTCACCTCGTGCATGTAGTCATACACAATGCCCGGCGCGGTGAAGATCCGGCTGACAGGCAGCAGCGCGTTATCGTGCCAGGTATGCACGATGGGCAGCTGATACAGCTCCTCCCGGATGGCGCCGCGCGCGTCGCGGTTGAAGGCCGCGGCGGCGTCCAGGTAGGCGTTCACCTGGGGAATCGCCTCGTACAGCCGGCACGCAGGGTGCTCCCGGGCGATGCATGCCAGCAGACAGCTCATGACCGAGCAGCGCGCGCCGGTCGGATCGTAGAGCATCTGCATGACCGCGTGATTGAAGGACGAATCAGCCATGACCTCATTGCGTCCGGTGGACAGCTCCAGGGGCAGATCGATGAACATGGCGCAGCCGGACGACATGGCCGTCGGGAGGGTGCTGTAATACACGCCGTTGCCCTGCGCCTTCCGGGGAATGTACACCGTGACCGTCAGCTGACGGATGTAGTGATCAAACTCGGTCGTGCTCATCACGGCGCACTTGGTTCTCGTGCGCAGCGCCGCCGTCAGCGCCTGCAGCGGTGACGCCGCGGAGGTGCGGTGGAGCTCCCCGTAGGTCTCAAGGAGGGGAAGGGTTTTGCAGTAGAAAAGGCTGAGGATCTGCTCGCGGGCGAGCGTCCTGGTTCCGTCGGGGGTGTGAAGGCTGTAGGACGCGATGCGGCTCAGACCCAGCAGCAAACTGGCGCTTCCGGCATGGGTCATGGCGTCCGTCCAGATATTCTGCATGCGGCGGAGGTGTTTCTCCGGCTCGGCGAAGCGGAACACCATGGTGGTTTTCCCGGCGGCAGGGATCGGCGCGGCGGCGCTGCCAGGCTCGATCCACCGGGGGATGGTAGGCTTGTCCGCCGTCAGACGGAAGGAAAAGCCGTTGCTGTAGATATCCACCTGGGAGAAGACCGTGAACACCTTCTTGAAGCCCAGACCCTTTTCGCCCTCGCGCTCGTCATGCTTGGTGGACTGGCCGTAGGCCGTGATGCTGTACACGTCCGCAAACTGGAAGCCCTGCTCGTCATACGTCAGGGTCATGGTTTGCCCCTGGTCGTCCAGGGTGATGTCCAGCTCCCGCGCAGGGTGCGCCTGCTCATCCCGGCAGTCGTTGATGTTCTGCAGCAGCTCTGCGATCAGGCTGTACGCGCTGTCGCCGGTGGTCTCGTTGACGCGCTGCTGATACCCGGGGCACAGAAAGCTGATGTACTTGTCAGTCTCCGCCCGGAAGGCGGCCAGACGAGCAACATAGTCCTTTTTGCTGCCGCGCCAGTTCTCCTGCAGTTCATACTGCGCACTGGCAATCCTGATCAGCCCCACCAGAAGCTGCGTATCCCGGGCGGCAGCATATTTCCGCCGGACGAAATCCAGGATATGCTCCTGCGGATGCTGCGCGTGAACGATCACCGTATTCTGATCGAACACATAGCGGGCCGTATCCGCGTCCCCGAAGGCATCGGCGATATCGGCGGTGAAGTAATCGTATCGGGCGATATCCGCGTCTTTCATGGTGTCGTCGGACAGCCAGTGCAGGGAGCGCTTGATTTCGCGGCTCTCATAGGGCCGGCATGGGACGTCGCGCTCGATCCTGAGCGTGCTGCCCGGACAATGCGCCGAAAGCTGCGCGCGCTGCACGCATACGCCAAGCCTGCACCGCCGGATTTCCGACAGCCCGATGCTGATCGAACGAACCACGCCCATGGGCTCCTGCGCGAGGCTCATGCAGTACAGATAGGCTTCCGCATAATCGGCCGCCTTGTCCTGCCGGAGGATTTCGGCGTCGTCAAAGAAGCGCCTGGCCATATGCGACAGGGCTTCCCCCTGCAGCAGCTCCGAGCGGAATATGCATGTGAACACCACCGGGCTGCAGCGCTTCAGCTCCTCGTAGGAGACGCTCAGGAGCGCGCGGTCATACCGGCGGTGGAATGCCGAGGACACCGTCTGCACGTATTCCTGCGCGGCGTCGCGGTCGAAGCCCGCGCTGCGCAGCACGGCCAGCGTCGGCACGCTCAGGGCGATTCTGCCGGGCATGCTCTCAAAGAAGTCGTCGTCCTTTCTCAGGCCGCGCTGCCGGATGGCCCGGACGACATCCTCCGTCTGAATGGGCATATGCGGCGCCAGGTCCCGGACGATCTGCGCGACGTCCTGTTCGCTGATGATCCGCTGGAGGATTCCCTTGTCACGGGTCAGGGCGCAGGCCTTGCGGAAGATGTTCTGCGCGGGGCTGAGCGATTCGCACAGGACGCAGTCGTGCAGGAAGCTCAGCTGACAGGCATCGGCGCGCTCATAGTACAGGCCGATTTCCAGCCAGTGGACGGCGCTGTCCCAATTGTCGGCAGCAAAGCCCTCGCCGGCCTGGAAGGTTCCGTAGGCCTCCGTGTGCAGCAGCCGGAGCATCCAGGTGTCCCGCTGCAGATCGTAGCGGACGGGCGCGGACTGGAATACGCGGCATTCGTGATAGGACTTGAACCTTTCGGGGCAGTCGATCAGCCAGATGCTGTTTTCCTGCGCGGCTTCGCGCCGGGCCTTCCCGTGAACGTCGGTATAGGCAAAGATCCGCATGGCGCCCAGCGCATCCTCATGGCCCACAAAGGCGCGCCTCAGGTCGTCGAAGCGCTGCGTGATGCAGGCATACAGCTTCTCCGAGAGGAACGTCCAGACAGCGTTCTGACCGGTAGCTTCAATGGCGTCGAGGTAGGCGTTGATGTGCGTGCAGAAACGGTCGTTGATGATCTGCACAGGCCGCAGGTCGTCAACGGCGCCCCTGAATTCCTGCGCGGCCAGACGATCCTCACTGGTCTGATCGAAGATCTGGGCGAGGCGGACGGGCAGCGGCCAGGCATAGCATGCCGCGGGCAGCACGTTGGCCTTCTCGCAGGAGACATAGCCCTGGCCGGACTGCAGCCGCAGAAGCGGCAGCCCCCGGATCTGCTGGCGGATGTCGACAGGCGCGACGTTCAGCATGCCCGCGAACAGCCTGTTGGACGGATTGCTTCTGCCGGGGATGTACGCCTCCATGGCGATGCCCGGCTGATCGCGCAGAAGCGTCAGGGTCTGGGGCAAACAGTCGCGGAACAGCCACCGGAGCAGCTCGCTGTTCAGGGTATTGCGCTCATCGGCCAGAGCGCTGCGGCCGCTGTTGAGCTCAAAGGCCGAATTGACAGCCAGGGGCACAGGAAGCCTGTGATGCTCCGCCGGCAGGGTGTGGTACAGCGCGCCGTCGGTGTAGCGCAAGCCGGCATCCCGGGTGATGATGGGCGCCATGATGGACAGCAAGCGCGTGCGGCCGTCGATGTCCTTCATGAAGCTGGCCCTGACGGCCTTGATCTGGACCGTCTTCCTGCCTGTGGCTTTCTGCCGGATCGTGATGAAGGCAGTCTGGCTGGCCTTGTACAGCCCGTTTTTCCGAATGCCGGAGACAATCATGCCGCTGGCAGGGAAAGCGTCGTTCGGGTAATCAGCCCGCTCCTCTTGCATGTCGAAGCTGTGGGTATGTGTGCCGTCGGTCAGGCTGATCCGGCGCAGATGCCGCAGGAACAGCAGCGGCGAGGCGGCGAACAGCTGCGTCTGATCGTTGACGAACAGCGTATCCAGCAGGCGAACGTACATGGTGTTGATGCTCTGGGCCGAAAAGCCCTCCACCGTGATGCGCGTCCCCATGCAGACCGGCGACGCCGGCTTTTCCCAGATGGGGATGATCTCACCCAGACGCTTTTCAAAGCGGAAGGAGAAGCCGTTGCTGAAAACGTGAACCGTGATGTTTTTCCCGGGCAGGGCAAACACGGACTTGAAGCCCCGGCCCTTGCGCCCGGTTTTCTCGCGGTCGAACAGACCGCTCAGGGGCAGCGACTTCAGAGACTCCAGCTCGGAAGCCTTCTGGCTGGTGCCGAAGGAGGTGATGGTAATGATATCCTCCAGCGTGAAGCCGAATTCGTTGTACTCAAAGGAAACGCTGTTGCTTTCCCTGCTGACGCTGATGGCGATCTCCGGTACGACATTGGCAGGGAAGCTGCAGTCATCCGTGTTCTGGAGGAATTCATAGGCGAATTTCCAGGGCGCCTGCCGATAGTCTTCGGCGATTTCCTGCTCATGGCTCTGGCTGGCGTTGCCCAGCGAACGGGCGTAGCTTTGCATGCGGAACCGGGCGATCACGTTGATGGCGTCTTCCTTGGGCATGCCTGCGAAATCCTGGGCGAGAAGCTCGAACGCCGCATCCCAGTCATTGTTGGTGCGTTCGAGCGCAGGCAGGATCAGGCGCTCGTAAACCGGCTGCGTCTGCATCCTGACCTGGTTGAACCGGCGGGTCTTCTCGGCGTCGAACTGGCACTGCAGATACTTGTAGCTGAACGTCTCGCGTATGTCGCATTGGGCGGTTTCGTGCAGATAAACGGCGTTGTCCAGCGTGGCCAGCAGAAAGTCGATGGGCTTTCCATCGTCATGGCAGGCGCTCAGATCGCCGCCATAGAAGGTTTTCGCAGCCTCCTCGCGCTTGCGGGCCTCGTCCAGCTCCGTGGCCATCAGGATTTCGGCGATTTCCTGCCCGGAAACCTGCCTGAAATAGCCGTTGTTCACAATGTGCAGACACTTGTCAAAGCCGAACTTTTCCACGGCGCGCTTCACATGGCTGCCCAGACGGTGCTCCACCAGGTACTGCATATCCAGGGATATCCGGCTCATGGACTGGAGATGGGAGCCGGAGACCCTCGATACCGCCCGCAGAAGAAGCTCGGTCGATTCATTGCACTGCTTCTGCCAGACCGCCTGGTCGTCCAGGATGCTCTGGCAAAGCTGACCGTAGGCTTCCTGCACAATCCACCGGGGCTCGCGCAGCAGGTACAGCTGGATGGCCACAGGGGCATGCCGCAGCTCCCCGTAGGAGGTGTCCAGCTTTTTGCCGCACCGCGTCAGCTTCCGGCCCAGCAGCTGGATAAAGTCCTGCGCCTGCTGGCTGTGATCCGCGCTGAGATACGTTCTTGTCAGGCTGTTGAAGCGCAGGAAGGAGCCGGCCTCGTCAAAGAAGTCGTCGGCCGCGCGCAGTCCCAGCGCCCTTGCGGCGGATGGAAGCGCATTCATGTCAATGCGCAGGCTCCGGGCCATGCGGTCCGCACCCCTGCGGGGAATGATCTCCAGCAGGCCGGCATCCCGCAGGGGATTCTTCTCCGCGCACGCATCGGGCAGCAGCGCATATCGGTTCAGCGCCGGAAAGACGATGCCCTTCAGGTCTCCTTTGTAGTAGGCCGTCTCCTCCAGCACCTGAAGGACCGCTTCCAGGGAGTCGGCGCTGTTGGCGCGGTCCTGAACCGCCCTTGCGCTGAAAAGCTCGGGCGCGTGCTTCACATCCACGGGCTGATGACGCCGCAGAAGCATCGACAGATCCGTGCCCGACGAGGCAAGCGTGCGGTAGTGGTGGAAGGAAGGCTGGTCGGTCTGATCCATCCAGATCACATCGGGGCTGACGTGCTCGCGCACCATGACGGTTTTGCTGCCGTCATCCACCCGGAACAGGTACATCGCCAGCTGACGGAAGCCGTCGAAGCGGTCGATGGCGTGCTCGTTTTCGCACAGAAAGGGGTAGAGCGAGGAGGATAGAAACTGCGCGTACTCGGCGCTGCCGCAGCCCAGACGCTTCTCCAGGTATTGCAGATAGTCGTTCATGCGCGTGACAAACCGGGCGTCAATCAGCCCGGTGCGCTGGCGCTTGAGCAGGTCGCACGACAGGTATCTGCGGGCGACAAGACGGTCGACAAACGATTCGCCGCAGAGCTTCTCCAGCAGCTTCCGGGGTTCCGGCCAGTCCAGGAAGCGTTCGTCCACACAGGCCAGACGCGCACGGGAAACATACTGCTTCTCATTCCTTGCGAGCGGGAACAGCTCCTCCGTATTCAGGATGTCGGACAGGTTCACAAGCGGCACATAATAGTGCCCGTCGCGGCGCCTGTTGTCCGTATCGTCGAAAATGACGGCGGGCCTTTCCGGGAAGTACTGATCCATGGCAATGCCATCGCATGCGCGCAGGTGCTTCAGGAAGGTGCGGAAGACGCCGGATTCACGGAACATCGCCTCGGAGACGAGCTTGTTCTCCTCCATGGCGTTGCTGTAGCTGATGCCCTTGCGCGCCATGTTGAGCTCATAGGGGAGATTCATCGCAAAGGGTATGGGATACTGATGATCAAGCATCGGGAAGGTGCGGAACAGGGAACCGCCTTCCCAGGTGTTCCGGTCGCGGATGATGGGCGCAAGCACCGAAAATACCTGCCAGCAGCCGTTGACCTTGAGGGTTTCGGAATAGCGCAGGCAGGATATGACGGCTTTTTCGCCGCCGTTTTCCCGGAAGGTCAGGCTGATCTGCGCCTTCTCCGAGCTGCACAGGCGGCCCTTGCGGGCGATCCCCGACAGGATGCCGTTGTTTTCGAGGATGGGCCTTCCGTATTCGGTCTGCTCGGCGCTCTGCTCAAGGGATACGGCAAAGGATTCGTTGCCTTGCCGCGTCCGGTGCTCCACGGAAATCGACCTGAGCCGGTGCATGAAAAGCAGCGGGCTGTCGCTGAACAGATGCTGGCGGTCGTCGATACAGAACAGCTTTCTGAAGTTCGGATATATTTCCCTCAGTGAGAAGCGGGGGTTGACAAGCTCAATGCGGATGTGGGTTTTCCCGTCATCGGCAGCAGGCGGCTCCCATACGGGCACGATGGGGGAAATCACATTGTCCAGCCTGAAGCCAAAGCCGTTGCTGCAGATATGGACAATGACATTGTCCGCGTCCAGCGCGAACACCGACTTGAACCCGATGCCCTTGCGGCCGGTTTTTTCATTATAGAACAGGCCGTCGTGCCGGGCGCTGAAAGTCAGGTCCCGACTGCCAGGCTTGGTGGAATCGTTGAACTGCGTCAGCGACCAGATATCCTTGCGGGTAAAGCCGCGCTCGTTGTATACAAACTCAATGGCCGACTGCCGCTCGTCCACGATGATCCGGATTTCGGGGATGCCGTCATAGGCGCAGTCATCGGCGTTCTGCAGGAATTCCTCGACGAATTTCCAGGGGGTGTTCCGGTATTCGCTGCGGATCTGATCCATCATGGCGTTGCTGCCGTTGCCTGAGGAGTGCTGCAGGCCTTTCAGGCGGCTGATGGCGATAAAGGTGATAAACTCCTCGTTGGTGAGGGGGAAGCTGTCGAAAAAGTGCTGAACCACCTCAGGGGTTTCCTCATAATGGGCGTCGAAATAAGCCGCGGCATCCCGGATGTGCGCATTGGTGGTGCGAAGGCCCTGTATGCTGTTCCAGTATTCCGTCCGTGATTGAGGCATATGGCGTGCTCCTTCCGGCTGATGGGCTGTCAGAGATGCAGGAAAGACGTGATTTCAGTGTAATACCGGGGGCCTTTCTCGGGGCCGAACGCCTGACAGAGCTGGGTGTGCAGGAACGCTCTGGGTCTTTTGCGGGTTTTGGCCTGGAGCAGCAGGGGGGCGATCACGGCCGCTTCCTCCGGGAAGAACCAGTGATCCTGCAATACATGCTCCATGGCAAGGACGTCGCAGCGGGCTTCCAGGCATGCGACGAGCTGCAGGATGCTCTGCTGCATCTCCGTGGCGGCCTGGACTGTCGGGAGCGGGGGGGCGCCGTACGGCCTCTGTTCCACAGAAGGCGGCAGGGTATCCGGCTGCCTGTCGGGCGTCGGCTGTTCCGTGCCCCGGGCCTTACGGGCCATGCAGCGCTGCCGGGTCCGCTGCCGGATGAGCTGGCGGTGGATACGGGCGCTTTCCCGCTGCTGGAGGAAGGCTGCGTTTTCTTCGGCCGTCAGCTGGGCCTGCAGCTGCGCATGGGCATCGGCCGCGGCGCGCATGCATGCCAGCTGCTGATTGATTTCATCAGCAGCGCCGTCCCTGAGGACGTAAAAGCAGGGGCCTGCCTCAGGCCTGCTGCGGATCACCGTCGCCTTTTGCTTCGTGATATGTCCGGGCAGCGCTGTGTGCTGCTCGCTGACGGATATGCCGGATAAATCGTACGGGATGATATCGGTGCGCAGACCATGACGGAAGATCAATTCCCGCTCCGTCAGGCTCAGGACGCCACGATGCTTCCGCCTGGCCAGCACACCCATCGCCTCGCAAGTCCATACATCACGCATAACGCCGCGCCCTCCCTGTGTGCTCTGAACGTCCGGATCATGCGCCTGCCGCCCGCCCGGCGGGTCAGCAGAGCAGCAGCTGCAGCAGCAGTCCCGCGAGCAGCGCCGCCGCCATCACGGAAATCAGCAGGCCCATGCAGGACGGCGGACGCTTGAGCGTGCGATAGGGACGGGTCAAATTGGCGCGCATGCGCTGGTATTTGCCGTAGGAGCCGCCGGTCAGGGCGTTGAGCGCCTTGCGCTTGCGGCCAGCCCTGGTGGTGGGAATGCCCGTCGCTTTGGCCAAACGGCGCTTCGCCCGGGTGATGCCCAGCGCGGTTTTCAGACTCGGCTTTCTGTAGCGGATGAGTTTCATGGCCTTTCCCCCTGCCTGATACTTGCAAAAAACGAACTGTTTCGATGTTCAGTATAGCACAAAAAATGGCAATGGCAAAGGGGAACATTGCCTGCAGAAGCGCTGACACGTGCAAACCGTGACAGGCGGCTGACCGGCCGGATGCGCCGCGCATACCCTGCCGGAAAAAAACCGGCGCGGAGACAGCTCGGTCTCCGTGCCGGGGGCGGCGATGGTCAGCATCGCCAGATAACAATTCTGTGAGAAGGATTTTGCCGGGGCCGCGGACAGGGCGCATCCGGCATGACCGGCCTCCGCCGGGAGGGGGGAGGGGCCGGGCTGATCCTGCGGGGGACAGGGCGTCACGCTTCCCGCAGCTCCCGGCGGACGCGCATCAGGATTTCGCCCAGATGGTTGCGGCCCCTCCGGGTCCTGATGTCCACGCCCCAGTAGGTGTCGCGCCAGGCGTTGCCCTCCTCCAGCCGGAGATCGCCGGTGGCCAGGAGCCGCTGCTTCAGCTCCTCGTTCTGGGTGAACTTGGCCCGGACGATCTCCTCCATGATGGCCAGCTTCACGTCCTCCCAATCGGGCCGCAGCCGGACGCGACGCCCCAGATGCTTGGCTTTGCCGGGGCTGAGGGCGGTGAAGGGCAGCTTTTCCTCCTCCGTCAGGCACTTCTGCGCCTGGAAGGCGGCCTCGGCATTCTGGTAGGTCAGGCCCCGGAAGGCGATGGGCACATCCCAGAAGTTGCTCAGGAACCGGTACTCGCCCTGGAAGCTGCGGATCACGGGCTCGATGGCGAGGCCGCGCTCCCGCAGCAGAGGCCATGCCGCGGGATGCACCATGCCTTTGCCGCGGGGATCGCCCGTCCGGAGCATATCGAGCACGGCGGAGGAGCTGACGCGCTCAAGGCCGTCGGGGGCGGTGATCCCATGGAGCCTGTCCCGGCGGAGACGCAGAAGCCCGTCGCTCCCGATGGCCGCTGCGGGATCCTCGCCGTCCCGCCGGATCACGATGATGTGGAACTGCTCCAGGAATTCGCTGACCCGGCTTTGGCAGAGGAGAGCGTCCGCGCTGTCGTCGCCGTCCAGGTAGTACAGGGCCGCGCCGGGATGCCTGCGCTGAAGCTCCTGCATGGCCCCGAAGGGATACTCCCCGTCCTGCCGGTGATACGCCAGATCATCCGCCGTCAGGCGGGGGTCGTCCGCCGCCATGGCCCGCAGCATCGACAGCCTGAGGGGCTCCGGCAGCGTCTCCCCGGGCTGCGGGGCGCGCTGCGCTGCGGCCGCGGCGTACGCATCGGGGGCCGGGACGTAAATGCCCCTGTCGGCCTCCAGCGCGCCGAGGGCCTCCAGCATCAGCCGCTGATGGGCCAGGGTCGGGGGATTGAAGAATCCGCCCATCACAACGATTCGTTCCTGCATGCTATACCTCCCCTTCCGCGGGCTTCCCGCAGGCTGCTGTTCATGCTGTTTTATCCGGCGTGGGATCCTTCTTTCGCCGCTGCGAAGGGGTTCGCTCCTTCCGCTGCGGATCGTGGTTGACGCATCATACCACAAGGCGCGCCCGGTGTCAACGCCTGATCGGGCGGATGCCTCCCCGGCAGATCCTGTCCGCCGCCGGGGCCGTGTTGACGGCTCCCGGGAGACATGCTATACTTGCACCGACAATACACCGGATGAGGAGTTCTTGCTATGCGGCACACGCTCACGACAGGGAACAATCGCGGCCATCGGGCATGGCATCGGGTATGCTGCGCGGCGGCAATCGTGGGGCTGCTGCTCTGCCCGTGGCGGACGGACGCGGAAACCCTGAGCATTCCAGCCGGCACGCTGCGCATTGAGGACGGCGCCTTTGCGCAATGCCGGGAGATCACCTGCGCCATCGTGCCGGAGGGCGTGACGGACATCGGGGCGGAAGCGTTCCGCGGCTGCGCGGGTCTGCGGGAAATCACCCTGCCCGCCAGCGTATCGGCGCTGGGCGAGGACATGCTGGCGGAATGCACCGACAGCCTGTGGATTCACTGCCCGCCGGACAGCGCCGCCCTGCGCTGGGCGAAGGCCAACGGCTTTGACTACGATGCGGATACGGTGTACCGGGCGCTGATCATCGGCCAGAGCTACACGGGAACCATCTATGCCCTCACCGGCCCCGCCAACGACGCGCGGAGCATGCGCCTGGGTCTGGGGGCGATGGGCAGAAGCAGCTGGATCGTCACGCCAAAGTCCAACCTGACGTCCGCCGGCATCGTGGAGGCGATCGCCTCGGTCTTTGCGCAGGCGACAGAGAATGACGTGTCGCTGATCTACTATTCCGGCCATGGCCTGCAGGACGGCTCGCTGGTGGGCTCCGATCTGGCAGGGGTGACGCCCGCGGCGCTGCGCGCGGCGCTGGACAGCATTCCGGGCCGGAAGATCGTGATTGTGGATGCGTGCTATTCGGGCAAGCTGATTGATACCGGCGCCGTGATGACGCTCAGCGAAGGCGACGCGGCGGATTTCAACAGCCAGTTCATCGCGGCGTTCACCTCGCGCGGAAGGGGCGAGCTGAACGCGGAGGGCTATTACGTCATCAGCGCGGCGGGGCCGCAGGAGCTGTCGTACGAGGACAGCATCGCCAGCGACGGCGCCTCCCGGGTGATGGGGATCTTCACCTACTGCCTGTGCAGGGGCTTCGGCTGGAACGGCGTAACCGATCAGGCCTGCGCGCTGCTGGCGGATGCCAACGGGGACGGCGCGGTCTCCATGGTGGAGGCGGCGGTGTACGCGTCGGCGGAGGCGCAGCAGCTCAGCCCGGATCAGACGGCGCAGTACTGGCCCGCCGACGCGACGTGGTTCGCGCCCTTCCGTCCGTAAGAGCGGAAGCCGCGGACGTGACGCGCGGCCGGCGGGGCGTCCGGGATCCGGCGGCTCGGAGGCGCACTGCCGGCATCCCTGCGCGGCGGATGGCCGGACAGAAACAGCGGTCCTCCTGCCGCGGCGTTGACTGGTTCAGCGTCGCGGCGGGAGGGCGTTTTTGCGTCCGCGCACGTCCGGGCATACAGGATCCGCGGGCCGCCGGGCGGGGGTACGGTGGGTCGGCTGCCGGATGGACAACCGGAAGACCTGCCGCGAAAACCGGGGCATCCCCTGCGGCGGGGACATGTTCATCCCGGCGAAGGCGCGGTCTTCTCCACGGGCGAAAAGGCGGATATCTGGATGGATCGGCCTGCGCGTTCCTTCATGGACGCCAACAGCGGTTACGGCCCCCGTCAGGCCCGCGAGTTCAGCACCTGGACGGAAATCAGGGCCGAACGCCCGGTGGGTGGAGCGCTTCGGCCACGGCACCTTCAGCGAGCTGCTGACCGCCGCCCTCCGGCTGTCGGGGGAGGACGCGGGATTTTTCCGCGCGGCACAGGAAACCTTCGCCCATGGCACGAATTTCTCATGCAGGACAAACCGGGACATCCCCCGGAAAGGAGACAACACGATGGACATGGATCGCCTTCTCCTGGTCGACGGCTGGCGTTTCGGGCTCACGGAGGATGAAGCCGCCGTGCTTCCCGCCTATGATGACAGCGCCCTGCAGGCAGTAACCCTGCCCCATGACTGGCAGATCCGGCAGCCCCGTACGCCGGATGCGCCCGGCGGGGGCGCGCAGGGCTACTTCCCCCGGGAGCAGGTGGGCGTATACCGGCTGCGCTTCACGGCGGAGGAGGCCTGGCGGGGCAGGCGCGTGCGGGTGCTGTTTGACGGCGTGCAGCGCTTCAGCGAGGTGTTCCTGAACGGACAGCGCATCGGCGGGCATGCCTTCGGGTACGTGCCCTTCCTGTGCGACATGACCGATGCGCTCCGCTTCGACGGGGAAAACCTGCTGGCCGTCCGCGTGGACAACCGTGTCCATGAGGGGGAAGGCTTCGCCAGCGGCGACCGGTGGTATTCGGGCGCGGGCATCTGCCGCGACGTGTGGCTGCTGACGGACGACGCCGCGCATCTGGCGCATGACGGGCTGCGCATTGTGGCCGAGCCCATCCACAAGGGCCCCAGCGGCGACGTGCCGGACGTGGCGGGTATCCGGTGCGAAACGGCCAGCGTGGTGGTCACGGCGGAGGCGGAGGGCGACGTGGCCGGGCTGGAGATGACCCTGAGCATCTTCGGCCCGGACGGACAGCTCATCCATGCGGAAGCCTGCCCTGCGCAGCGGGTGACCCGCTGGACGTTCGACATCCGCCATCCGCGGCTCTGGTCGCCGGACACGCCGTATCTTTACCGCGCCCGCGTCGCCCTGCCGGGCGATGCCCAGGAGAGCAGCTTCGGCATCCGCTCCGCGGTGTTCGACACGGAGGAGGGCTTCCTCCTCAACGGGGTGAAAACCAAGCTGTGGGGCGTGAACCTTCACCATGACGGCGGGGTATGCGGCGCGGCGGTGCCCGCCGAGGTCTGGCGCAGGCGGCTGCTCTCGCTGAAGAAAACCGGTGCCAACACCATCCGCTGCGCCCATCATCCCATGGCCGAGGCGTTCTACGACCTGTGCGACGAGCTGGGCTTCCTGGTGGTGGACGAGCTGTGCGACAAGTGGGAAGGCTGCGGCATGTACTTCGACCGCGTCTGGGAGGACCGCTATGCCGACCTGGCCGCGATGATCCGCCGGGACGCCAACCATCCCTCCATCACCCTGTGGAGCGTGGGCAATGAGATCAGCCATCAGTTCTCGGAGAAATTCTACACCTACCTCGGGGAGCTGGTGGCGGAGGTTCGCAGCCTGGATCCCACCCGTGCGGTCACGGCGGTGCTCATCGGCTTCGTGCTGCGGGACTTCAACGACGTGACGCCCATGGGCCGCAAGCTGGAGGCCCTGCGCCGCTACGCCGAGCTGGTGGACGTGGTCTGCGGCAACTACATGGAGCACTTCTATGAGAAAATGCGGGAATACGGCATCCGCAAGCCGATCATCGGCAGCGAGGTGCGCACCCTCTACCGTCTGGACGAGAAGGCCCTCAACGCCGTGCAGGTCAGCCCGGAAAGCCCCTATGCCATCGTCCGGCGGTATGACTGGGTCTGCGGCGCGCTGGTCTGGGCGGGGATCGATTATCTGGGCGAGGCGACCTTCTGGCCGCTGCGGGGCTGGACGGGCAACCTTCTGGATTCCACCGCGGACTGGAAGCTGCGGGCCTGGTACTGCGCGGCCCACTGGCGGAGCGACCCTGTGCTGAAGATCGGCGTGTACGACGAGTCGGAGCCCTGGGACGGCGCGCGGGGGCTGTGGGGCTTTCCGCAGATGCGCGCCCACTGGAAGTACACGCAGTTTGAGAAGGTCTTCCACGTGGCCGCCATGACCAACTGCGACACGGTGAAGCTGTACCAGAACAGCCAGACGGTGCGCGTGGGCCGTCTGCAGGATTTCCCGGACGGGATGATCCATTTCCAGCTGCCCTACATTCCGGGGGTGCTGCGGGCGGAGGGCTACATCGCCGGGCGGAAGGTCGCCGAGGACGTGCTGTATTCCGACCATGAGGCCGCGGCCCTGACCGTCGCGGCGGACCGGACGGAGCTTCCCGCCGACGGCCGGAGCGTGGCGATGATCGACCTGACGCTGGAGGACGTCCACGGCCGCCGCTACATGCTGGAGGACCGGAAGGTGCATATCGCCCTGGAGGGCCCGGCATCCTTCCTGGCGGACAACGGCAACGCCTATTCCCTCCGGCCCTTCGACGATCCGGAGCAGACGCTGAACAACGGGCATCTGCTGGTGATGGTCAGGGCGGGGCATCAGGCGGGGGAAGCCCGGCTGACGCTGTCGGTGGAAGGCTTTGCGCCGCGGGTGGTCGCGCTCCGACTGGGGCGGGCCGACTGACGGAGCCCCCGGGCAGCCGGGACAAGGAACGGTGCGCGCCGCAGGCATGCGGGCCGGGGGGACGCGTCATCTGAACGACCGGGCGCAAACGGCGCTGCGAAAGAAGGAGGAGCAGGCATGGCGCTGACGGAAATCATCTTTTCCCGCGACAGGCACCGCATGAACTGGCTGCGGCCGGACGTGCCCTACGCGGAGGTGCGCGCGCCCCAATGGCTGGCGTCGGAGGTGGACACCACCCGGGAGGGCGATGTATGGCACACGGTCATCCGCCTGACGAACACCGCCGACCGTCCGGTGATGACGCACCGGCATGCCATCGGCATCACCCTGCCCCTGGACAACCGCTATGAAAGAACCGACCTGTGCCTGACCCGCCGGGCGCATGTGCATCTGTTCTGCGGGGGACAGGTATCCTGGGCCATGGGGCTGCGCATGGGCGGGGAGGCGCCGCATCTGGGGCTGGTGCTGACCAGCGGGAGCCTGGACAGCTACAGCGTGGAGCACAACGGCCCGCTTGCCAATGACCGCGGCTGGATGGTGCTGCATCCGTCGGCGGACGTGTGGCAGGCCGGCGAAACCCGGGAGATCGCCTGGACGATCTTCCCCCACGAGGGGAAAGCGGACTTCTTCCGCAGGCTGCCGGCATACAGCCGGTACGTCCATGCGGAGGCCAGCCGCTATGTGCTGCATCCCGGCGAGGAAGGCGTGCTGAGCATCCGTCCGGGCTTCGCGGCGCGGGGCGTGCGGGTGGACGGCGAAGCGCTGCGCGGGGAGGACAACGTCTACACCCTGCGCTGGCGGGCGCAGGAGCCGGGCGAGCACACCTTCCGCATCGAAGCCGTGCAGGATAACGGCGAGGTCATCCGCACCTGGTGCCGGGTGCTGACCCATCCCTCGCCCGCGGCGCTGGCGGAAAGGCGCGTGCGCTTTCTGCGGGAGCATCAGCAGTATCGCGGGGAGCTCCGGTGTCTGCAGGGGGCCTATCTGGCCTACGACAACGAGGAGGAACGCCCTGTCTACACCCCGGAGAACGACTTCAACGGCGGCCGCGAGCGGATCTGCATGGGCATCCTGATGGCGGAGTATCTCCTTCAGGGGGGCGACGATCCGGACGGAGCCCTCCGGGCCAGCCTGGACGCGTACGCCGCCTATGTGCTGCGGGAGCTGGTGGACGGGGATACCGGCGTGGTATTCAACGATATCGGCCGCGACAAGAGCTTCAAGCGCACCTACAACTATCCCTGGTTCATGCGCTTCTTCCTGTCGCTGTACCGGCTGAACGGGCAAATGGAGCATCTGCGGCTGGCGCACCGGATCGCCATCCGGTTCTACGCCCATGAGGACGGCGTGCGCTTTTACCCGATCGAGATGCCGCTGGCGGAGCTGGACGAGGCCCTGACCGGGGCGCAGCTGCTGGCCGAGCGGGACGGGCTGCGCGCCTGGGAGCGCCTCCACGCGCAGACGCTGCTGGAGACGGGCGTGAACTATCCGCCCTTTGAGGTTGCCTTTGAGCAGAGCATCGTCGGCCCGGCGGCGGACGTTCTGCTGCAGATGTACGAGATCACCGGCGAGGAGCAGTACCTGCGCGGGGCGGAGCAGCACCTGCGGCTGCTGGAGCTGTTCAACGGCAGTCAGCCGGACTATCACTGCCACGAGGTTGCGCTGCGCAACTGGGACGGCTACTGGTTCGGGAAGCGGCGGCTGTTCGGGGATACGCTGCCCCACTACTGGAGCGGCATCACGGGCAACGTGTTCCTGCGCTACGCCCGCCTGACCGGCCGGACGGACTACCTCCGGCGGGCGGAGGACAGCCTGCGGGGCGTCCTGCCGCTGATCTTCCCGGACGGACGCGCCTCCTGCGCCTGCATCTATCCCGCGTTCACCAACGGCTGCCCGGGCAATGCCTTCGATCCCTATGCCAACGATCAGGACTGGGGGCTGTACTTCAGCCTGCGCGCGCAGGCCGCCCTGGATCCGCGGCAGGCCTGACGCGCCGGCGATCCATGCCCGCGGGAAGGCCTTCGGCAGCAGAGAATAATCCGCCCCCCAAAAAAAGACGCCCCGTGCAGGCCGTACAACACGGCAGGCACGGGGCGTTGTCTGTCAGACCGGGAGTATGCGGGGCGGCGTCAGAGCGCGCGAAGCGTCAGGCTGACCGACGCGGCGTCGCCCTGCGGGAAGGCTATGCCGTATCCGCTGTACGTCAGCTCGTCGCCGCCGTAGACTTCGCCGGTTTCCTCCACGCGGTACTGCAGGCGGGGATCAAGCCCTGCCAGACGCACCAGCAGCGGGGACGCGTTGGGCTGGGCGAGATCGCGCACGGCCATCAGGACGGCCTCCCGCTGATCCGCGGATACGGTGATCCAGGCCGTGTCATGGCCGTCGAAGGGGCTCAGCAGCCGGTGGAAGTCGCCGTACAGCAGCGTCTCCCGCAGACGCTTGACGCGGGATACAGCCTGCCGCACCTGCGCAAGCTCGTCCCCGGTGAGCAGGTTCAGATCCAGCTCGAACCCGAAGCAGCCGCTCATGGCGACGTTGGCCCGGGTCATCAGGGGCGTGACGCGGCCGGTCTGGTGATTGGGCACGGCGCTGATGTGCGCGCCCATCGCAAAGGGCGGAAACACCATGGAGGTGCCGTACTGGATGCGGCAGCGGCTGACGGCGTCGGTGTTGTCGCTGCACCAGGTCTGGGGCATGTAGTACAGCATGCCCAGGTCGAAGCGGCCGCCGCCGGAGGCGCAGCTTTCGAACAGCACCTCCGGGAAATCCGCCTGGAGCCGCTCCAGCACGCTGTACAGGCCCAGCATGTAGCGGTGGGGCAGCTCCGGCATCCGGGCGGCGGGAAGCGTGACGGATCCCACATTGCTGAAGTTGCGGTTCATGTCCCACTTGACGTAGTCAATGCCGTTCTCCCGGAGAATGTCCGCCACGGCGTGGTAGACGAAATCGCACACGTCCTCCCGGGACAGGTCGAGGATCAGCTGATTCCGGCCCTGAATCGGCTCGCGGCCGGCGATCTGCATGGCCCAGTCCGGATGCGCGCGGTACAGGTCGCTTTCCGGGGAAATCATTTCCGGCTCGAACCACAGGCCGAACCGCATGCCCATGGCATGCACCCGGTCCACCACCCGCTTCAAGCCATGGGGGAGCTTGCGGCCGTCCACCTTCCAGTCGCCCAGGGAGGTCGCGTCGTCATCCCGGCGGCCGAACCAGCCGTCGTCCAGCACGAACAGCTCAATGCCCATCTCCGCCGCCTTTTCGGCGATGCGCACCAGCTTGTCCTCGTCAAAGTTGAAATAGGTGGCCTCCCAGTTGTTCAGCAGAATAGGGCGGGGCGCATGGGCGTACCGTCCGCGGACGATATGCTCCCTGCACAGGGTGTGGAACTGCGCGCTCATGCCGTCCAGCCCCCTGTCGCTGTAGACCAGCGCGGCCTCCGGAACGTGGAAGGCTTCCCCGGCCTGCAGCGTCCAGCGGAAATGACGGTCGTTCAGCCCCATCAGCAGCCGGACGGCGCCCTGCTCGTCCACGTCCGCGCCGGCGTAGAAGCTGCCCGAGTAGACCAGCGCCGCGCCGATGGCTTCGCCGGTGAATTCGGTGGTTTCGGGCCTGACCAGCGCGGCAAAGGGCGACGCCTGATGGCTGCTGGCGCCCCGCAGGCTCGATACGCCCTGATGCCCCGGCATGAGGCGGCGGCGGATCACGTCCCGCTCCCGGGCCCAGTCGCCGGAAAGGGTGATCAGGTCGTAGCGGGCGTCCGGCAGATCCAGGCAGAGGCTGGCCGCGCGCTCCAGCACGAGGGGCGCGTCGCCGCCGTTGACGATGACCGCGCTGCGGGCGATCACGTCGCAGTCGTCGAAGACGGCGTACAGGAGCGTGACGGTCATGTTCAGCAGCGCGTCGGCGAGGGTCAGGCGCAGGGTGCGGGCGTTGTCCCCGTGGGCGGCGGGCAGCCCGGGCAGCGCGTACTTGCCCTCGAGCACCTCGGCGGATACGAAGCGCAGGTCGCAGGAGGCCGTGCCGTCCGCCCGGCGCACGATCAGCGCGCCCTCGCGCATGTCGCCCAGCCCGCAGGAGGGATATTCCTGGGGCACATGGTTCATGGCGCAGTTCTGCACGGAGAAGGCGCCGTCCTCCGCCAGACGGTGCCGGCGCAGCACGGAGGCCGTATGGTACTCCCGCAGCCGCCGCCCGAAGTAGAGATGCACCGGAAAGCCGCCCTCCATCAGCCCGATCACATAGCTGATGCGGTCGTTGCGAAGATGAATCAGATCGTCCCGGATGATGATTTCAGTCATGATGATGCTCCTTTGCAGCGTTACTTGCGCCGGGGAGAGGGCCGCTTACCACATCTGCAGCATGCTGCCCCGCAGCCGGGCGATGGCTTCGGCAAAATAGTAATCCGCATAGATCATGGTGAAGTGATGCTGTGCGTCGTGATAGGCGCCGCTGCAGTTCAGCACGATGCTGTCGCAGCTGTCGCTCCAGTCGGCGCGCTTTTCGTCAATGGCGCGGAGGATCAGCAGGGCCTTGTCCAGATACAGCTTCCTTTTCGCCTCGGGGATATCGCAGGCCCTGGCCAGCTCCAGCAGGCCGCAGGCGATGACGCACGCGCCGCAGGAATCCTCCCAGGCGGGCTCCGGCGGCTGGCGGAAGTCAATCGGGATGATGCCGCTTTCCGGAATGTTGGGCACGATATAGTCCGCGATGGCCTCGGCGGTGCGCAGGTAGCGTTCCTCGCCGGTGTGGCGGTAGCTGATCATGAAGCCGTACACGCCCCAGCCCTGCCCCCGCGTCCAGGAGGAGCCGTGGGCATAGCCCTGTCCGCCCAGGGAGTGCAGGTACGCGCCGCTCTCCGGATCGAACACGGCGATGTGCCGGACGGAGCCGTCCCTGCGGACAAAGGCATGCATGGCGGTATCCGCGTGGCGCATGGCGATGTGCCGGAAGCGGGGATCGCCGGTCTTTTCCGTCGCCCAGTAGAGGAGGGAAAGGTTCATCATGCAGTCGATGATCGCCCAGCCGCTGTTGTCGTTGTCGCTGCCGGGGGCGCTGTTCCAGGCGCGGATGTAGTTCCCCGCGGGGTTGAAGCGTCCGGCCAGAAGCGTCGCGGCGTGCAGCGCGCGCCGGCAGGCGTCCGGATTGCCGGTCAGATCATAGTCCGCCGCGGCGGTGGGCCGCCACATGAAGCCCACGTCGTGATGCAGCCCGTAGAAGCTGTCGAAGCAGGCGTCCATTTTCCGTTCGGAGATCCGGGCGATCTCCGCGTAGCGGCTGTCGCCGGTTTCGTGGTACATCAGCCACATCAGCCCGCCCCAGAAGCCGTTGGTCCACCAGCTGAGGCCGTCGCCCTCGTTCCACGGCCGATCCGTGGCGGAACGGTCGTCATGCACGCCGTGCACGGTCAGGTAGGGGATCTTGTCCCGGGATTTTTCGCTGACGCGGGCCATCTTGTTTTCCAGCTTGCACCAGACGTCGCCCGCCCAGGCCCGTTCCTGGTTGCTCAGGGTCCATTCCGTGAACATACCGCTTGCTCCTTTCATTTGCATACGCCGCGCAGGCGCACGGTGAAGCCGTCCGACGCATGGGCCCTGATCCGCAGGAAGGGCATGCTCTGGGGTGTCGGGCCGGGATGCATGGGGGTGATGCGGCCCTCCTCGGCCCAGATGTCCCGCACGGGGCTGAGCACGTCCACCAGCAGGTCGGCGCCGTCGTAGCCCTTGCCCTGCACGCAGGTTCCGCAGACCGTCCGGGCGATGACCGCCTCCTGCGCCAGCATGGGCAGGCAGAACAGCACCTCGCCGTCGTAGCCCGTCACCCGATCCTCGATCAGCACCGTGCCGTCGCTGTCCAGGGTCAGCCGGCGGACGTGCGCGCCCCGGCCGTCCGGATCCGCGATGCGCATGAGGATGTGCTGCGTCCCGCCCTCCATGGACAGCTCCAGCAGCTCCGAGGATACCGGCGTATCGCACCAGCCGCGCTTGCGGGTGTAGTTCCCGGCGGACAGGTTGATGGCGGTGGTATCCTCCGCGGGCAGGGCGTCGGAGGCGAAGAGCATGCACGCGTGGGACAGGGAGCTGATGTGCCACTGGGTGGTCGCGTCGAAATACCCTTCGATGCCGGAATCCATCACCAGGGGCAGGCCCCGCCAGCAGTAGATGAAGGATCCCTGATCCAGATGGCCGTGGCCGATTTTGCGGGGGCTGCACATCACGGCCAGACAGGCTTCGCCGTTGCGCAGGAGCGTCAGGCCCGCGTCCGGGAAATGCCGGCTCCGGGTGCGGTAGGAGGGATCGCAGGGCGCAGGGCTGCACGCGGCGGGAAGCGCCAGCAGCTCCGCCACGATGGATTCGCCCCCCGGCTCCCGGGCGGGACATCCGGCCCTGTGCCAGGTATCCAGCATCTGCGCGCCCAGCTGCGGATCGTCCGCGGCCACCCGCGCTGCCCAGCTGCCCAGCAGATGATACTCGCTGCCGCCGCCCAGCCTGTGATCCCCGAAGGGCGGGGTGCTGACGTGCCCGTCAAAATACGGGTTGGGCGGCAGCTGCGTGCCGATGGAATAGGCGAACATCCTGTCCAGGTGATGGGACGCGAACCAGTTCTCCCCGGTTTCATGCTCCCAGAAGCGGGCGAAGGTGCACAGATGCTCCAGCGCGGCGTGATGATACCGCAGGGATTCCGGCCAGGAGCCGTCGCCGTTCAGGTTGACGCGCATCTGGGCGGAGAGGATTTTCTCGGCGTTCATGATCCACGCCTTGCGGTGGGGAATGCCCGGCACCGCCGCCGCCAGCATGGCCGCCCCGATGCACATGTCGGTCTGCCAGTTGCCGGTGCCGCGCTGGGCCCGCTCGTCCGTCAGACAGGTGCGGTCCCGCAGATCCAGCACGTCGTGCAGGAGGAAGACGCACAGGTTGGTGAAGCGCGCCGTATCCTCCGCGGACATGCTCCGCCGGACAAGCGCCCAGGTCATGGCCGTCGCCGCCAGATTGCGTCCCGCCTGCACCGCGCCGTAATTGTCCCGGGCCTCCGGCCGCTGGTTGTACACCAGCCAGTACAGCGCGCCCTGGGCGAAATCGTCCAGGAACAGCAGCATCAGCGCGATGGCCTTGCGGGCATAGGCCTCCTCGCCGGTCAGGGCGTGGCAGATGGCGTTGCACTGCATGTCCAGGTTGAAGAAGATGGCGGGATACCAGGCCTTCCGGTTGTAGGGGAGGGTCTGCCGGCCCACCTCCGCGCCGCGGGCGTCCTCGAAGCGCAGCCGCACCCGAATGTCCTCGCGGAGCTTCTCCCGCTGGTCGATCATGAAATGCAGCGTGTACATGCTGCCCCCCTGGACGGGGAAGGCCACCCCCGAGGCCAGGCTGGTGACGCCGGGGGCGGCGGTCAGCTCCGCCTCGCCGTGCTGATCGCCGGTGGCCGCGCCGCTGAGCCGCAGCTGCCTCACCCGCCAGCCCCGGCCGTCGGGGAAGTCGTAGCTGATCCGCAGCGCGGCCGCGCCCTCCGGCACGGAGATGTTCAGCCCCTTGGCGGTGTCGCTGAACAGATCCTCCTCCGGGGGCAGGCGCGCGCCGTCCCGCCAGGTGGCGTCCCGGATGCGCTGCAGGGCTTCCTCCGTGGTGCGGTCGGCGATGGCCTTGATTTTGGCGTACACCGCCTGAAGGGCCGGATCCTGCGTCAGACGCCCGCGGATGTCCTGCCATTCCGCCCGGGAAAACAGCAGCAGATCGTCCTCGTCCGTCTCAAAGGCCATCGCGGGTATGCTGCGCGGCGTGGCCGCGTCCACGGGCGCGGTGCAGCTTTGCACAAACCAGGCAAGGGCCTTCTCCAGCCCGTAGGTCTCCGGCTGGCCGGGCTGCGCGTCGAAGCCGTACATCACCGGATGGGCGATCACGTACCGCTCCCAGTCCGCCTGCGTCATGCGCAGGAAGCTCCGGCTGCCCGACAGATGCACCGGCTCCTCGCCGCGCAGCACGGCTTCCGCCTGGGCGATCATGTCCTCCAGCATGGCGCGGTTGGCGTCCGTCGCGGCCGCGCCGCAGCGGGCATACGCCGCGCGGGCCTTGTCCAGCAGGGCCTCAAGTTCCTTTGCCATGGTTCCCATCTCCTTCAAAAAAGCGATCCCTGTATTCCAGAGGCGTCATGCCGGTCCAGCGCCGGAATACCTTGGTGAAGTAGCCGTTGTCGCAGAAGCCGCAGCAGGCCGCGATCTCCTTGGAGCGGTAATGCTCGTCCCGCAGCAGCTTCTGGGCCTGCTCGATGCGGTAATTCGTCAGGTAGCGCTTGATGGTGCTGCCCGTCTCGTTGCGGAAGCTGGTGTTGAGATAGGCCGGCGTCAGATGCACCGCCTCCGCGATGTCCGTCAGGCTCAGCTCCGCGTTCTGGTAATTGGCCCGGATGAACTGGATCGTATCCCGGATGCAGCGGCTGCGGGTTTCGGCTTCGCCCTCGCGGCTGCACAGGGTGATGGCGTTGGTGAGAATGTTCTGCAGGACATGGATGTTCCGCGCGCCGGAGATGGTCTGCCACAGCTGCTCCGGCTCGATGGGCTCCCCGCGGGCGATGGCGATGGAATTGCTCAGGTCGGGATACATCTCCATTGTGGCCTGCAGGAAGGCGAAGTAGAACGACTTGACCATCTCCACCGGATAGCTCCCCTGGCAGACGTGCTGGCAGAAGCCGTTCGTCCACTCCAGCAGGTTGGGGGACTGGTTCTTCAGCAGCATCTCGAACTCGCGGATCTTCTCGGTATCCAGGCTGTCCATGACGGCCTGCGTGCCGTCGGCGCGGAAGGCGAACTGATCCGGACGGAAAAACGCGGCGTCCAGCGCGGCCTGCGCCTGCTCGAAGCGCTGCCACAGCGCCGACAGCGGCGCGGCCTCCGGGGCGTAGGCGATGTGGCGCAGCCGGTCGATGCCCGCCAGCCGGGTCGTCAGCGCCTGCCAGTCCGGCGGCCTGCCGGACGGCGTGCCCAGCAGCAGCACGGCCAGATCGCTGCGCTTCACGCCCAGCATGGGATAGGCGTCCTCCCGCACCGCGGACAGGATCTCCTCCCGGGGGATCTCCGCCACCTCGCCCATGCGCCCCGCGTCGCAGGCGCACAGCACGCAGTACCACGCCTCAATGTCCCCGGGGATGTGGGGCTTCAGGGGGCTTTGCCGGATGGCGGAGGGATGGCAGGTCAGCATCAGCGTATACAGCGCGCGGGCCTGCTCGGCATTGGACGCGTGCTGCTGATCGCTGTAGACCAGGCGGACCGTTTTGGCCAGCGCGTCCTCCAGCTCCGCCATGTTCAGGGGCTTCTGAATGTACTCCACCGCGGACAGGCGGATGGCGCTCTTCAGATATTCGATTTCCATGTAGCTGCTCATGAAGAGAATGTGCGCCCGGCAGGTTTTCTTCATCTCCTCGACGAATTCGATGCCGTTTTTCCGGGGCATCTTGATGTCCGTCAGCACGATCTCCGGCTGGAGCCAGGAGGCGATGTCCAGGGCCTGCTCGCCGTCCTCGGCCTGCATGACGCAGTCAATGCCGTACTTCTCCCAGTCGATGCTGCCCGCAATGCCCTCGCGGGTATACCGCTCGTCATCCGCAATCAGGATCCGCATGCGCGTTCACCTCCTGTCAGGTTCAATCTGCGCGGGCAAACCATGCCGCCAGCTGGCCGTTCAGATCCGCGAGCACCTCCTCCGACCCGGCGTCGTGCAGGGCGGCCAGCATCCCGGCCAGATCCTCCTCCACCGACGCCGTCACGCCGCAGTTCAGCATCCGCCATTTGCCGCTGACCAGCTCGGTGAAGGTTTCCAGCGCCGTGCGGCACTGCGTCATGTCGCAGGAGAAGCCCGCGAAGGGATCCCGGGTGTTCTGCAGCGCCATCTGATCGGCCACAAAGCCCCGCGCCTGCTGCAGGCTCTCGTTCCAGGACGGATACGCCGAGGCGCTGGGCAGCTTGAACAGATCGTTGTTCATGCCCGTCCAGCTGCGGTGGATGTTGTCGCTGGCAATGCCCTCATAGGACAGGCTGCCGCCCTGATTGACGTAGTTCAGCCCCTCCACGCCGTAGCGCACCAGATGGGCGTAGCGCTCGTCCGTGAAGACCTTCTCGATGAACCGCAGCGCTTCCCCGCAGGACGCCGAGCGCGAGGAGATGGAGACCATCGTGCTGCTGGGCATGCCCTTGTAATAGGGGAAGCCCTCCGCCAGCATCCCGCAGGGCAGGAAGCGCAGCTGATAATCCGGGTTCGCATCCATGATGACGGGGATATAGTACTTGTCCACCGCGTCCAGATGGCTGGTCATGTCGATGCACATGCGGTCGAGGGCCATGTCCGCGGTGTTCTCCCGCTGCATGCCCACCAGGATGTCCTGGCGGACAATGCCGTCCTGATACCAGCGCTGCAGGATCTCCAGGCACTGACGGTATTCCGGCATTTCGTACCACAGGCAGGCGTGGCCGGGATCCTCCAGGCGGACGACGAAGTGATCGCCCATGTTGGGGATGAACATGTAGCGGTTGCCCGCGATCAGGTTCCACAGGTGATACATGATGCCCTCGTCGCACACGGGGGCGTCGTAGCCCTCCTGCGCCGCCCGGTACAGATACCTTTCCAGGGCGTCGAAGTCCGTCAGCTCCTCCAGCCCCCAGGCCAGCCGCAGATCCTCCCGGTACAGCACGCCGTAGATGGTCGGCGCGGAGATCATCTCCGGAATGCCGTACAGGCCCCCGTTGGTCCCCACGATGCTCAGATACTCCGGGCCGGCAAAGTCCATCAGCGCCTGCTTCAGCGCGGGCACGACGTCCAGCAGCGGCTCCAGATCCACAAAGGCGTTCTTCTGCGCATAGTCGGAGTAGTAGCTCCACGCGCCTCCGCAGAGAATATCCGCCTCGCCGTTCTGGATCACCCGGGACAGCCGGATGCCCTCCTGCCCCCAGGGAATGTACTCCACGCGCACCCGGATGCCCAGCTCGGGCACCGTCAGCGCGTCCAGCTCCTCGTAGAAGCGATCCATCCCGCAGGCGGGCGCGGCGCCCATGCTGACCACCTGGATGGTCTTCGTGGCCTGCTCGGGGACGGCGGAGGTCTGCGCAAACAGGTACATCATCAGCGCCGCCGCCGCAATCAGCGCCGACGTCAGCAATACCGCGGCGGTCATGATCAGCAGCCGCCTGGGACTGGAACGGTGGTTCTTCACGTCACATCACCTCATATCGCCCGGCAGGGTCCGGATGCCCGGCCCGCGGCGGACTGGCCGGCGCACGGGGGATCGCCGCCCGATGCCCGGAATCCGCCGGATCCCGCGGCACACCTGCGCGCTGTCAGGGCTTCTCATCCTCCATGCCGGCCGGATACTGCCCGTCCAGGGCCTCCGCCCGGCGCAGCGTTTCCTCGGCGTCCGTCTGCCAGGCGGGAATGGACAGCGTCACGGTGGTGCCGATGCCCTTGATGCTGTGCAGGGTCATCACGTCGTGGGTGTCAAAGAACAGCCGCAGCCGCTGCTGGATGTTCCGCATGCCGTAGCCGCTGCCGGTTTTGCTGGGTATGCCGCCCATGGTCATGCCGATGCCGTTGTCCTTCACCGTCAGGAGGATCCGGCCCTCCCGCAGGGTGCCGGTGATGCGGATCAGCCCGCCGGCGGCTTTCCGCTCGCGGATGCCATGGACGATGGCGTTTTCCACCAGCGGCTGCAGGGTGATCTTGGGAATGGCGCAGCTGCGGAGGGCGTCGTCCACCTCCACCTCAAAGGCGAAGCTGTCGCCGAAGCGCTTCTGCTGGATGCTCACGTACACCGCGCACATCCGCAGCTCGTCGCCGATGCTGATCACGCTCTTGCCGCGGTTCAGCGTCAGCCGGTAGTAGGCGGTCAGGTTCTCCACGGTTTCGGTGACGTCCTCCAGCTGACCGCCCTGGGCCATCCACTTGATCATGTCCAGCGTGTTGTACAGGAAGTGCGGGTTGATCTGCGACTGCAGCGCCATAAGCTCCGCCTGGGAGATCTTCTTGCCCAGACGGAACTGTTCCTGCATCAGATGCTCCAGCTCTTCCGCCATGCCGTTGTAGTTGACGGTCAGCTCGCCGATTTCGTCCATGCAGTCGATCCGCTCCACGGGCAGATACCGTCCCTGCCCCACCTCGTCGAAGGAACGGTTCAGCCGGTCGATGCGGCCGGCAATGTCGCTGGCAAGCCAGTTGTAGGTGAAGCAGGTCAGCAGGGACACCGCCAGCAGGGATACGATCATGAACGTCAGCGTGCTGACGGCGCTTTTCCAGCTGGCGCTGCGGGGCAGCAGGGACAGCAGGTACGCGTTGGAATAGGGGATGCGCTGCAGGGACATGTACCAGCGGCCGTGGGGGGTGTCGCACATGGCGAAGGAGGTCTGCTGCCGCTGGATGAACAGCTGCAGCTCCTCGCAGATCCACCCGGGCGTCTCCGCGTCGCTGGAGGCCAGCAGCCCCTCCTCGGTCAGCAGGACGGTGATCTGCCCGTCGGCCACGTTGCTGCGCTCCAGCAGCGTGCTGATGGCGGACAAATCCATCTCCACCACCAGATAGGCGGTGTTGATCAGCAGATCATCGGGCGAGGTGATCCCCGCGGCGGCGGTGAGCGACGCGTTTTCCGCCTGCAGCACCCAGTTCAGGCGGCTGGTGCCCTTGCTGTCGGCGGAGCGCCGCAGCGCCTCGGGCAGCGCGCTCACCGGCCCGAACCGCTCGGCCACGCTGGAGAAGATGAAGCCGTCGTCCACATAGAAACGGATCCGCTTCAGGTTCTGGATGGAGGCGATGGTCTCGATGCGATCCAGCACCGTGTCGTACAGCGTCACCTGCTCGCTGGTGGACATGCTGTCCGGCGACCGCTGGAACCCCCGGCGGAGCGAATCGTCGCCGATCAGGGTGGCGGCGGTCTGCCAGGCGTCGCGGTAGCGGTACTCCAGGTAGGAGCCCGCCTGCTCGTAGCTGAGCCGGGCGGTATCCAGCAGCGCCTGCTGGCTCCTGACGGCAATGCCCAGCATGGCCTGTATGCTGATGACCTCGAAGGGTATGACCACGCCGATCAGGAAGATCAGGGTCAGCTTGGTGGACAGGCGCGCATTGCGGAATTGCTGCCAGCGTTTCCTCATGTGAAATCTCTCCGTAATCTCGGTTCCGCGGGGGGCAGTACACAGGACAATATATCACAAATTGGCCTTCCGGCGAAAGGCCAATTTGCGATATTTTCATTACCCCTTGACGGCGCCGATCATCACGCCCTTGGTGAAGTGCTTCTGCAGCAGGGGATAGATGCACAGGATCGGCAGCGTGGAGACCACGATGGCGGAATACTTGATGGTTTCGGTGAAGGAATTGGCGACGGAATCACCGTATTCCTTGGCGTTGAGCACGTCGGAATTCTCGATGAGGATGGAGCGGAGAATGTTCTGGATGGGCAGCTTGGTATTGTCCTTGATGTAGATGGAGGCGTTGAACCATTCGTTCCACTTGCCCACGCCGTAGTACAGCAGCACCACCGCCAGGGTGGGGATGATCAGGGGAATGGTGATGCTGAAGAGAATGCGCAGCTCGCCCGCGCCGTCCAGATAGGCCGATTCATACAGGCTCTCCGGAATGCCCTCGATGGCGGTGCGCACGATGAAGGCGTTGTAGACCGACAGGCATCCCGGAATCACCAGGGCCCAGATGGTGTTGTACATGCCCAGGGAGCGGATGTTCAGATAGGTGGGGATCAGGCCGCCGGAAAAGTACATCGTGAACATGATGAAGAACACCAGCGGCTTTTTGATCCACAGATCCCTGGCGGCCATGAAGTTGGCGCACAGGATGGTCATGAGGAGGCTCAGGGGGAGGTAGAGCGCCAGAATGACCAGGATGTTGCGGAAGCCGGAGAGGATCAGCGGATGCTGGAAGGTCAGCCGGTAGGCGCCCAGGGTAAAGCCCTGGGGCAGGAGCATGATGCCCTTGAAGGCCTGCAGGCGGGTATTGTCGCTGACGGAGGCAATGACCACATAGTACATCGGGTAGAGCGTCACGATGATCATGAAGATCATGAAAACCGTATTGAGGACGTCAAAGACGATATCGCCGCGGGTCTTGCGGATTTTCATGTGCGACTCTCCTCCTCTCAGTACAGTGCGTTGCCGCTGTACTTTTTGCTGATGGTGTTGGTAATGACCAGGAACACGATGTTGACCACGGAGTTGAACAGGCCCACCGCCGTGGAGAAGCTCCACTGACCGCCCTGCAGGCCCACGCGGTAGGTGTAGGTGGAGATGACGTCGGCCACGTCATAGGTGGCGGGGTTGTACAGCAGCAGGATCTTCTCGTAGCCCACGTTCAGGATGCCGCCCATGCGCAGGATGAACATCACCACGATGGTGGTCTTGATGCCGGGGAGGGTGATGTAGCGGATCTGGGCCAGGCGGCCGGCGCCGTCAATGCGGGCGGCCTCGTACTGCTCCTGATCCACGCCGGCGATGGCGGCCAGGTAGATGATGGAGCCCCAGCCCACCTGCTGCCAGATGTCCGAAAGCACATAGATCGGGTAGAAGTTTTTCGATTGCTGCAGGAGGGGCTCAGCCTTTCCGCCGAAGGCGGTGATGATGGCGTTGAACAGGCCGTCCGACAGGCAGAAGGACTTGATCAGGCCGCAGATGATCACCATGGCGATGAAGTGGGGCAGATAGGTGATGGTCTGCACGGTGCGCTTGAAGGCCTCGCAGTGAATCTCATTGAGCAGCAGCGCCAGCAGGATGGGGGCGGGGAAGCCGAAGAGGATGGTCAGTCCGCTGATGGTGAAGGTATTGCGCAGAATGCGGGGGAAATCCCTGCTGCTGAACAGCGTGGCGAAGTGCTTGAAGCCCACCCATTCGCTGCCCATGATGCCCTTGTTGGGCCGGTAGTTCTTGAAAGCAATGATGACGCCGTACATCGGCTTGTAGCAGATGAGAATGAGGTATACGACCACAGGAAGCAGCAGAATGTATTTCCATTTGTTCTTTTTCCATTCCCTGGCCAGCTTTTCCCTGAAGGTCGGCTTTCTTTCCGTGATGACCTGCTGCATCGAATGCCTCCTTTATTCTGAACAAAGACGGGATGAATGTCCGTCCGGCACCATTCATCCCGCCAGGTATGACCGGTTATGTCAGCTTAGCGCGCGTTCTTGCGGTCCAGCTGCGCCTGCTTGATCTCCAGAATACGGGGCAGGCCGAGCCGCTCCAGCTGCGCCAGGTAGTCGGCCCAGACCGCGTCGTCCGCAAAGTCGACCTGACCCAGAATGGCCTTCAGCTTCATTTCCTGCATGTAGTCCTTCAGCGCGGTCTCCATGGGCGCCAGCTCGTTGGCCTCGTCCACCGTGGCGGATACGCCGCTGAACTTGTGCTGGGAAGCCGTGGTGTTGGTGTTCCAGGTATCGATGCACTCCACGACGATGGGCGCGTTCTTCTGCACATACATGCGCTTGTCCTGGATGCTCGCGGTGGCCCACTGGGTGCCGCAGTACTTGTCGATGGCATTGTTGACGCCGTCCATGTCCTTCATGATCAGGTCGGTGTAGGTCACGTTGCCATCCTCGTCGATGGTGTAGGTCTCGCCCAGGGTGCCGAAGTTGTAGTACATGGCGCCTTCCTCGCTGTAGGCGTAGTCCAGGAAGCGCATGGCAACCTCGATGTTCTTGCAGGTGGTGGTGATGGCCGCGCCGCCGCCGGTGGTCAGCGGATCAACCTGGGACAGAGGCGTGATGTCGCCCTTGTTCTTGACGGGGTTCAGGATGGGCGTCCACACGGCGGGGGAGCCCAGGGCTTCCAGCTCCTTGACCCAGGTGTTCACGGTGCCGCCCGTGGTATAGGAAACGCCAACCTCGTTGTTCAGGACCTTGGTCTTGAGGATGCTGGAATCCACGGAGGCAAAGTCGGGGTCGATCAGGCCCTCGTCGTACCAGTACTTCATGAAGGTCAGGTATTCGCGCCAGCCGTCGTTGGCGGGGCCGTAATGCACCACCTGATCGTCATCCACGTAGAACTCCTCCCAGGTGTTGAAGGCGGTGCTGATACCGCTGTCGTACAGCCAGGAGTTGCAGGTGGAGAAGTACGCGCCGTAGTGCTCCTTGAAGGCATGGGCGACGGCATCCAGCTCGTCCAGGGTTTCAGGCACCTCCAGACCCAGCTCCTCCAGCCAGTCGCCGCGCACGGCCATCCCGCGGAAGGTGGCCAGCCAGGCGTCGCCGCGCACCCAGGGGAACATGTACAGCGCGCCCTCGTCGGTGCGGATGGCCTTGTCCACCAGAGGGTTTTCCTCCAGGTACTTCTTCAGGTTGGGGGCGTACTCAATGTAGTCCTCCAGATTGATCAGGATGCCGCTGTCGATCAGCTCCTGGGGATTGTCGAAGCTGTAGAAGATGATGTCCGGATAGTTTTCGAAATCAGTCATCATCAGGTTGTAGGCGGTGGCGTTGTCCACGCCCTCGGAGGGGAATTCCCACTCGATGTCCACGCCGGTGTTTTCCGACAGCTTCACGTGGAAGGGCGACTCCTTGTAGCTGGAGTAGGCCGTATAGGGCTTGTTGCAGGTGGACCAGTAGCGGAGCGTCACATCGGTAT